>JABCYV010000096.1 GCA_013290025.1 Acidobacteriota bacterium
TTTGCGGCCGGAGCACGCGAGAGCTGGAAGACGTCTGTGAGGCAATTATTCCTGCGGCCATCCGTCGCGACATTGAGGTCTTTTATGTGAAAGATGAGCCCGACTTCGACCGCGTCGGCAACATCGCTGCCCTTCTGCGCTTCCGCGCCGACCAGAGCAAAAACGGACTCGCCGTCGCCTCCTAACAGACGCTGCCAACTCTACGTCATCTGACGACGGTCACTAATCGTCTCCTGCGCAGCCTGGCGAAAAAATCCTCATGCTATTCTGTTTCGCTCTTAAAGCTTTCCCTAGGAGGCTAGCGTGACTTTTTCGCGCCGCGATTTTATCGCCGCCGCAGTCCTCGGTTCTGCGTCTCTCCGAATGCAAGGTCAGGACAGGAGCCAGCAGCCGTCGACCAAGCCAGAAAGTGGAACCGGGGCAGGGAAGCGTCCAATCATCATTTGCGCCAACAACGGATATGCTTACCTCGATGGTGCCTACGTCTTTCTGAAAAATGGTGGCGACACCCTGGATGCCGCTCTGCAGGTCGTCAAAGGTCCCGAAGACGATCCCAAGGACGACACCGTCGGCCTGGGTGGCTTGCCCAATGAGGAAGGCGTAGTCGAACTCGACGCTTGCTGCATGCACGGCCCTACGCGCCGCGCCGGATCGGTGGGCGGCGTGCGCAATATCAAGAACGTATCGTTGGTTGCTAAGGCAGTCATGGAGCACACCGGCCATGTCATGCTAGTGGGAGAAGGTGCGGAACGCTTCGCTGTGGCCATGGGATTCGCGCGCGAAAACCTGCTGACGGAACACTCGCGCAAGATTTGGCTGCTGTGGAAAGAGTATTACTCTACCAAAGACTGGTGGGGACCGGGCCTCGCCGATCCGCACTGGCAAGCACCCGAGAAGCCGCAGTCAGAGCTGTGGCGCGAGCGGTTTCGCCGTCTACAGGAACGCGCGGCAGATCTCGGTATCGAACCGGAGTTTCGCCGAGCTGCCATTCGCCGCGTAGTGTTTCCTCCTACTGGCACGATTCACTGCTCCGCGCTAAACCAGAAAGGTGAGATTTCAGGCTGCACTACCACCAGCGGTCTAGCCTTCAAGCTTCCTGGACGCGTCGGCGACTCTCCTATCGTTGGCGCGGGCTGTTACACCGATCAGGATGTGGGTTCGGCCGGTGCTACAGGCAGCGGAGAAGAAAATATCAAAGTTGCGGGCGCGCACACCATCGTCGAAAACATGCGGCACGGTTTGTCTCCGCACGACGCCGGCATGGACGCGCTCAAGCGAATTGCTCGCAACTACAACAATGACATGAACAAACTGCGCTTCGTGGATTTGACCTATTACATCCTGCGCAAAGATGGGACCTACGCTGGGGTTTCGCTCTGGCAGGGCTACTCGGTTGGCAATCCCCACAAAATCGCGGTGCATGACGGCACGCTCCGCGCCGAAATCGCTTCGCCATTGTTCAGCGGATACTCGCAGGAGTTTCCACCCTTCCCGCCCATCCCCGAAGATTTGAAGAAGGATTCGGAGTATCTGAGATAGGCGAGAGCAAAAAAACCCAAGGTTTTCTGCGGCTAGAATGAAGTCGTCGGTTTACACGGAAATAGTGTACACTATTAACGTATGAAGAACATCACTTTGAGCGCCGACGAAAGTCTTATTGAGCAAGCGCGGCTGGTGGCGCGGGCGCAGCACAGAACGCTGAATGCAGCCTTTCGGGAATGGCTGGAACAGTACGCCGCCCAAGCGGGAGGTGGTGCGGCCGTCGATGCACTTATGCGTCGCCTGCGCCACGTGCGTTCCGCGGGGCCCTACACCAGGGACGAGATGAATGAGCGTTAGATTCTTCCTCGATACCAACATCTTCGCTTACACGTTTGATACCAAGGCCCCCGCGAAGGCGAAGCGAGCGACACAGCTCATTCGACAAGCTGCCGACACCGGGAAGGGAATCGTAAGCTATCAGGTCGTCCAAGAATTCTTCAATGTTGCTTTCCGCCGTTTTCCGCAACCCATGAATGTAGCTGAGGCCGAGCAATACCTGATCACTGTGTTCCGTCCGCTGCTCGCAATCCAGTCGTCGCCCGCTCTTTACGTCGAAGCATTTCGGGTGACCGCCAAGCATCGCTTGTCCTGGTACGATTCCCTCATCGTTGCCGCTGCGCTTCAGGCCCAGTGCAGCAGACTATACAGCGAGGACCTACAGCACGGGCGAGAGCTTGAGGGCCTGCGAATCGAGAACCCGTTTTTGTGAGCGTCACCTAGCCCGCCAACCTTTCTTAGAACTTCACCCTCACGTCCGGTCCCTTATCGAGGTGGATACTATCGATAAACCGCACCTTGCCGGTGCGCAAGGTCATGATCACCGACGACGTCCTCGTGCCCTCGCCAAAGAAGCGCACGCCCTTCATTAGCGCGCCTTCGGTAACGCCCGTGGCCGCGAAGATGAGTTGCTTGCCGGGAGCGAGGTCTTCGGCTTCGTAAATTTTCTTCTTGTCTTTGATTCCCATGCGCGCAATGCGCTCCTGGAGTTCCGGTTTATTGACCACCAGACGTCCGAGCATGTATCCATTAACGCAGCGGATGGCGGCCGCTGTAATGACGCCTTCCGGCGCACCGCCCGAACCCATGACCGCGTGCACGCCAGTGCCCTCGACCGCTGCCGCGATGCCAGCTGAGAGATCACCGTCGCCGATCAGCCTGATACGAGCGCCAGCAGCGCGGATATCCGCGATAAGCTTTTCGTGGCGCGGCCGGTCAAGGACAACAATGACGAGATCCTCGACATCGCGCTTCAGCCGCCTGGCAAGATTTTTCAGATTCTCGACCACCGGTGCATCGAGATCGACTGCGTTCTTGCAGGAAGGACCCACGACAATCTTTTCCATGTAGCAGTCCGGAGCATGCAGCAACCCACCCCGCTCCGATGCAGCCAGCACTGTGATGGCGCCCGGCGCTCCCGTGGCGCAGAGATTCGTGCCCTCCAGGGGGTCGACCGCGATGTCCACTTCCGGCACCTCGGTCCCATCGGGAAACTCCGCGCCAACTTTTTCGCCGATGTAGAGCATGGGCGCTTCATCACGTTCGCCCTCGCCGATCACAATGACGCCGCGCATGGGGATAGAGTCCATGGTCTGACGCATGGATTCAGTGGCAACCTGGTCTGACAGCTTGCGTTCCCCCCGACCCATGGTGTGGGCCGAAGCGATGGCGGCGGTCTCCACCACTCTCAAGAATCTCGATGCCAGATCGCTCTCGATGTTTTCGCCAAACGTTCTGGCCTTGACCTCGGGCTTGGTGTTGGTCGCCATGAGTGCCTCCTGGATGAGCGCGGTCAACGACTATACCGCCAAGGGGCAGGAGAGGGAAAGCACTGCCAGATCAACGAGTGATTAGGTATGTTTTGTTTTGGGCGCCGGAAAACGCGTCGAGTGCGATCGAGCACATTTTGCTCGTTTTGCTTTCTAAAAACACCGAACGGGTAGAACAGCACTCGCTACAGGGTTTCCTGTATTTTCCATACAGAATCCCTCATGTGCGCCGCCAGACCACACATGCAACGTTGAGGCTCTAACACATAAGACGTGCAACTCGAATGCGCTGCATTCATCCTCAGGAATCGGCATCATAACGGATGAATTTGGCAAGGTGTTTGCTCAAATTCCCAAAGCGCGAAATTTCGCAGGAGGATTTCATGAACAAACGCAATCACTCTTCGTGGTTAGTTATCACATTGGCTCTGCTCCTTGGCACGATGTGTCTCGGTGCTCAGCTCAACGCGCAGCAAGCCGCGCCGCCGCCGGACCAGCCATCTCAGAGTCAGCCGGACGCCCAACAACCATCGCAACAAGATCAATCACAACAATCGGGGCAGGCGCCCAGTGATTCTCAAAAACAGGCGCCCGATCAGTCACAGCAACAAGGACAGGCGCCAAGTGAATCACAAAAACAAGCACCCGGTGCGCAGTCACAGTCGCAAGGCCAGACCTTCGTGGGTACGATCGTAAAGTCGGGCGACAAGTTCGTTTTACAGGATGCTAGCGGCACCTCGTACGATATCGACCACCAGGATTTAGTGAAGAAGTTCGAAGGGAAACAGGTCCGCGTGAATGGCACGCTCGACCAAGACACCAAAACAATCCATATGAAATAAGCACCCCTAACTTCCCATGTCTCGCATCCTCTTGCGAGGCATGGGATTTATGGCAAAACCGCAAGGATTCACTCCCAGTCGTTCTTGAGAAACCCGTCCTCTATTTTTTACAATTTTTCATCTGGCCCCTATGCCTCGGGGCGTAGAATGTTGACCTGCACTTTTGCCACTTCTATTCCGGCCAAATGGCCATACTAGAAAAGGAGAAATAACATGGCAGGATCAGCGAAACCAGTTCCCAAGGGTTTTCACACGGTTACTCCGTCTTTGGTAGTCCGAAATGCGGCGCAAGCGATTGATTTTTATAAGAAAGCGCTGGGCGCCGAGGAACTCATGCGGATGGCGACTCCCAATGGCAAGATCGGACATGCCGAGCTAAAAATCGGCGATTCGATCATTTTTCTTACCGAAGAAAGCCCGGAGATGGGCAACAAGTCTCCACAAACTCTGGGCGGAAGCGCTTCCAGCCTCTACCTCTATGTGGAGGACGTTGATAAAGCCTTCCAACGGGCAATCGATGCGGGCGGCAAGTCCACCATGCCCGTAGCCGATATGTTCTGGGGTGACAGGTTTGGCACATTCTCGGATCCTTACGGGCATAGCTGGGGTCTGAGCACACACGTGCAAGATCTATCGGAACAAGAGATCGAGAAAGCGGCCAAGGATTTCTACGCTCAGATGGCGAAGCAGCAACCGCAGAAGAAGACTGCGTAAGAGCAGGTTGAAAAGCTGTCATTTCTGAAAAGAGAGCGACGAGGAATCTGGACATCACTTCGCAGGAAGTAACAGGTTCCTCGCTCCGCTCTGGTTCATGTGCCTAATTCAAGCTGATTTTTCTGTAGCGGGAGACTTTGCGAATAGGATTTCAATCACCAGCAAGCCGGCTCCAATCACAATCGCGCTGTCGGCCACGTTAAAAGCAGGCCATTGATATTGGCCGATGTAAAAGAGAAAGAAGTCCACCACGCGGCCGCTGACCAGGCGGTCCCACAGATTCCCCAGCGCGCCGCCGAGGATCAGCGCCAGGCCCACTCCCGTCGTGTTCATGGAGTGACTGTTTCGCCACAAAAGGGCGCTGACGATTACCAGGGCCACCATCGAGAATAGGACCAGCAAAGCAATCTTCCATTCTGAAGGTGAATCAGCGAATAAGCCAAAAGCGGCGCCACGATTCTCCACATGCGTGAGCCGGAAAATACCCGGAATAATCTGTCTGGAGTCGTGCAGCGGAATGTTCCTAGCTACCGCCCATTTCGCCGCCCGATCGAGACACACCACCAGCAGCGCAATCAGAAGGTGAAACCTGCGCATGGCGTAACGGTTGGTCATCGCGGCTGTTGAATCCTGCACGGTTCTCTAGCCTCCGATTTCCTTGAGCACCGCGCTGCAGCGTTCACACACCGTCGGATAGTTCGGGTTTTCGCCCACAAGCGTGGAATAATTCCAGCAGCGCTCGCACTTCGGGCCGTCGGCTTTCTTCACTTGGACGTTTACTCCACCCGTGCCGTTTCCTGATCTGCCTTGCTGCAACACAACTGCGGAGACAATGAAGACGTAGCGGAGTTGATCCTCATATCTCTTCAGCACGCTATAAACGGGATCGGCGGCCGCTATCTCCACTTTAGCTTCTAAACCCTTCCCGATCAGCTTAGCGTTGCGGGATTCTTCCAATGCCTTCATCACTTCTTTGCGAACCGCCCGTAGCGTAGTCCAATCTTCGCGCTGCCTGGGATCATCGGCCAAACCGGCGCCAGAAACCGTGTCTTCCGCTGTCGGAAATAACGCCAGATGCACGCTCGCTGGCCGATCTGCCGTGACTGGGAGGTAACGCCAGACTTCATCGCAGGTGAAGCTCATGATCGGAGCCAGCAGACGAACCAGGACCTCGCCAATGCGCCACAGAGCTGTCTGCGCCGCACGTCGTCCCACGGAATTGGGGGCGTAGGTATAAAGGCGATCTTTGATTATGTCGAAGTAAAACGCACTCAGATCCACCACGCAGAAATCACTCACGGTGTGATAGATTTTGTGGAAAGTGAATTCTTCGTAGTATTGGCGCACCTCAGCGGCCATCGCCGAAGTCTGGCGAAGCATGTATTGATCGAGAGCTTCCAACTTCTCCCACGGCAGAGCATCACGCGCGGGTTCGAAGTCATACAGGTTGCCGAGCACATAGCGAAACAAATTATTACGAATGGTTCGGTAGTTTTCGGCCACCCGCTGCATTAGCTGGTCGGAGCCGACAACGTCCTCGCGAAAATCAACCGATGCGGCCCATAAGCGCACGATTTCGCCCCCCAGCCGGTTCGCAATATCGACCGGATCCACGTCGTTGCCGCGAGACTTGGACATGGCCTGGCCCTTCTCGTCAAGCGTCCAACCGGGCGTGACAACTCCGTGATAGGGCGGACTGCCTTGCGTGCCCATGCCGCACAGCAGGGAAGACTGAAACCAGCCGCGGTACTGGTCCCCACCCTCTAGATAAAGATCAGACGGCCACGGATATTCAGGTTCCTCCGCTCGCAGAGCGAGGTAACTCGCGCCCGACTCCAACCAGACGTCGAAGATATCCGTCTCTCGCTTGAACTCTCCTCCGCTACACTCCGGGCACTTACTGCCCACAGGGAGAATCGCATCGGCTTCGCGCGTATACCATGCATCAGCACCAGAACGCGCAAAGAGCTCGATCACTTTGCGGTTGATCGCAGGATCGTGGAGCGGCTTGCCGCAACTCTTGCAGAGGAAAACCGCAATGGGAACGCCCCAGATGCGCTGCCGAGAGATGCACCAATCTGGGCGCGTGGCAATCATATTGTGCATGCGTTCTTTGCCCCAAGCCGGGTCCCACTCCACTTTCTCGATGTCTTCCAGCGTCCTGCTGCGCAGTGTTCCTCCGCCCGGCATTGCTGCTTCCATTGAGATAAACCACTGTTCGGTGGCGCGGAAAATTATGGGATTGTGGCAGCGCCAGCAGTGCGGATAGGAGTGCTCCAGCTTTTCCAAATGCAACAGTGCGCCCCGCTTCTTAAGTAATTCGATGATGGGAGCGTTGGCGTCCCAGACCTTCAGGCCGTTGTATTCGGGAAGGCCGTTGCGCAGGATGCCCTTCTCATCCACATTGCTGGTGGCGTCCAGACCGTACTTCACTCCTGTCGCAAAGTCTTCGGCGCCGTGCGACGGTGCGGTGTGAACGACGCCAGTGCCGGTGTCCATAGTCACATAATCAGCCAGTACACCGAGAATCTTGCGATCCAGAAATGGATGCTGAAAGTTCAGACCCTCCATCTTGCGGCCGGAGAAACGAGCGAGTTCATGGGCATCTTGAAGATTGCACTTTGCGGCGACATCGCGGGCCAGCTTGGCTGCGACAATGTAGACTTCGCCACCGGCTTCGAGCGCGACATACTCCTCATCCGGATGGAAGGCAACGGCCATGGAAGCCGGCAGCGTCCACGGGGTTGTGGTCCAGATGATGGTGGAGACTTTCTTGCCCTTGAGCGCAGGGTCAATCCTGGCGGCATCGTCGATCAACGCGTACTTCACCCAAACCGTTGGGCTGGTGTCATTCTCATATTCGACTTCCGCTTCGGCCAGCGCGGTCTCGTCGTACATACACCAGTAAACTGCGCGCAAGCCCTTGTATACAAAATTGTTCTCATAGAAGCTGAAGAAAGTCTTGAGTACTACCGACTCATAATGCGGAGTCATCGTGGCATACGGGCGTTCGAAGCGACCGAAAACCCCGATGCGTTTGAACTGCTCCCGCTGCAGGTCAAGAAACTTCTGGGCGAATTTGCGGCACTCCCGGCGCACGTCCAGCGCTTTCATCTGCAATTTCTTGCCACCAAGTTGCTGGTCGACTTTGATCTCGATAGGCAGGCCATGGCAGTCCCATCCTGGGACGTAAGGAGCGTCAAATCCGGCCATGTTTTTCGATTTGACTACGAAATCCTTTAGACACTTGTTCAGCGCCGTGCCCAAGTGAATGGGGCCACTAGTGTAGGGAGGCCCGTCGTGCAATATGTAGCTTGGACCACGGTGCCGCGCCTGGCGAATCAGGTCGTAAATCCGCATCTGCTCCCAGCGCGCCAGGACCTTGGGCTCGTTCTGCGGCAGGTTGGCCTTCATGGGAAAGTCAGTCTTAGGCAGATTGATGGTGGACTTTAAATCCAGCGGCACTCGGTTGATTTCTCCCAAATGATTGATTTTTTTCATTATAGGGAGCGGAGAAACGAACGTCCATTGGCCGTCCGAACAAGCCCGAAGACGTCGGGTTGCGAGGACTTGGAAAAGCACTGCTTCACAGACCTAAAAAGCGTGTACAATTTTCGATTGGGGGAGACATTTCCCTGCCTTGGGCATCCAAGGGCTATGGCAGTTAAAAGCCAACCTCTCAGCACGACCGGGGAGGGCTAGGAAGTATTAGTTCCAGCTATGCAACTTGGCACGAGATGTGCTCATCAATCTAGAGGGGTAGGGAAGCACTCGGAACCTAGACCTGTCCGCAGCTAAAATCGCGTTCTATCTATGGCAACACTGGACATCAAACCGCGCGCTGACGTCGAGCCTCAGTTGAATCTCCTCCTGCCCAAGGATGCGTTGGATGAGCCGCTTTGGAAGTCGCTATTCCAAAATCTCGATGACTACTTCTTCCCCAAGAAGCAGCCACCCCTGATTCTGACGTCCAAGCCAATTCCCGTAAAAGATATCTGGGGTTTCTACAACTATAAGAAGAACGGCGCGGTGGGTTCGACCGTGGTCCACGTATTGGCGATCGCGGCCATCATTGGCGCGACCATCCTGGGCCGACGGGTCGTGCAGGAAGTAACTAAGCCGCACGAGACGGTCACGCTGATTGCACCGGACGATATCCCTGCGCTCCCGCCTTCCAAGACGCAGGCGGGTGGCGGTGGCGGTGGCGGCGACCGCGACAAATTCGAGGCGCCCAAAGGCAAGCTGCCTAAGTTGGCGATGGAGCAGATCACGCCTCCCGCGATGGTTGTGCGGAACGATCATCCGAAGCTGGCGGTTGAGCCTACAGTGGTGGTTCCGCCTCAGATCAAGCTGGCGGCGACGAATTTGCCGAACCTCGGTGATCCGATGTCGCATTTGCCCTCCGGACCTCCTTCGAACGGAACTGGTTCAGGTGGGGGTATTGGCTCAGGTTCGGGTGGCGGCGTAGGTTCCGGCGAAGGGCCAGGCGTTGGCCCGGGCCGTGGGGGCGGTATTGGTGGCGGCGTGTTCCGGGTCGGTGGCGGAGTTTCGGCTCCCAAGGAGTTGTACGCTCCGGAGCCTGAGTATTCTGAAGAGGCCCGTAAAGCGAAATATCAGGGAACTTGCGTGCTCTACGTCATCGTCGGCGCCGACGGACGTCCGCGGGACCTGCGCGTAGCCCGCAGCCTGGGCTTGGGTCTGGATGAGAAGGCCATCGATGCAGTCAAGACCTGGAAGTTTGAACCTGCCATGAAAGACGGCAAACCAGTGGCGGTAGCCATCAGCGTTGAAGTCGAATTCCGGTTGTACTAACTTTATACGGCGGTCTGAGGAGCAGGTGCGACCTTCGCGGCCGCTTTCGCTTTTTCGGGAAGAGCTTCCGTCTTATTCCTTCAAGTCCACATGCTCGACATCCTCGATCGCATGACCTAGGAACCTTGCCCCCAGGCGTCGAAACTTCTCTACAGAATCGGTGGCAAAGACTCTCACCCGAGGCAACTGGCGGCGCTCTTTCGCAAAAGAAGTCGGCGGCGGATTGAGTTTGAGCAATGCCAGTACCGCTTGAGCCGTGGATTCGGCAGAGTCGACGATGGTGATGTGCGGTGGCGCTACGCGCTGCAGCAATGGCTTAATCAGCGGATAGTGGGTGCAACCTAGAACCAGTACGTCCGCAGACTGGAAGCCATCGCCAAAAGCTTCATCCAGATAAATGCGCGCCACTTGTTCCGTGACCGCGTGCTCAATCCAGCCTTCCTCCACCAGAGGCACGAGGAGAGGGCAGGCCTTTTCTCTGGCTTGCACTCCGCGAGCTTGCAGGGCCTTCATATAGGCATGGCTGGCGACTGTGGCTTCCGTCCCAATCACTACGATTTTGCGGTTTTTGCTGGAGCTGGCGGCGCGCTCGGCCCCCGGTTCCACTACGCCGACAACCGGAACAGCCGCGCCTCGCATGATCTGGTCCAGGGCGAGCGCCGTCGCGGTGTTACAGGCGACGACCAGCAAATTTGCACCTTGCTGTTCAAGAAAATGCGTAGCCTCGACCGCATACTTGGCCACGGTTTCTGTAGACTTCGAGCCGTAGGGCAGACGAGCTGTGTCGCCGAAGTAGAGATAATCGGCATCAGGAATCAGCGCGACCAACTCCTTCAGCACGGTCAAGCCGCCAAAGCCGGAGTCGAAAACGCCGATCGAAGGTCTACGGTTGGACATTGATTGCAATTCCAACCATCATAATTTGCCCAACCATCTTTGGCACGTACGATGTTTAACCTGCGGAAGACTTGATCAGCAGAGAATCCCGGAGGCAAGAGTGAAGATCATGATGCGTTCCGTTATCGTAGTCCTGGCCGGTCTGACAGCGTGTATATCGGGACAGCACAGTCCGATCACACAAGGCGAACTGATCCGAAATACGCAACAGCTGTTCGATAGCGTGGCTGCAGGCGATCAGGCTCCATGGAAGAAATATTTCGCGGACGACAGCATTTACTTTGATGAGAAGGGGAGAAGCATGGACAAAACGTTTCTCGTCAATGACGTAACTCCCCTTCCCAAAGGCTACTCTGGCAGCATCAAGGTTGTGAACGCGAAGAGCCGCATTATGGGCACGACGGCGATACTGACCTATGATCTCAACGAAACGGAAACAATTTTCGGACAGAGCATGACCGCTCGGTATCACGGTACAGATACCTGGATGTATCGCGGAGGAAATTGGCAAATCGTTGCCGGGCAGATGTTCCGCTACTATGAGGATCCCGCTCCTGGGGAGGTGGATAAAAAGACATACAGAGAATATGTCGGGACCTATGAACTGGCGCCCGGCGTTGATCAGACAGTTTTTGTCGAAGATGATGACTTGTACGCACAACGCACCGGCGGCGACAAGGTGGTGCTCTTGCCTGAGTCAGCTGACATATTTTTCCGCAAGGGAATTGAAGGCCGCCGCCTGTTCCGGCGCGGAGATCGTGGCAAAGTGGACGCTATGATCGATCGCCGGAACAACGAGGATGTGCTGTGGAAGAAGATCAAATGACTCCAACCAGCCTGACCATCGACGATTACTTGAAGCGGAAAGCGCGAGCCCGTTCTGTCTCCCGGGCCGCGACGTTGCGTTCGCAGCACGGGCCCGGTGGAATGGGCGCCCCATGAGGACAAGTCCGGGGATGGCCGAGGAAACTGCAGATCTTGTCGGTGGCCTCGGGCGACAGGATGTGTTCGAACTTGCAGGCTTGCTGCTCGATCTCGGATTCGCTGTCGAGCGCGAGACTGTCGGTGAAGAGACGCTCAGCCAGGCGATGTCGGCGGATGATGTCAGCCGCGCGCTGACGACCATGGGGTGTCAGCTCGACAATCATGCTGCCGTCGCCGGTCGAGACTCCCGATGGCTTTAGCGCCTCGTGACAGGGATTCACAAACGGCTTGTGATTGTGGACCTGCGGCGGATGCGGGCTGACGCTGACTAAGCCCATCTCAGTCATCTTTTCGATTGCGAGGCTAACAGGCAGCGCCCCGTGGACCTCCATGCGGCCGATTTCTGCGATCTGAGCGTTCTCCGCCAGGGCCCAAAGCTCTTCGAGAACCTCGTCGAATTGCTCCTCGTCGGCCATGGCAAAGACTTCCATGTCTGCAATCTTGCCGTGGTGAAGTTCGATTCGGCGGTCAGCCAGCCGGGCGACTACCGGATCGTGCGTCACCATGACGATGGTGCGTCCTTGGTGATGCAGCTCGCGGAGCAGACGTAGAACGATTTCTTCATTGGCGGCATCGAGATTTCCCGTAGGCTCGTCGGCCAGAACAATCTTGGGATCGTTGATCAACGCGCGGGCGATGCACACGCGTTGCTGCTCTCCTCCAGAAAGCTGCGACGGCACATGCTGGGCGCGATCTTTCAAGCCCACGCGCTCCAAAGCTTCAAGTGCTTCGTGCTGGTCGGTCATGCTGTGAAAGTACTGCGCCAGCATGACGTTCTCAATCGCCGTGAGATAAGGGATCAGATGAAACTGCTGGAAGATGAAACCGACTTTTTCCGCGCGCACTCGATTCAACTCGTTGGCTGAGATGTTGGCGACGTTCTGACCGTCAAGCCAGATCTCGCCGGAGGTAGGCCGATCCAGGCAACCGACGAGATTCACCAGCGTAGATTTTCCCGAGCCAGACGGGCCCATGACCGCGATCCATTCGCCGGGATCCACGCTGAGCGAAAAATCGTCGAGAGCGCGGATGCCCCCGCTGGTCTCCGCCTTCGCCGGGTAAAGTCGGCTCACATTTTTCAGCTTGATCACCCTACTCTCCCCTTAAGATCATAGCTGGCTGAACCCGCCGCAGCAAAGAAATTGGCGCCACCGCTGCGATCAATGCGACCAGGACGCTTCCGAAGAGCACGAAAGGCAACACGCTGAAGCGCGGCACCACCGGCGCATGAAAATTTGCCCGGCCAATCCAAGCAGCCACGCCTACGCCAATTGCGAAGCCGAGTACGGCTCCGACGGCGCCCAGCATGGCCGCCTCTGCAGCAAAGAAGGCACCAATCAGACGCTCCGAAGCGCCCAGCGCTTTCATGATGGCAAAATCGTGGCGGCGATCCAGCACCCAACCCATCAATGTCGAAAGGACACAAAGGGCTGCTGTCAAGATAATGAGAACGGCGGCGGCTAGTAACGTCGACCGAGTCTTGCCGAGTACACGGGCTTCAGCTTCCATGATCTGGCGCACTGGCCGGACTTCAGCAGCGGGGAGGGCCCGACCGAGATTCGCGACCAGAGCATTGATTTCCTCCCGAGACCCGGTCGCAGCTATCTCCATGGTCGAAGGCTGTATGCCAGTCCACGTCTCGAAATCGGTCAGCGAAAGATAAACGCGGCTATCCTCGGCGGCGCCAGTCTGCAGGGTTCCCGCAGGCTTAAGATGGATTGCGTGTCCCTGGAAGTTGAGATCGAAAGGCTTACCTTGCGGGCTGAGTACGGACATAGCTCGAACCCCGATCAGCGCCTCCCCGGGCATGCTCGGCCAGGAAGTCACCGACCACCAGCGATCGAGCTGACGTACTTTCTCGAGATCGGTTCCGGCAACAACCACTGACTGCCCATCCGCGGTGCGAGCAACCACATAAGCAAATGGCACGGCGAGGCCGCGTCCGGAGAGTACAGTTTGAACGGTCTGCATTGCATCCGCCGGAAGCGCCTGACCATCTTTCGCAACTACGACCACATTGGCTCCGTAGTTCCGGAACTCCTTGCGTAGTTTGGCTTGCACATCTACGTACAGATTGAGCATCGCGGTGGCGACAGCAGCGGCGACGACCATCGCCAAAAGGGCCGACAATGCGCGGCCCCGCCGGAGCACGGCCGCCCGAATGAGCATGCGGAGAAACATAGACGGATGGCGCGCAACTCTGCGGCGACTGGCAACGTCTTGACGCGTTACCGGCTGCGGTTGCGCACTCACGCTTCACCCCGCAAGGCATACACTGGATCAAACTTCACCGCCCGCCGGATCGCAGCGGCGCTGCCGGCGAACGTCACAATCACCGCGATTGCCAGAATTACGGGCAACAACACCGGCTGGATCGTGATCTGGGAATTGAAAATAGAACGGCCAATCTCGCGTGCCAGCAGGGTTCCGCCGGCAAAGCCCACAGCACCTCCAACTAGAGCCAGCAGCGTAGCCTCAGCGAAGAACAGCGCAGCCACCGAGAGGCTGCCCGCCCCTAGGGCCTTCATCAGGCCAACTTCGCCCCGGCGTTCAAAAATGGAGGTTGCCATGGCCGCGGAAACGGCCAAAGCTGACGCCAACAGCGCCGCCAGCGTCACTAGCATCATCAGTCCTTCAATGCGCGAAAGTACCGTGCCTTCGTTCTGTGCTACCTGGCGAATTTGCTCTGCGTGAGAATGCGGAATAGCCTCCTGCAACTGATAAGCGATCGACTGCGCGTAAGGTGAGCAATACCAGCGATCGTATGTTTTACCACTCATTGTTTTCGGATCGCGGCGGGCGAACGCGTCTTCAGGCTTGGTCAAGGCGCTTACGTAGATGCGCCGGACCGCACCAGGCTTGCCCAAAATCTGTTGTGTGAGGGAGAGCGGGCCGATAATCTGGTCGTCTTCGGCGCCACCGGTAGACAGAATGCCGGAGATTCGATGCGGCTGCCCGGCGATTTCGATCTGATCTCCGACCTGGCTACCGAGCTTCAAGCCGAGCTTCTCGCCCAAAAGCACATCCTGTGAATTATCATCCGGCCACGCGCCATTTACTTTCCACCAGGGATGCGTGGATCGCACCCCCGTCACAAAACTCTGTGCGCCAAAAGTCAGCGATTTGGAAAAATATGTCCCGAGGAGTGTCACGTTAATAGAATTGCCGGCACCTCGCGCGCTTACGTTGGCGGGCAGCATCGGGGCGAAACCCAGAATGTTATTTCGCCAATACATGCCTTTGATCTTTGGCAGATCGGCTTCGTTGAGGTAAGCGCCGTCACTGGGCGGCTTAAGGTTTACGCCCCCGATTTCGACGTCGAGCGTATCTTCCTGTGGCGTGACGACGAGATTGGCGCCGTAACTACGCAGTTCGCGATTGATCTTGTCCCCGATGTCGGTGGCGACGGCGATCATGGCGGTTGCCACCCCCACGCCGAGCGTGATGGCGACTCCCGCCAACAGCTTGCGCCGCTTCTGCCGCCGGAATGATTCGTAGACCAGCCGCAGGAACATTGGGTTATTGCTGGAACATGCGGGTCCCGGCCGCGATGTCCGCCTCCTGAATGATCACGGCGTCCGAGGTTTGGTCAGCTTTGAGGGGGATGGGGTTGCAGCCGCCAGCCGTGCCCACGGATTGCGGATTGATGGGCGCGGCGCAATTCTTGCAGACCACGCCGTTGGGTCCTTTGTAGAAGCCGACCGCCCCGCAGATCTGGCAGGCATCAAACACGCTCGCGACCTTGCCGTCGGGCTTCCGATACAACCAGAAGCGGATCGCGGTGCCGTTCTCCTGGGCCTCAAAACGATGCAGGTCGCCGTCTGCAACCTGAGCCAGCGGAATGCTCACTTGATGATTCACAAACGTGACTTCTGTCGCCGGAGAAAGAGCGCTCACGGATTTTGTGTAGATGAACTCGGCGGTCATCAGAAGAATAAAGACGAACGAACTGGCGTACACCGAAGCCATCCACAGACGCTCGCGGCGAGCGCTCCAGAGGGCTTTGCGGCGTTCCGCGGGGGAAGCGGGCACGGACGCTGGCTCTCGGCGTTTGACCTCAAAGAGCACCATGAACGCCGCGAGAGCGAATATCGTCACGAAGAAGAACAGATCATTGCGCACGATGGGGCCGATGATCGCCATCTCCCGCTTCGAAGAGGGAAGTACCCCATTTTCCGAAAGCTCGTGCAGACCGGAGATGATCAGCTGCGCCGCCACAAAAAACAGAATCACCGTCGTCACTCGGAAGAATTTCTGCAGATTGATGCGCACGCTTCCCTTGACGAACATCACGCCGAACACGATGGCAACGATCACACCCAGCAGAGTACCTAGAAAGCTCAAGAGCTCACTGGAGTTCAGGGACACTGCCCCCAGAATCAGCACGGTCTCCACGCCCTCACGCAAAACCATCAGAAACACGAAGAGGAAGAGACCAAACCATGCATCCTGGCCCGCCAGCAGTCCGACTCTGCCTTCGATATGCCCTTTGAGCCTTCGGCCCGTCTTCATCATAAAAATGATCATGGTGATGACGAAGAAGGCCGCGGTCAGCATGATCCAGCCTTCGAAAATATCCTGGTTCCACTGAGTGCGCGAGAGAATAACGGCGATTCCAATGCTTCCAACAAAGGCCGAGACTAAAGCTGCATAGACCGATTTGCGCAGCTCCGGCCGTCCGATTTTGGCGAGGTAAGCGAGCGTGATGCCAACGATGAGCGCCGCTTCGACCCCTTCACGCAGGGTAACGATGAATGCCTGAAGCATCTAAAACGCTGCCTCTATGATTTTGAAAATGAATTTCAATTTCAACTATATAGGATAGTCGCCAGGTCGGGCGGGCGTCAACGCAGGCGGGCCTGTTGCGACGGCTCGCCCTTAAGTCTCTGATATCTTTCGAGGCGTCATCCCGAACCTTGGCGCAGTTCAGCCGAGTGAGGGATCTTGCGTGGGACCTTCGCCGGATACATTGCCGTACTGTACGTTAGATTCTCCGTAAAGCACCGGATGACGCCCTTATGCCCGAAAAAGCAACTATGAGCCACAGACTATAGATGACGGAGAAAGTGCTTTGCATCTTCCAGTCGAGGGAAGCGTCTTTCCTCCGCTTGAAATTCGACGGAGTGTACGCACCGCCGGCTGCCGCGTAGTTTCACGGGATGTTTAAGGTGCAGCATCTCGTGATACAGAATGTACTCGACGGCATAACGAGGTACTCGCGGATGATCGAAAATCCTGCTTACGACAATAGCATTGTGGGCTGGATCGTAGTGACCCAACCGGTTTCGTGCATGGTCGCGGCTCCAAGTCAATAGCGGACGCGCCAGCAAGCCGTGGAAAAAGCGCGTATTCAGATCGTCAAAAACAGCTTCCAGGTTGTAGGCATGACCCTGTGCGGATTCGATCCGCTTGCGTCCACGGATCTGTCGGAGCAGATGGGCTTTGGCGCTGATCTTGTGACTGGAGACATATCTGCGGTAACGGCTGGTATGCTCTCGCGCGAGGGGGCGACGATAGATCTTGGCTAGAAGAATGTGCGCCAGCGCTCGCAAGACCGCTTGTGGCGCCCCTTCCAGCAGGTCCGAGAGACGGACCAGCAACTTTCCCTCACGTAGGCGAATCGTATTATTGATGTTGGCGAAGGCGAAGAATTCAACCGTCAATTCGGGGATGGGAGCGCGCGGACGAAGTTCGCGGTAGGTTTCGTGGAAGATGTCGAGAAGATTGCGCGCCACTTGGCAACCAGACTAGCAAATTAGAAATGCAGCACTCTACCCACTAGGACTTTTCCTTTTTCTTGCGTTTGGCCGCCTCTTCCTGTTCGACCAGCAACTGGCGATGATCCGCGACGCTGGCGTCCACGGTTTCGAGAGTATTAATGAGCAGGAATTCGTATTTCTTGACTTCGTCTTTGTCCAAGTTTGCGGCGTCCTTCAGGGCTCGAAGCTTGGATTGGAATTCTGTATCGGCTTCGATGATCGTCTTCAACACTTTGCGGACGTCCGCTTTCCGGTCGACGAAAGTGTCGATGTTGTCATTCAACTCATCGTAAATATCCAGGAAATCCTGCAGTCGGTTGCGGGTTTCCTGACCGCGATCGGTTACCTTCGGATTGGAGCGTACTTTCTCCAACAAATCCAGACGGGCGCGGGCAAACATGACGTAGAGTTTGAGCCGCTGATCGGCATCCTGAGCGGTGTCGCGCAACTGATCGATCTCCACCGGAGTAAGCGGGTCGCGCCGCCGCTGCGCTCCTGCTGGCGAGAACAGCAACAAGAGTGGGAATAGACAAAGCCCGATCCGAGTCCAGACTCGGGTCATTTATTGTCCTTCTTTCCGAACATGTGCGAGAGCAGTTCGGTCCGCATCTGCTCCAGGCGGTCAACAGCAGTTGCCACCGGAGCCTGATCCTCAAAGGCCAGATTGCGCTTGATATCGCGCAACCGCGCAG
>JABCYV010000097.1 GCA_013290025.1 Acidobacteriota bacterium
TCTTCTCATCGATAGGGGTCGGCGGGGCGGGTTTGGTGGCCTGGGCACGCGAAGCTGTGGCTAGTCCCATGAAAAATACGAGACCCACGATGAACGCTGTCTTCAGCGCAGACGTACTCATGTTTACTGGCCTCGCCTGCCGGGTCCTGCCTGCGAGCACAACCTTGGACGTCACGCCATCTTGCGGGCTTTCGTTGCCATCTTTCGCGCGGCGCGTGGCTTTTTCCGAGCTGCTGCCGCAGTTTTTCTCGCCTTGGTTGCGGCTTCAACCGGAGATGGCAATTCCAGCTTGGGCTGTTTCGCAGGGCGATGGTGGCCATGGTGCAGCGGCTGGATGCGCGCAGCCTCTTCTTCCATCCGCAGCTGAGCGTCTCTAAGTTTTCGGCGCTCGTCTTCAAGGTATGCCGGAATCGTTTTAGTTGTCATGGCCCGCAGTGTGGCAGAACTATCCCGGTCCAAGCTGTCCAATTTTGGCCAGTCGAGACAATTCACGGGCCGCGCCACGAGGAGGTGGGCGGTTTGCGGGCGGCACCGATCGGGACGGTCGCTGGATGTGACCTCCGCAAGCCAACCTCTGGTTTGGCTCGGTAAGGGAGCCACATTGCCCTAGAAACGAAAGCTATCTTCACTTCCAATCAACGAGACGCGTCCCGGAAGGGTTCGCCGGATCGGGTCCTAAGCTCCCTGCAACCTCGCCTTCCGTTTGGATCGCATTTTTCTAATGGGAGGGATCGCTATATTGAAGGCGTCAAAAGTAGAGATGAAGCCCGGTAGCCGAATTGCCTTCACCTTGGCTTCTCCGTTAACCCTCGATTTCCCTACGGCAGCCAGTTTGCCGCCGACTGAGAGAAGTCATCAATAGAGACCGCGACCCGGTCCGCGGCTGCCCGCGCACTGCGTTTTCCGCCAACAGCGATTACACCAGTAATCCTGTTGCTGGTGAAATAGGAAAACAATTCAACGTGGACCAAGGCAGACACGACCCACACTTCACGGGTATGGACACCTATATTCCGAAACCTGAGCAATTTTGGGCAGTCACCAAGCATCCACCGCTGTAATGTGTTACGAGATGTGAAGGAACTATGCGGCCCACGTTCGTTTCGAAGACGCGTTTTCCCTCAGGGGAGTTTCTTCGATTCGTGTTTTTCTTTTGGTAGTGGTTGCTTACGCGCTTGCCATCGCTGGTTGCGCTCTCATGTTGAGGAACCGCACCAGTCGTTTCAGGTTCTGTGCCACAGCAGCTAGGTAGAACTGCTCACACACGAACTTGATTCTGCGTAGGCGCAAGCGCCGCAATCCAATCCGGTTCTTTAGTTCCGAGAACAGACCCTCCACTTTCCGTCGCTTGCGTAGCCCCACGGCGAACTCCGGAGTCTTGGCTACCTCATCGGCCTTCTGTCTCGCCGCTTCGCTAGTATGGATCGCGATCGTACGGAACTTGCCTATCGAGCCTCGCGATCGTACATGGAGCAAGATCGATCCCTGAACTATTGCAGCTTCGCGTACTCCGCCTTGGCTTCCTTCAGGATGGGGATGTCGGGGTCGGCGTCTGTTTGTTGGGTGGCGAGGAGCATTCCGGGCCGTGTTCCCGACTTGAGGTTTGCCGACCCTGCCAAAAAGGTATGCGCGAGGCTACTGGCTAAGTACCTGATTCGGCGTGGTACCTAACCGAGCGAGGGAGGCTGCCAACAAACGACCGTTTCTTGACACCGGATCAGGCTCTGGGAATTGGCTAACCCATCGTTGCTCAACAAATCCTCTGAGAAAAGTCGTACTCTTTAATCCAATAGCTTGCAGGTGTCTTCCCATGCCTTCCAAATGGCAGGAATTGTTCACGGAACTTCTACTCGACCCTAACCGTTCTCAAATCAGTCAACGGGTGCAAGCTGTCATTCATGCAATCGTGCGCCGCTATCGAGAACCCGAGGCCCTCACACCGAAAGAACGCTCCTCGATTAATTTCGCCTTGGAGACGATGGCAAGGTGGACACTCTAGAGCCTCGCCACCGCGTCACGATTCGGTGTATAGCTCGCTCCAGCGCACCCAAGCTATCCGCTAGGCCCCGGCCAGGTGCGAAGACAGAAGCAGTGCCATTATGAGCAAGAATATCCGTTTCATCGGAACCTCTCCCTACCTACCCTCGAAGAACTGGGCGAAGGTACACCCGCTGCGCCTGGCCGTACAAGCTCTTTGAGCAAAAATAGGGCCGCCGACTTGCTGTTTGGCAGCCCAATTCTTCCTTGAATGGTCAGCCCTAGAACGCGTGGTCTTCTAGACCGCACCTGCATACGCCGCGCCCGCTGCCGAGTGTGATCTCGAAGGAGCAGAACTGCTGTAAGATCTGTTTGGCACCAAAAGCTGAGCTGCAACGGGTAGCGTGGGGGGGGTGGGGTACTTGCTAGGTAGTCACAAGCCCGATTCCGACCAGCGAGCAAATCAGCCGGAAATGGCGTTTGGACTTGTGAGGTCGCGCCTGCTTGACTGCGAGTCTATACCGGGGGAAATACCGGGGACCCCTAGCACAAAATCGCATCAATCAGCAGCAATCGCCGTCCCCCCCCAGGGTCCTCTAAATGCCTAATTTGCCGTGCTCAAATAGAACCGCAGCAATCAGCATAAATGAGCTTCGCTCCTCCTGTTAACCGGAGGGTTGTAGGTTCGAGTCCTACCTGAGGAGCCATTCTATTTCTTTAGTTTGAGGTCCCTCGACTCCGCTCGGGATTTCGGCAGGAGGCTCCCGCTACGCTCACGCCTCCTGATCGCCGCAAGTTCGAGTCCTACCTGAGGAGCCATTCTTTTGCCCGAATCATCCGCTGCCCAGGTTAGCGTCCAAAGAACAGACGCGAACCTGGGGCACCAGGCACCAGGCTAAATTGTTTTCGGGCTTACCCTTCCCTAGGCGAACAAAAGGCGATAATGTATCATGCCCCGATGGACGAGGGTCGCAAGCGCGTGCTGGCAATCGTCGCAGGGATTCTAGTCGCTCGGCATCTCAAAACCACTCAGGACTTGTTCGACAATCGTTCAAGTCCCCGAACCGAGTCCATGGTCGCCGCTGCCGTCCAGTGGGCTGAGCGACCATGCGAAAGATTGACAACGTATTCCAGGCTGGTCGCAGAGCCTCCCGCGTCTGCTCCTAACGCATTAACCCGCGAGGGCTACAGTCTCCTACTGACAGACACGTTAAACCATCCAGGCCATAATATCCGGCATTTGTAGGAGGTGTCGCGATGTCATCAGACTCCCTCTGGTGCCACAGTTCATCTGCTCTGCGTTATCCCGAATGGCAACGCCCGTTCCAAGATGCGCTGCTCGAATTGGATTCCAAGAAACTGGACAAGTGTGTAGAGGACGCGGAGACCGCCATCTACGAACGGCTCGAAGAGTTGTGCGAGATGAGCGAGAGTCGAGACGGGGAAACCGAGCGCGAAGTTATCGCGAGTGCGATCTGCGCACTGAAGGTCATTAAACGGGGACTCTAGCTCACGCGGCGGCATTTCAGGCGCTGCTCGAACCCTCACCATGAGAGCGTCTTTCTAACTCTCTCCGTAGCACATTTAGCCCAGCAAGGGCATCGCTGATGGCTTGCCGTTCTTCGGGCGAACCTCCGTGGTCTAGTTGCAAGTCGTGAAGCCTGGTGTCAATCGCGGCTTTTGCCACGTGAAGGCGATCCGGCAGCTTCGCATCGTCGGTTTCGAGGATGGCGGCTGCGTACACTTCTTCCCAAACATAGTCGGCTTTCATGATCGTTCCTCTCTTTGGCATCGAGCAACCGCTCGACCTTGCCAAAACAGGCAGACGCTTAGAAACGCATCTTCGGTCTCGCATGAGGCCGGGTAGAGTGTTGGAGAGCAGCCGTTCTCCGGCTCCCTGCTCGACGTTCGTCAGTTTTCGCAAGGAACCGTCGCCCGAGGGCGCGGCGGAAGGATGGGAAAAATAACAGTCGCATTCTACTGCCGTTTGGACGGTGCAAGTCTCTTTATTTCTGTTCGGTTTCGAACTGAAGGTTAAAGGCAGCCTTGGATATGCCCCGGCCAACTTTCTAACCAATGGGGATTGCCCTCCTAGTTCGTCCCTCTTCGGTTGAACCTGGTGGAGCAATGTCGCCAACTCCGTCCTGATCTGCTCTAGGCGGGAAACCCTGGCTTCGTAATTTCCTTTGCTCATTCTATTTCTTTAGCCAAGTCGATAGTTTGAGGTCCCTCGGCTACGCTCGCGATTTCGGCAGGAGGCTCCCGCTGTCGCTCACGCCTCCTGATCGCCTCAAGTTCGAGTCCTACCGAGGAGCCATTCTATTTATTGGAGTTAGGGACTCTAGCCGCTTCTACCCCCGCGCCCCAGGCGGATTCTCGGGGACCCTTCTGTTGCTGAGATGTCTTGACTAATCGGCCAAAATACGAGAGGCTGTCGCCGACTTGGGTGCGCCATGGACTCCACGATTTCGTCACTGATTGGCGCGGCCGAACGAGGTGACCGTTCCGCCTCAGAAACGCTCTTCTCGGCCCTCTACTCCGAACTGCATCGGATGGCCAAGCGTGAACTGGCGCGACACGGCGTCCCGGTAAGCCTCGGCGCGACCACGCTCCTGCACCAGGCATACCTTGATATCGCCGCGCGAGACGGCCCGTCGTTCCCCGACCGCGCGCGATTCATGGGATATGCCTCGCACGTGATGCGCGGGTTGATCATCGACCATGCCCGGAGCCGGCATGCCCAGAAGCGTGGCGGGCGGTTCGAGATCACTTCGATCGGCACCGATGCGGGGGAGAATGTCGTCGATGACCGCGAGCTCACGCAAATCAGCGAGGCTTTGGACGAGTTAGCCAAGATGGATCGTTCACTGGCGGAAGTCGTCGACCTGAAATTCTTCTGCGGATTCTCTTTCGCTGAAATCGCCGCGATGCGCGGCGTATCGGAACGCACGGTGCAGCGGAAGTGGGACAAGGCGCGCATTTATCTCCACCACAGCATTCGCCCGAATCTCTCTCTCTGAGGAACCGATGTCTACCCTAAGCCCTGATCAGTGGCAGGCGGTAAGCCCCTACCTGGATCAGGCGCTCGACATGCCGGATGAGGAACGCAAGGCGTGGCTGATGGCGCTCGGTGAACAAAATCCCACCCTGGCCGCTCATTTGCAGAAGCTCCTCGATGAGCATCGGGTATTGGCCCAAGAACGCTATCTGGAAAAAGGTTCCGTACTACTGCCTGGCCATGCAGCGCTCGTAGGCCAAACGATCGGCGCATACACCCTGCTGTCTCCGATCGGTCAGGGCGGAATGGGCACGGTGTGGCTGGCGGAGCGCAGCGACGGCCGCTTTCAGCGCCAAGTGGCGGTCAAGTTCCTGAGCATCGGATTCGCAGGCGGCGGGGAGCGATTCAAACGGGAGGGCAGCATCGTAGGCAGGCTCACGCATCCCCACATTGCGGAGCTCCTCGACGCTGGCGTCTCCTCTCCCGGCCAGCCGTATCTCGTCCTCGAATATGTCGATGGCGATCATATCGATCGTTACTGCGACCAGAACAAGCTCGATGTCGCGGCGCGGATTCGCCTCTTCCTCGACGTGCTCGACGCGGTGGCCCACGCGCACGCCCACCTGATCGTGCACCGCGACATCAAGCCCTCCAACGTGCTGGTGAGAAACGATGGCCAGGTCAAGCTGCTGGATTTCGGCATCGCCAAACTTCTCGAAGGTGAAGGGCACGCTGGAGCTATAACTCAGCTTACGCGCGAAGGTGGAGGAGCGCTGACGCCAGAGTACGCGGCCCCTGAGCAAGTGACGGGCGGGCCGGTGACGACCGCCACCGATGTCTATTCGCTCGGAGTCCTGCTGTATGTGTTACTGACGGGAGAGCATCCTGCCGGAAAGGGCACACACACTCCTGCAGACCTTGTGAAAGCGCTCGTGGATACCGAACCGCCGCGTCTGTCGGATGTCGTGTCCCCAGCCAGGGCGAATGCCGAGGAAACCACCACAAACGCGGCCCGACGCACCACCGCGCCTGACAAGCTAAGCCGGTTGTTGCGCGGAGACCTCGACACGATCGTGGGCAAAGCGCTGAAGAAGAAACCGCAAGAGCGCTACGCCTCGGTCACCGCGCTGGCCGACGATCTTGGCCGCTACCTGAGGCACGAGCCCATCAGCGCCCGGCCCGACACGATCGCCTATCGCGCAGGCAAATTTGTGCGCCGAAACCGCGCGGCCGTAGCACTCGCCGCTTTGGCTGTGTTGGCATCAGGCGCAGGTATTGTGAGTACGTTGATACAGGCCCGCACAGCGCGGACGCAACGCGACTTCGCGTTCCGCCAGTTGACTCACGCAGAAGCAATCAACGATCTGGACAACTTCCTGCTGACCGACGCGGCACCCTCGGGCAAGCCGTTCACGGTGAATGAATTGCTTGGACGGGCCGAGCGCCTGGTCGAGCGCCAGCACGACCTCAACGACGTCAATCACATCCAGCTCCTTATTTCAATCGGCCGAAAATACCAGGGGCAAGATCAGGATGCCAGCGCTCGCCGGGTCCTCGAACAAGCTTACGAACTTTCGCGGCGGGTGACGGATCAATCCGCCCGCGCGCAAGCCTCATGTGCCTTGGGGTCTGCGCTGTCCACTGGGGGTGATCCCAAGCGCGCGGAAACGCTCATCCAGGAGGGTCTTCGCGACCTTTCAGACGAACCTCAGTTCGTGCTCGATCGGATATTCTGTCTTGCGCGCGGCGGCGAGGTTGCTCGCGACTCCGGTCAATCGTCGGAAGCAGTCGCGCGCGCTCAGGTCGCACAAAAACTCGTGGAAAAGTCGCCGTTGCGGTCGGACGTGCTGGAGTCGCACACCCTGATCGATCTGGCCGAATCGTATCGCGTTAACGGGCAGCTTCGTGAGGCAGTCGCTACCTTCGAGCGGGCGTCGGCACAACTGGCATCGCTCGGGCGCGACGATACCGAACAGGCCGGCACGCTCTTCAACAATTGGGCCTTGGCCCTGCTCCAGTCTGGGCGAGTTCTGGAAGCGGAAACAATTTTCCGCCGCGCGATCGACATCAGCCGGGCAGACAAAACGGTGGAGGCCGTTTCGCCCACGATGCTGAACAACTATGCCGTCACGCTCCGCGAGTTGGCGCGTCTGCCGGAAGCTGCTGATTATGCAGAACGAGCCTACGCGACAGCCCAGGCAGCGGGAGACGAAGTAGCGATCAATCAATCACTGCTGATGCGAGCTAGGATCTACCGCGATAAGCACGATCTTGCACGTTCCGATGCTATGCTGGCACAAGTCGAACCGAGACTGCGACGCAATCTTCCAGCCGGACACTACGCGTTCGGGTCGCTTGCTTCGGAGCGATCCCTCAACGCCCTGGCGAAGGGTGACATTCCGGTGGCTATGCGGCTGGGAGATCAGGCGGTAGCGATCGACGAAGCCTCCATCAAAGGCGGAGGGGAAGGCGCGGTTCCTCTTCGACTCCTGCTGATCCGACGGTCCACCATCGAACTTGCAGCCCGTCGTCCCAACGATGCGGCAGCTGACGCTGCGCGCGCTTTGAGGCTGCTGCTGGCAGCCACTGAGCCTGGAACATTCTCCAGCATAACGGGGCGCGCCTATCTGGCGCTGGCGAACGCGCTCGAGGCCCAGGGCAAGCACAACGAAGCTCGTGCTGCTGCCCGTTCGGCTGCGGAACAGCTCCAAAACGCACTCGGACTCGATCACCCCGAAACCCGGGCCGCCCGGCAGCTCGCAGAAGCCGACACCTTGCCTCAATAGCTAGCCTCAGTCGTTTTGTCTCCCCCTGTCGTCTTTTCCTTCCCATTTTCGATATCCCAAATAGAGGCCCAGAACGTCTGGCGCCTGAAAGTCACGCACGGGGAGGGAATTCCAATGAAAACTTCAATCAAATCATTCGTGGTTCTTACCATTGCGGCCTTAGCCCTGAGCTTCGCAACGCTGGCCGCGGCGCAGAGCGATGCGTTGGCTAATCTCTACATGTCCGCCGCCAATGTGCCTACCAATATTGCCGGTATCCACACCTACGCCGATCCGCCGAAGGGCTTCAATCCCCTGGCGGCTACCGACATTGACCTAGCAACTTACGGTTTCCCACCCCGGCCCGACAAATACGCCGATCCCGACCATTATGCTCTGTGGGAAAGAGCCATGTTGGCAGCCAAGATTCGCGTGACCGGGGAGCTAAAACCGCTACCCGCCCGCGCACGCGGGATGATGCCAGCCGGCTCGCTGTCTCAAGAGGTGGTCCCCGCAGTCCTAACTGGGCCAAAGCACCTGTCAACCGTCAACGGAAGCGGAGTCTTTCTCACCAATTACGGCATCAAGAAGTGGAGCAGCACGGCTTCGTTCAACGACATTTGGACTGTCATCAGCGTGCCAGTCGCTACGCAGCCGTTCGACAACACTGCCGGTTGCACCGCGTCCGACTATCTATCGGTAAGCTTCGCTGGGATTGACGGTAGACTCGCTTTTTTACAGCCAGGCTGGGTTGTCCTTCCCGAGCTTCAGGGCGGAGTTGTGTCAGATTACAATTGTATTTCCGGAACGACCACCTACTACGCCTATGCGCAATGGGGAAGCAGCGTAGCGCCCTTCTATCTCAATCCAGGGGACCTTTTCTACACAGAGGTTCACTGCGTTCAACCGAATGCTGCGGCCTGCGTCTTCTTGGAAGACCTCAGGACCTTAACCTACGGCAGCTATACGGTTGACGCTGATCCTTCAGTACCGCTGGTTGGGAATGCCGCCCAGTGGGTAGTGGAGCGCCCTTGCTGCAGTGGCCCCAACCCCATTGGAGCCTATCCGTTAGCCAATACCATCGGCATCTCCTTCGATGGCGCGGCTGCGCAGAACCGAAGTGGCAGGCTCTTCTATCCGGGGTCCCAGGCCAGTTCGACCTACATCCTTACAATGATGGATGACGGGAGCACGCAGAACATCGAGCTAGTGAATCAGGGCAGCTCCGGTTTTCAGGGCCAACATTCGCTCTTTTTCGAGACTACGGGATGTGCCTACACAGGAGGTTGTACTCCTTAGGCGCCGGAACCATACGAATTGCTTGCAAGAACGAAGGGCAGCAGATCTGTTGTACGGAGGTGCCGGGCGGATCGCCCGGCATCTCCTTTTGCGTCCTTCCGGGTTCAATCGGCTGTCGCGCCGCTTCTTCTCGAACTTGTCGTCTTTTGCCCGCCGTTTTCGATATCCCTAAATAGAAGCTCAGAACCTCTGGCCTCAAATATTGGTTGAGGTTTCAGCGGACTACGCGATTAATGAGGAGGCGCCATGACTTTCACTCGATGCTTGTTCACGGCATGTCTTGGAATCGGATTGTTGTGTTCTTCGTTGTACGCTCAACAGACAACTTCTTCGCAATCGTTGGCGGTTGTGCCCCGGCTGGTGAACTTCTCCGGTAAAGCGATCGACTCCCAGGGAAAAGCCATTTCTGGAATTGCTGGCGCAACCTTCGCCATCTACAAAGAGCAGTACGAAGGTGCTCCGCTGTGGCTCGAATCGCACAACTTGCAGCCGGACGCCAAGGGTAACTACACCGTTCAACTGGGCGCCACGAAGCCGGATGGTTTGCCGCTGGAACTTTTCAGTTTGGGCGAGGCCCGCTGGCTGGGGGTCACGGTAAACGGCGGAAACGAGCAGCCACGCGTCTTACTGCTCAGTGTTCCCTATGCGTTGAAAGCGGCGGATGCAGAAACTATCGGCGGACTGCCCGCTTCCGCGTTCGTATTGGCCAACAAGAGTCAGGGATCAGAAACAAACACCAAGACCCCTCACGCCAGCACTCCGGCGGCGAAGAATGCCGCTCCGCCTGCTAACCCCGCGGTCACCGGCAGGGGCCTGGCGACTTTCATTCCCATGTGGGATACGGCCAGCGACATCATAGATTCCGTGATCTCCCAGAAGAGCTTGCAGATCGGGATTGGCACCGCGTCTCCTGCCGCCAAGCTCGATGTCAACGGCAAAAGCAACGTGCGGGACACGTTGACGTTGTTTCCCAAAGGCACCGATCCCACTCTCGCCATCAGCGGCACCACTTTTAAGGTGGATCAGACAGGCAAGGTGTCATTTGTCTCTGGGCAGACTTTTCCAGGATTAGGCACGGTCACAAGTGTCGGTCTCAGCGCGCCCAGTTCCGATTTCAAAGTGACTGGCTCGCCGGTAACCAAGAGCGGAACTTTGGCGCTCAACTGGAACATTACGCCGACAAGCAGCAACGTACCGAATGCGATCGTCAAACGTGACAACACAAGCAGCTTTAGTGCCCAGAACATTTCGGTCACGGACCTTTTCGCTAACGGGAACATCTTTCTCACAACACCATTAACCAATGCTCTCACCGTTACCAGCACTTGTGCCTCCTGCACAGCCATCCGCGGGGAAGCCAATAATCTGAGCGGCACGGGATATGGAGTGTTTGGCGATAGCGATAGCGCACAGTCCGGCGCGGCAGGAGTTTATGGTTTTACCAGCCAGTCGACCGGAACGACATTCGGCGTTTTAGGAGAGTCGGACAGCGCCGTCGGGCTTGGAGTTGCTGGGCGGCGGGGATCGTCGTTCGGCGCAGTGGCCCGGGGCATAATCGGGAGCGTCCCGGTCGGAGTGCTGGGTGACTCGAACGGCTACGGAGTGGCTGCCACCTCGGATAGCAGCAATGCGTTGATAGTGGGAAACAACAGTGGCGCCGACACCGTGGTCGTTTTCGCCAATGGTGGAGGTGCCCCCATCTTCGCTCAGGGCACCGGAGGCAGCCTGTTTTTGGACGCCAATGGCAACCTGAGTGTCAGCGGCGCAATCAGCGCAGGTACCAAGGACTTCAGGATTGACCATCCATTGGATCCAGCTAACAAATACCTCTACCATGCCTCGATCGAATCCTCGGAGATGAAGAACATCTACGACGGCGTCGCCCTGCTCGACGCCGGTGGGTCGGCGACCGTCGAATTGCCAGATTGGTTTCAGGCGGTGAACGGAGACTTCCGCTACCAACTTACCGCGATTGGAGCGCCAGGACCGAATCTTCATATCGCACATGAAATTGCCAACAACCGGTTCGCGATTGGCGGCGGCCAGCCCGGGATGAAGGTCTCCTGGCAGGTCACCGGTGTGCGTCACGACGCCTACGCGAAAGCTAACCCGCTGCAGGTCAGCGTGCAAAAGAGTCCTGACGAGCGCGGTTATTACATTCACCCCGAACTATATGGCGCGGCGGCGGAGAAGAGTCTGGCTTCCGCTCATCGCACGCAAATGATGCAGCAAGCGAAAGCAAAAGGAGTCCGGCCAGCAGACGCAGTCAAGTAGCTTCACCGCTGGGTCACTTTTAGTGAATCGCGTAACTCGAAATCAAGTTTTGAGTGAGAGATCGAGTTAAAGGGGGAGAATCGCAGGTACACAAAGCCAGGTACACAAATTAAGACGACCGTTCTTACTTCCATCGCCCAGCTGCCTATGCCGCGCTCATGGCAGAGCCTGATTAACAGTAGGCCCTGAAGCCGCTTCGGAATGACAGACATCTAATGACTGCCGGTTGTTTGACCTGCGCAGCCGAAAGTCCGGCTGGAATCTGGCTATTGAGTGCCAGATGCTAAACTGGCCACTAGTCACCGGCCTTGGAGCTGTATATGCGCGAAGTCATTATTGCATCGTCTGTCCGCACCCCTGTAGGACGTGCTTCTAAAGGTGCGCTTCGTAACACTCGTCCCGATGAATTGGCCGCGGTTGCGATTAAAGGCGCGCTCGAACGCGTTCCCGCGGTCGATCCGAAAGAGATCGAAGACGTTATTCTGGGTTGCGCCACGCCCGAGGCTGAGCAAGGCATGAACGTCGCACGGATCGCGGCGCTCAGGGCGGGACTGCCGGTGGAAGTCTCGGCGCTCACCATCAATCGTTTCTGTTCTTCGGGCCTGCAGGCGATTGCCATGGCAGCGGAACGCATCATGAGTGGAGGCGCAGAGATCATCGTCGCTGGCGGCACCGAATCGATGTCCATGATCCCGATGGGCGGGCACAAAATTTCACCCAATCCATGGCTCGTCGACCATTACCCCGACGCCTACCTCACCATGGGCCTCACCGCTGAACGCCTCGCGCAGCGCTTCGGCATCACGCGCCAGGCCGCGGACGAGTTCTCCTTACGCAGCCACCAGAAAGCGCTGGCGGCAATCCAAGCCGGCAAATTCGCGGATGAAACTGTCCCCGTGCCGGTTAGCTTTACCACACCCAATGGATCGAAACCAAAGCGGCAGGAAATTGTCTTCAAAGTAGATGAGGGCCCGCGTGCCGACACCTCGCTTGAAGCCCTGCTCTCCCTCAAGCCGGCCTTCCACGCCAAGGGAACTGTGACGGCAGGGAATTCGTCGCAGACTTCGGATGGTGCGGCGGCCTCGGTGGTCATGTCCGCCGAACGCGCCAAGGCGCTTGGCATCAAGCCGCTGGTACGCTACGTATCTTTCGCTACGGCCGGGTACAAGCCAGAGGAAATGGGAATCGGTCCCGTGTTCGCGATCCCCAAAGCGCTGAAGTTGGCCGGACTCAAGTTGTCCGATATCGACGTGATCGAGCTGAACGAAGCTTTCGCGGCGCAGTCGCTGGCCGTGATCAAAGAAGCTGGTCTCGATCCCGAGCGGGTGAATCCCAACGGCGGAGCCATCGCTTTGGGACATCCGCTGGGCTGCACTGGGGCTAAGCTGACGGCGACGATCATTCGCGAGCTCAAGCGTCGCAATGCACGGTACGGCCTGGTGACGATGTGTGTGGGCGGCGGCATGGGAGCGGCCGGGATATTCGAAAATCTGAATTGAGGTCAAAATCTTAACCACGGAGGATCACAGAGAATCACAGAGAAACTTTTGGATTTGTGATAGGGTGCAATCGTCCCAGATATAGAGGGCAAGATGGTTAGCTCGGCAATCGTTCACGCGCCCCGCGTCAACCAAGTCACGGGAATCATTGTAACTGCGGCACTGAAAGTGCATTCGAAACTCGGCCCTGGACTTCTTGAGAGTGCTTACGAAGCCTGCATGATCCACGAACTCAGGAAACAAGGGCTTAAAGCGCTCAGCCAAGTCGCTTTGCCAGTGGTATACGACGACGAAATTATCGACCTAGGCTACCGTATCGACTTGCTCGTGGAGGACCTGGTAATCGTCGAATTGAAGTGCGTCGAATGCATCAATCCAGTGCATCAGGCTCAGTTACTCTCATATATGCGACTGAGCGGCAAGAATGTAGGCCTTCTAATTAACTTTCATGTTGCTCACCTTCGTAACGGCATCAAGCGAGTGGTCGATGGTAGAAATTGGGAAAAGTGAAATAATTACCTCTGTGACTCCCTGTGCCCTCTGTGGTTAGGAAAGGTTTTCTATGGCCACCACGACTGCAGTTTCCAGCACCAAAATCTCGGGCGGCAGCTTCCTTCTCGAAGAGCGCCGCACTGACGAAGTCTTCACGCCCGAGGACTTCACGGAGCAGCACCAGCTTATCGGCCAAACGGCGGAAGAGTTTGCCGTTCATGAGATCCTGCCTAACGTCGAGAAGATGGAGCACAAAGACTTCTCCATCACGCGCAATCTGTTGAAGAAAGCCGGCGAACTCGGCCTCAGCTCGGCCGAGATTCCCGAGGCCTACGGCGGACTGGAAATGGACAAAGTCACCGCCGCGGTTATCGCCGACCACATCGCCAAATATGCCGGCTTCGCCACTACTTGGGGCGGTCATACCGGCATCGGCACGCTGCCCATTGTTTATTTCGGTACTGAGGAGCAGAGGAAGAAATATCTGCCTCGACTGGCCGCCGCAGAAATTGTGGGGGCGTATGCGCTGTCGGAAGCCTCATCTGGTTCGGACGCTCTGAACTGCCGCGCCCGTGCGGTGCTCTCGCCGGATGGCAAGCATTACGTCCTCAACGGCGAGAAGATGTGGATCACCAACGCCGGTTTCGCCGATCTTTACACCGTCTTCGCCAAAGTCGATGGCGAAAAATTCACCGCCTTTCTGGTTGAAAGAACGTTTCCGGGATTTTCTGTCGGCGCGGAAGAGCACAAGATGGGGATTCGAGGATCATCTACTTGCCCGATCATTCTTAACGACTGCAAAGTTCCCGCTGAAAACGTGCTCGGCGAAATCGGCAAGGGACACGTCATCGCCTTCAACATCCTGAACGTTGGGCGATTTAAGCTGGGAGCAATGTGTGTGGGCGGGGCACGTGTGTCGCTGGAAAACGCCATCAGTTACGCCAAGCAGCGCAAAGCGTTCGGGAAAGTCATCGCTGACTTCGGTCTGGTGCGCGAAAAGCTAGCGAATATGGCCGTCGGCGTCTACACCGGCGAGGCTCTGGTCTATCGCACCGTCGGCATGATGGACGTCGCACTCGCTGAAGTCGACAAGGCCGGGGCTGATGCAGCGAAAGAAACCCGCAAAGCCATCGAGGAATATGCCGTCGAGTGTTCGATCATCAAAGTCTGGGGCTCAGAGATGGTCGACTACGTGGTCGATGAAACCGTGCAGATCTACGGTGGTTACGGCTTCGTCGAAGAGTACCCGGCCGAGCGTGCTTACCGCGACGCGCGCATCAACCGCATCTTTGAAGGTACCAACGAAATCAACCGCCTGATCATCACAGGCTTTCTGCTGAAGCGGGCCATGTCGGGACAGTTGCCGCTAATGCCGGCAATTAAGAAGCTGATGGACGAAGTGCTGTCCGGACCGTTGCTCAGCGAAGACCTTGAAGGTCCGCTCGTGGAGGAACGCAAGCTGGTGACTTCGGCCAAAAAGCTCGGTCTGTTCGCTGCTGGCGCGGCGACGCAGAAATACATGCAGGCGATCCAAGACCAGCAGGAGATCATGGGCGCCATTGCAGACATGGTGATCGAAACCTACGCTATGGAGTCCGCTGTACTGCGTGCGCAGAAGATCGCTGAAGACAGTGGTGAAGCCGCGGCCGAGCTACCGATCGCCATGACCCGCGTTTACCTCTCGCAGGCCATGGAGAAGATCGAGGCGGCGGCCAAGAAAGTAATCGCAGCGGTAGCTGACGGTGACATGCTGCGCACTCAGCTTGCGATCTTGCGTCGCTTGGCGAAGCATGAGCCGTTCAACACAATTGAACTGCGGCAGCGGATCGCTCAAAAGGTGATCGAACGAGGAAAGTACGCGCTGGTGTAGGATTGCTGGACGGCCTGATTTGCGAAACTGAGCTGCGCTTGTTTTTGTTTTTCAATCGAGGGGCCAGTGATGCTGCGAGAAAGCACAAGGTCCTTCGACTCCACAAGATCGTTCGCTTCGCGGACGATCCCGCTCCGCTCAGGATGACACCGTTTAGGAAAGTGTCGGCTTTTTTAACTCTTCCATCACGCTCTGAATCAACTCCTTAGCGTCGGTCAGGCTCTTCATTATCATTTGAATATCCATGACTGGCTTGTCCGGCCAGCGCTGGCTCTGACAGTAGACCCCATGTTGGCCCACTAGGGCCATAGCGTCAGTGATCATGTCCATGGTCACGGCTAGGCGCCCCCGAGGTACTCCCATCATGGTCTCATAGTGCTCCAGTTCCTCTTGCTTTTCATGAAATACCGGCATGGCTTGATTGTACTGTCCGTCCGCTCAGGCGCATAATTTACCGGACTTGCTGTCTTGCTCCGCATTCTTGCGTCAAAGCACCTAGCAACTAGCCGCTGCCGGACGTCGTATGATTTCTGTTCACGGACCAAGCTAAGCGCTAAATGCCTTCGAGGAGAGATCCATGAAAAAATGCGTCGCATTGGTAACCCTGCTGCTGTTCACTCTAACGCTGTTCTCTTATGCTCAGGACCAGCGTCCCAGCCCGGCCGCTACAGCTTCCTGCCAGTTCAGTGACGGCAAAACCATCAAAACCGATTACTCGAGCCCGCGCACCAAAGGCCGCAAGATTTTTGGCGGTCTTGTCGGCTACGGCGAGGTTTGGCGTACGGGAGCGAATGAAGCGACTACCTTCGTCACCGCTACAAATGTGACCGTCGGCGGCAAAGACATACCCGCGGGCAGCTATACGCTGTTCACTATTCCCACCGCCGATAAATGGACGCTGATCATCAACAAGAAGACCGCTGAGTGGGGTATTCCGTATAAGTACCAGGCCGACGAACTGGCGCGAGTGGATATGAAGGTTTCAAAAACGCCGGCTGCGGTGGAGAATTTCACCATCGCCTACGACCCGAGGGGTACGAGCTGTGTTCTGAGTTTAAGTTGGGAGAACACGCAGGCGTCGGTGGAGATCAAAGAGAAGATGTAGCTTTGAACCGGCGACCTTAGCAGGCCGCCGGTGTTTCCTCGGCTCGCCAGTGAATCGGGGCTGCGATCGACGACCTACTGATTAAGTCTGTGGTTTCCAGCGCAGCACCGGCTTCCGGGCAGCAGCCGTTTCATCAAGCCGTGATACCCGCGTCGTGTGTGGTGCATCGAGCACCATTTGCGGATCTTCTTCCGCTTCTTCTGCAATCGACTTCATCGCTTCGATAAACAGATCCATCTCTTCCTTGGACTCGCTCTCCGTAGGCTCGATCATCAGCGCGCCCGGAACGATCAGAGGAAATGCTGTCGTGTAAGGATGGAAGCCGTAATCGATCAGCCGCTTGGCGATGTCCATGGTTTTCACGCCCTTCTTCGCTTGCAGCCTGTCACTGAAGACCACTTCGTGCATGGTTGGCGTCGAGTAAGGAAGATCGTAGATCCCCTCGAGTCCTTTGCGGATGTAATTGGCGTTGAGGACGGCATCTTCGGTAGTTTCGCGTAGTCCGTCCGGGCCGTTTGCCAACGTGTACGCCAAGGCTCTCACGAACATTCCAAAGTTTCCGTAAAACGCTCGCACCCGGCCAACCGAGTGCGGACGGTCGTAGTCGAACGCCAGTGTGCCGTCTGCCTTTGTCACGACCACTGGCTTGGGAAGAAACGGCTCGAGGAAGCGCTTGATAGCTACCGGGCCAGAACCCGGTCCGCCTCCGCCGTGAGGAGTGGAGAACGTCTTGTGTAGGTTGAGATGCATCAGGTCCACGCCGAAATCGCCTGGGCGCACCTTGCTCACCAACGCGTTCATGTTGGCGCCGTCCATATAAAGCAGGCCACCCTTGGCATGCATGATGTCGGCGATCTTGTGGATCTCCTGCTCGAAGACTCCCAGCGTGTTGGGATTGGTCAGCATCAGTGCGGCGACGTCCTCGTTCATCTGGCCCTGGAGCGCTGCGATATCCACCATGCCCTGCACATTTGACTTCAGATTCTCCACACCGTAGTTGACCATGGCGGCGGTTGCCGGATTGGTGCCGTGGGCTGAGTCAGGAATGAGAATCTTTTTTCGGGGAGTGCCCTTCGACTGGTGATATGCCCGCACCATCAGCAAGCCCGTAAGTTCGCCGTGTGCGCCAGCCGCAGGCTGCAGAGTGATGGCATCCATGCCAGTGATTTCTGTCAGGCAGTCGCTAAGCGTCTTCAAGATGCGCAAAGCGCCCTGCGAAACTCGCTCCGGTTGATAAGGATGACCATTTGCCAGGCCATCAAAGCGCGCCACCACTTCGTTCACTCGCGGGTTGTACTTCATGGTGCAGGAACCGAGCGGGTACATCCCAAGATCAATGGCGTAGTTCCAGGTGGAAAGGCGCGTGAAGTGGCGAATGATTTCGATCTCGCTCACTTCAGGCATATTGCCGAGATCTTTTCTTTCGGCTGACCCTAGAAGCTTCTTCGTGTCTACTTCGGGAACATCGAGCGGTGGCAACCTCCAGGCCGCTTTCCCCGGCGATGACTTCTCGAAGATCAAGCCTTCATTCTGGTTGA
>JABCYV010000098.1 GCA_013290025.1 Acidobacteriota bacterium
AAGCGATGGTGACGTCATGGGAGTCCTCGTTCATTGCTCAAGTGTGTGCTACGCCATCATACAGGCGTCCAGCAAACAAGATAGCCCTGAACGACTGGTTATTGCCTATCACGATGAGAATTGTTTGCGCGATCTCATAGCTGCTCCAAGCATCATCGGGCTCGGCTTCGCGTCGCGGGAGGAAGCAATAGCGAACCTTAAAAGCTTCGCATCAAACGCCGCTCCTTCGAAACAAAAGCCTCGAATCACCGCAATGTTTCACACGACTCATGCGAACATTGAATTGGCGGGTGGGCACGGCCTGGTGAAGCATCGCAGAATCCCGCAAGGCATTGTGCAATCCGCTCTTGCGGCGGTCATTGCCCTCTTCTACTCGAAGAACATCGTGTCCGTAATGATCCGTTTGGCGCTAGGAGCTTCTTTTTAGTTGTGGTGATCACCGATGCTTGGTTCACATCAGGAAGATTAGCGGCAAGCGCGAGGTCAGAGCCAAGAAGCTTGAATGACAAACCGGAAACAAATCACGAATCACTGTCGCAGGTAGCCTTCCTGGTATGGTCTGCACGACCCGCCGCTGTACAACCCCCAACATGCTCTCGAATATTCGACCAGAGGAGAACCGTAACCGGCAGCCGTCCCAGTCGGTGAGACAAATGCATAGCGTCCGGTGTACTCATCCCCGCCATATGCATATAAATCAAGATGCCTATTGCGATGGTAAACAACCCCTCCCATAATCCAGCCTTGGCGCAATGGAAGCATCGCCCCAGTTCTCGGATGCAAGGTGACGTCCGGCAGTCCGGAAGAGCCATAGCGTCCGATGCCTTTCCCAAGAAGGCCTTCCAGTGATAATTCCACTTTGTTGTTCACAAACGGCATGAGAGCACCAAAACCGACGCCATAGCCTTCCGTAATATTTGTATGGCCGCTCGTTGTTGCGGTTGATGCTATTCGATCACGAAAGATACGGCCCAAGGCTTTGATCTCGAAGTGTCCCCAACCCGGTTCAAAGGAAACTTTCGCCAAAAGGTTCGGGGCCAGCGTCGTGGCTTGACCATTGCTGTAGTTGGCTAGAAATGGGAGAAGGTTGACGCCGGTTGCAGCGTTGGGACTGGTGTTCAGTCCCATGACATTCGTAGGCACGAAAGCCGCCGAATATGTGGTCTCCGGATCCTCAACTGCAAAAGCTGCCCAAACCTTATTGCTAAAATTCCTGGTCACGCGAATTGCCTTCTCGCGAGTCCAAGTGAAACCAACGACGTAGTTGCCATCCTCGCCAATTGGTCTTAGTTCCGCCAGGTTTGCAATGCCTTGCCGGTTGGTAGTAAGAAGGGACCACATCTGACCGACGGTGAAGGTCCATCCTGCGGGCCTATCGAGCTGAACCCATAGTTGCCTCAGGCGTGGGGTCCAGGAACTGGATTCAAGGTAGTTGGCAGTCGGTGCCGCGCCCAGAAAATCAGTTTCGACATATCCTTTCAGCTTTGCGCTGCCTGTAGAGCCTTGGATCAATAGGGAAAGTTCTGAGTTGCGTACAGTTCCACGAAATTCGCTCAGATGGGCGTTCGACGACCCGTTGAGCGGAATCGTCGTGTAACTGTTCGCCATATCAGCATTTTCGTTGCGAGTACGGACCAGAATTGTTGATTCCAGAAAGCCGCCCGGGGTCAGCGTAATCCCTTTGTAGTAGAACGATGTCGGTACTTTGGAGGCTCTCACCTCGCCAAGTTGTGACTGAAGAGCCTCTGTGGGAGGAGTCTGGCTTTGGGGCAGGATTGGATCAGTACTGGAGTTCTTCTCTGCAGTCTGATTGGTCGTCTCCAAGTCCGCAATTCGATTTTGCATTTTGGCCATCTGCGAGCGCATCTCCTGGATTTGACGCTGCAAATCGGTGATCGTGGGATCCTGATTAGCGGTTTGCGCCACGCTTCCCGCAGTGGCCATTAACATCAAGATGCTGACTGAGATAACTCTCCGATTCACGATCCTCACCTTCATACTTACTTCGTCGGCACAACAATGACAAACTCCAATATCACTAGTGGAATCCGGCCCGATCGTACAAGGTAACATGGGCTGCACGATCCTCGCCAAGAGAGGTCAGTTGCTCAGATCTCAAGTCACCTCGTGATCCAAAGCATCGCTGGTACAGTAATGGCCAGAGCGAGTGTCGAGATCAAAAGCGTCGATGCAGCCTCAGATTGGGCTGACTTATACCGCGCTGCAAAGAGCACGACAACGGTAGCCAGCGGGAAGCTGCAGCAAATCAACGCCTCGCGTGAGAACGGACTTTGGACCAGTAGTAAGCGCAGCAGGATGAACAGCATCGCGGCTTGCACGGCGACACGAGCCAGAGAACCAGCAAGGACTCCAGTAGAAAGCCGAACTGGGTGTGCAGCGAGCACGAGCCCTACACTGAAAACCGCTACGCCGGAAGTGGCGGAGCCAATTAGCTCCAAACTGCTGCTGACGACAGACGAAACGTGAATCTTAGCGACCACAACGGCGATTCCCAAGAGCGGTCCCCAGAGCAGCGGTGATTTGAGTCCGGCTTTCAGTCCGGTGACGACCGGGTTCGATGTCGAAGTAGTAGTAGTCCCAGGAGCTCGGTTTCTCGCTGCGGCATCCATTTCCAGCAGCACAATCGCAAGGGGAACCGTGAGATTGATAGCCAAGGCTACAAGCCCTACAGCGCCGGCGCTGCTCGCACCCAATATTGGTTCGAGAACGGCGAGACCAAATACCGGCGTGGCGGATGTGGCCAGCATGAGGCTATAGATGATGGATGGGGCTCCGCGCAGCGACGCTACTTGTCTAAGTGCGATCCAGGCGATGACGAAGAGACCGACATGCGAAAGAATCAATGCCAGAACGAGGCGGCCTTGGCCCAACAGCAGGTCCCGAGGAATACCCGTCATGCTTACGAACAGTGATGCGGGCAAAGCAAAGGAGAGGGCCAGCTTGCTGAAACCGGCGGCTTGGTCTGCGTCAAAGGTATGGCGCTTGCCGGCCAGATAGCCAAGTGCAAGCACGAAAAATATTGGGAATAGCGCTCCCACGATGTTAGTGATGTTCATACGGCACCTTTTCTGGCATTTGCTTAAAATTCTTTATGACCTGCGCGAGGATGCGCTTTATGCCACCCACGTCGCTGGCTTGGATTTCCGGGCAGTCTGCGTGGCGTACTCCGGCTTGTAGACATGTTCACGAATAAACGAGACCATGTCGGCGGGACGCTTCACGCGGGCGAGCCCCGCATCAAAGACCAGCTTCGCCACCCGCGCTGCGGTCTGAATCTCGGTCTCAAGAATGTTTGACTGCAGCGGGTAAAGGAGCCCTTGCTTCAGTAAATCGGCGGGCACTTGATCCGCTACGGTCTGGCCGGCTTCGATGAACATCTCGTCTGTGACCCGCTTCGCCTGGGTGGCAAAGATCGCCATCCCAACCGCCGGGAATATGTAGAAGTTGTTCGCCTGTCCCGGTAGAAACGTCTGCCCGTCGTAGTGGACCGGTTCGAACTGCACTCCGGCCGCATAAATCGCTTTGCCCTTCGACCAGGTATAGGCTTGTTCTGGCGTGCACTCCGCATGCTCGGTCGGGTTGGAGAGAGCAAGGATCACAGGGCGGTCGTTAATCCTCGCCATACTTTCGACAACCTTCTGCGTGAACGCGCCGCCGATCGTGCTTACGCCGATGATCGTGGTGGGCTTGATGCTCTCGATAGCAGTGACGAAATCCCGCGTCGGGGCGTGCTTGTGTGCATACGGCTTCTGGAAGTCGACCAGGTCTTTGCGGGTGTCTTCCAGAAGGCCGTTGATGTCGAACATGTAGACTCGTGACTGCGCTTCCTTGAGCGTCAGGCCTTGTGCAACGAGCGCGGAGCAAAGCAGGTTGGCAAGGCCAATACCAGCCGAGCCCGCACCGAGGAACAGGTACTTTTCGTCCTTCAGCTTCGTGCCCTTGATCTTGGCCGCGTTGATCATCCCCGCCAGAGTGATCCCTGCTGTACCTTGCACGTCGTCGTTATAGACGCAATACTTGTCGCGGTAGCGCTGGAGCAAGTGCACGGCGTCCGTACCCGTCCAATCCTCAAAGTGAATGCAGCACTTCGGAAATACCTCCTGCACCGCCTCGACGAACTCGTCCACAAAAGAATAAAGATCCGCGGTTGCCGGGCGGGTCTTGCGCATGCCCAGGTACAAGGGATCGTGCAGATACTGCTCATTGTTAGTGCCCGCATCGAGGTACATAGGGAGCAGGCATTGCGGCGGCACACCGGCGCAGGCTGTGTAGAGCTGCAGCTTGCCGATGGGGATGCCGGCGCCGTTTGCGCCCAGATCTCCGAGGCCGAGGATGCGGCCGCCATCCGTGACGCAGATGAATCGCACATCCTTCTGCGGCCAGTTTTTCAAAATTTCCTTGACCTTGCCGCGGCGTGTCATCGAGAGATACATGCCGCGTGGTTGCCGGTAAATATGGCCGAACTTGAGGCAGGCTTCGCCGATGGTCGGGTCGTAGACGATCGGCAGAAAGCGAGCCGGGTCGGACATTACAGTCCGATAGAACAGTGTTTCGTTGTGATCTAACAAATTGAGGAGGTAGATGTAGCGATCGAGGTCCGTGTTTTTGTGGCCGAGTTGCATCATCACCCGGATTAACTGCAGGTCTTCGGTCTCGGTCACATCGGGTACCATGCCGACAATTCCGAGGGCCTGCTTTTCGGCCTCGGTAAAGGCTGTTGACTTGTTGAGGAATGGATCGTGAAGCAATTCAATTCCGCGCTTATCGGTTGGCATGTGTTTTCTCCTTCGTCTTCGAAATCTTGGGTCGTATTGGCGGAAACTACGATTGTTCCTTCAGCTGGCTTTTGCCACGTATGGGTGGACCATCTTCGCCGGATCTACGACGCGGTCGAACTCATCTTCCGTGACAAATCCCAGCTTCAGTGCGGCCTGTTTGAGCGTGAGGTCGTTGTCTAGCGCGTAATGCGCAATCTTCGACGATTTGTCGTAGCCAATGACGGGCGAGAGGGCCGTCACCAGCATCAGTGAGCGGTCCACGTATTCCTTGATCTTCTTCAGATTCGGCTTCGTGCCTTCGATCAGGAATTTCCGGAAGTTGGTGCATCCGTCGGTCATGATCGTGATGGAGTGAGTCACGTTGAAGATGATGAGTGGCTTGTACACGTTCATCTCCAAATAGCCGCCTGCGCCGCCAAAGCCGACCGCAACGTCGTTGGCCATCACCTGCACTGCGATCATGGTCAGAGCTTCGGCCTGAGTTGGGTTCACTTTGCCAGGCATGATCGATGATCCTGGCTCATTTGCCGGAATCACCAATTCGGCGAAGCCTGCGCGCGGCCCGCAGGACATCAGTCGAATGTCATTGGCAATTTTGTAGAGCGACACTGCGAGAGTGCGAAGAGTGCCGGAGAGTTGTACCAGAGCATCATGGGCGCCCTGGACCGTGAATTTGTTCGGTGCGCTGACGAAGGGAAGGCTTGTAAGCTTCGCAATTTCGGCAGCGGCCGCATCCCCGAATCCGGGAGCTGCATTGATGCCGGTGCCTACCGCGGTTCCGCCAAGCGCGAGGCGATACACACCCTGGAGTGCATCCTCGATACGCTCGAGATTGTCGCTAAGCATGCCGGAGTAACCCGACCATTCCTCGCCGAGGGTGATCGGTGTGGCGTCCTGCATGTGCGTTCGGCCGATCTTCACTACGTCCTTCCACTCTTCAACCTTCGCAGCGATTGCGTCGCGCAGCGTCTTCACCGCCGGTATGAGTCGTTCTTTTACATTTACTGCTGCCGCAATGTTCATCGCGGTGGGGAAAGAATCGTTTGAAGATTGCGACATGTTCACGTGGTCGTTAGGATGAACAGGCATCTTGCTGCCAAGAGGCGTGCCTGCGAGCTGGCAGCAGCGGTTGGAAATTACTTCATTCACGTTCATGTTGAATTGCGTACCGCTGCCGGTCATCCACACGTGCAAGGGAAACATGTCTTGGTGCTGGCCGGCGAGGATTTCGTCACACACTTGAACGATCAGCCTGTGGCGCTGGTCGTCGAGCCGCCCGCCTGTGTGGTTTGCATTCGCGGCGGCTTGCTTCAGAGTTGCGTACGCCGCAATCATCTCGCGCGGGATCAGATCCTTCCCAATGTTGAAATGTTCGAGTGATCGTTGCGTTTGCGCTCCCCACAGCTTGGTGCTCGGCACATCGACTTCGCCAAGGCCATCTGTCTCTTTGCGAATACCCATGACCATTACGTCGCTGATTGCAGCCATTGCTTTTACTCCCTCTCAAATTTGTTTTGTTCGGTCCATGTCGTTGCTCTTGTAATTCGTGGTTGGTGGACGCCTGCCATCAAGCAGGCGTCATCGACGAGGTTTCACGCTGCGTCTGGCACGAACTGGGTATTCACGCCTTCTTTGAAGATGACGTAAGCGCGTTTCCATGGTTCGTCGTTGATCAAGCGCCACTTGTGGCCTGAACCGGTGTGGTCCTCTGCCACAAGCACGTCACCCGGACGGAGGGTAAACGTCTCGCCGCCGACCGTCGCAAATTCGAGCACGCCCGCCAACGTAATGACGTACTGAGGAGTTGGGTCATTGTGCCAGTCAAAAGTGGAATGTGCGGGCGTCTCTTTGAACTCGACCGACCTCGCATCCACCAACTTGGCGCCATTCACAGTTCCACGTACTACGTGTGAGTTCCCATCAGGCCCCGTGTACAACCGATAAGCGCGAATCATTTTCAGTCTCCTTGTTATTGATATCGTTGATTTTCAATATGGCTGCTGTTTCGGTCCGCACGCTTTCGGTCAAGGCGGGATTGTCGATCAGAGACTGCCCGTAGGAAGGAATCATCTCCTTCAACTTGTCCGCCCATCCTGCATTCGTCAGTTTGTCCCGGAAGCAGCGCTCGATCACCTGAAGCATGATCCAGACTGCGGTTGAGGCACCCGGCGAGGCACCTAGCATCGCAACAATGGATCCATCCGACGCGGTAATGAGCTCGGTGCCAAATTCCAGGATGCCACCGTGGACTGGGTCCTTCTTGATGATCTGCACGCGCTGTCCGGCTACCTCCACTTTCCAATCTTGCTCGTTTGCATTCGGATAGAACTCGCGGAGCGCAGCGAAGCGCTGTTCAGAGGACTCCAGAACCTGGCCGACTAGATACTCTTCAAGTGCCAGACTGCTCTTCCCGACTGCCAATAAAGGGAGGATGTTTTCAGGATCGATAGAGCTGAACAGATCCAGATAGGAGCCGTGTTTCAGAAACTTCGTCGAGAAGCCTGCATAGGGCCCGAAAAGCACAGAAACTTTGCCTTCGATGTGCCGTGTGTCGAGGTGCGGCACGGACATCGGCGGTGATCCCACCGAAGCTTTGCCGTAGACCTTCGCATTGTGACGAGAAGAGACTTCCGGGTTATCGCAGCGCAGCCAAATTCCGCTTACTGGAAATCCTCCATAGCCCCGCCCTTCCGGAATCCCCGATTTTTGCAAGAGAGGCAGGGACCCGCCGCCGGCGCCGATAAAAACAAACTTGGCCTGGATGTACCGGTGCTCGCCAGTCTTCTCGTCCCTGATCTTCACATTCCAGGCATCCTCATGCCAGTCTGCGTCGCCCTGCAGATCTTGCACCCGGCTGAAGTAATGAATGGAAAATCGATCCCTCCCCCGCAGTGAATCAAGCAGGTTTTTTGTGAGCGCTCCGTAGTCCACATCCGTACCGGTCACCATGCGCGTGGCTGCGACCACGTCATAAGGGTCACGCCCTTCCATAACCAGGGGAATCCATTCTTTGATCTGCTTTTTGTCGTCCGAATACTCCATCCCGTAATAAAGGGGATGGCTCGTAAGCGCCGCAAAACGCTTCCTCAGAAAATTCCGGTTATCGACCCCGCGCACGAAACTCATGTGAGGTACAGGATGGATGAACGACTGAGGGTCCTTTATGGCTCCCTTCGTAACCAGGTAGGCCCACAACTGACGGGAGAGGTCAAACTCGGTGTTGACCTCGAGAGCCTTGGAAATGTCGATACTGCCGTCGGCTCTCTCCGGGGTGTAATTCAGTTCGCAAAGCGCAGCGTGACCAGTACCAGCGTTGTTCCACGCATTTGAGCTTTCCTGCGCCTCGCTGCCCAGGACTTCATGAATTTCTATTTTCGGCTTCGGATCAAGCTCTTTCAAGATTACCGCGAGTGTAGCGCTCATGATGCCTGCACCGACGAGAACGACATCCGGGTTAGATGGGTTAGGTGTTGTACTGTTGCTGGAGCGCGTCATTACAGAGTCTCCTTGGATGTTGTTATTTATCGATGGATGTTCAATGTCCTCACGGCTTGCATTCCTTGGAAATGGTGCTAATCGAGTTCACAATGATCGTTGTTGAGGGGGCCGACCTCGCGGCGTCGGAAGTGTCGCTAAGAGTAGGAGACTTGGTTCCCGTGACCTTCACCTCCTGTCCGAGGTAATGCCCCAGCTTGATCTTGTTAACCGAGTGCAGTACATAACTGTTGCCCGGATCAAACTGCATAAGCACGTAATCACCGCTCGACCGGCCGACGCATCCTTGTACAGTGACCTGCTCTTTTTTATCGTTCGGCGACCGATCTGGATTCGCCTGCGCCATCAGCGAGCCGCCCATTAACAACAGGAACATTATGGTTGTGCGTTTCATCAGAGTCTCCTTTGTGCGTTCTACTCAGGGTTTCACCCTGCTGTGATTTATGAATGCAAGCGGCGGGCCATTCGAACTTTCGGTGCGAACCTCTCGAACGGTTAACGGCTTTCCATTACTCCAGTGGGAGAGAAATCCTGTCGAAATGCTGCGGTTGGGTCAGATGATGTCGCCGCGACGCCCTGGCAGACTTCGTCCCTGCTGGCCATTCGAGCAACTCGTCTTTTGTGCTGAATACCCACTGCGACTGGCTGTTACATAGCACTGTGACTAAAGCACTCGCTTTGCCAAATAAACCGCAGACGGTCTACTTCGTGGGAATACAGGAAAAAGGGCAGTTATTACGATGTTAATGCGGACAAATGTTTTCTCTCATCTGATGTCATCTTGCGGCGTTAGTGTCGCAGTTTAGACAGACGACGCCCCACCGCCTTTTCACCTTTTCACAACACGTCTACTGCAATTGACAACGGGCCGAGCGCGTGGCGAGATCTTCTTAGACGTCGGCATGGGTTTGCACATCCGCTGGTTAGATAAGCGGTCTGCGTCTGCGTACCCACACTGGTTCGCTCTCATCGTGCATCGGCATCAAGCACAGAGCTTATTTTGTCCATGCGCCATCAGGAGACAGGTCTTCCAATTCCGATTGTTCGCTCCACTTCCGTTTGGAAGTTGATTTGCTACGACCAACACTGTCATCTCGAGGTAAGAGTCGATGGTGAGGTTATGGGAGCGCTCGTTCATTGCGCAAATGTGTGCTACGCGATCATTCAGGCGTCCAGCATAAAGGATCACCCTGAAAGATTGGTCGTTGCCTATCCAGATGAGAATTGCCTGCGCGATCTGATCGCCGCGCCGAGCATCGTCGGGCTCGGCTTCACGTCGCGTGAGGAAGCGATGGCGAACCTAATCGGCGGCATACCGAGCCCCACTGCTTCGAAACGGATGCGCAGCGCCAGACCTAAGTTTTATGAGGTTCAACAGCACAACGACTCAGCGGCCGGGCGCGCCCCCGAGAAGGATCGAGGAATCTCGATCCGCATTTTGCGATGTGCTTTTTCGACCGCTATTGTTCTTTTCTATTCGAAAAACCTGTTCAGCGTAATCCTCCGCACAGCATTGGGTTTTTCTTCCTAATTACACGAGATAACGATCGTTAGAGGTTGCGAATCGAAATGCTTTTTGATGAACGGCCTATGGAAAACGAGCAGGTGGACCAGGAAGAAGTCTGGTCAGCGATTCGGTACCTTGGTCCCGACGAACGAGATAAGGATAGAGAAGCAAAAGCTGCCACGATAATCGCTGTATTAGCTCTCCTGCTTATGATGTGCGCTGTTTGGGTTGTGCTTTGGCTGCGAGTACAAGGACTGTGATTCGGCGACTCAAATATTGAAGTGGGCTTTCGTGTCGATATGTGTCCAGAAGTTCGGCGCTCGCAACGAGACGCGGCTTCAGCACGTAGTTGGCAAAAGCAGATGCGGCAGCAAGGAGAAGAACTGAGGGGCTCGCGGCTACACAAACTCTTTCGCGATAATTGGGCCGCGCGCTCGTAATCCGCAAGTACTCACTTCTAGCGGACGCTTTCCCCAGTAGGCCGGCGGTAGCTCAATGACCTCTACTAATAGCCCTACCGTGTTCATCGTCGATGATGACACCCGGAATGCGTAGAGCGATGCATGCCTATCGAAGACGGTAGGTGTGATTCCGAGTCGTTGGGGGATCTTCCCCGAACTCTGCTCTCGAGGATACAGCCTCGCGTTGTCGAGCATGACCGCCACCGCCGGGAAGTACGAGGTCATGTTCTTCGAGCTTCGGGTTGTGGGGCGGCTGGGATGAACCAATCCGTTGTATGTTGCTCATGTGCTTTTCCCCTTAAATGAACGGGCGCTTCATGCCGATTTTCTCTTCTCGGTGACCGCTTCACCCTGAGCCTTCATAGACTTGACGAGGTCGGCGGCCGATGCTCCTTCGAGCGACAGTCCGTAGCCGACTTCTCGCACGATGCGTTCTTTCAATGGTTGAATGAAATGTACGCGTGTGTTGCGGCGCGTCACCTCTGGAGCCTTCAAGTACAGCTCGGCCAATTCTCGCGCTCGACTGAGCGCTCTACCATTGGGGACAACCTCGGCAACCACCCCCCATTCGTGGGCAGTATGCGCCGACAGCGGCTGCGGGTTTAGTAGGAACGCCTCCGCTCGCCCTGCTCCAGCGCGATAGCTCCAGGTGGTAAAGATTCCATCGCCAGGCGCAACGCCCGCGGAGAAGTGGGCCACATCCTGGAATGTCGCACCCTCCCCCGCCACAATCACACTGGCAAGTAGCGCGTAATCTGAATGCACATGGGCGCGTCCCTCGATCGCCGCAATGACCGGCACACGTATGTTGGCGATGTTTTCCAGAGCCTGAATGCCCTCGTCGTGAACCTGGCTCCAGACGCCGGGATCGGCGACGTCGCCGAAAGATGACCAGGCGACATCAGTAATGAACTCCCCACCTGCGCCGGTGATAATCACAATCTTGTTTGCTCGATCTTGCGCAATTCGGTAGAAGGCATCGACAAACTCAGTGTGAGCTTGCGCGCTCATAATGAACGGCCCGCCGTTGCTGTGAAATTCAGCAACCAGCACACCTTTGTCGTCTTTTGTCAGTTTCAGGCTGCGGTACTGCGAGAAATAAGCTGGTTGACTCGTTTGCATAGTGAATTCTCCAGTCGAATTAAGTCACTTCAATCAACAACAGGTCAGATAGTGAGCTAGTTTTGCAACATCGCGCGGTCAGATCTCAAGGGTGCCGCGCCAAAATTGACAGAGAATTTTTTGCACCAGATAGAAACCGTCCGGTACTTCGACAAGTCCAGATCAGATCCTAATGCGTAGTTCTGGTCACCGACATTTCCCTTGATCGGTCCCAGATCAACGAAGTCAGCGCGCTTCACCGTCGCATTGTCTTTTGCATCGTCAGCGGCGACGAGGTATACGTGAACATCAGGGCCGTTCGAGGTCCTGAATTTCGTGAAGCGGAGAATGCGATCTCCGTCCCCAAGGCGGTAGATGGTTGCCGTACCCGTGGTGGGGTGAACCACTCCGTAGAACGTGCCTGAATCAATGACTTGTGGGGATGAACCGCCTTGGGCCGCCGGAAAACCTTCGTCTACCCGGTGATTGACGACAAGCCGCTCTGGCCGGAACGCGTACCAGGCGGCGAACAGTGCGATGGCGAGCACGGGAAGGGCGAGTTTCCATTTGTACATTTTCATATCTCCTTAGAAATAAGAATCTTGGACTTGCGGTGCTCGATGTCGGTGGTGGAATATGCAGCGCTTGTCATTGTCGTGATGCAGCTTTGCGCAGTAGCGACCGACGCACCGGTGAGCCCACAAAAAAGCTCGGTACCAGCCTCGAATGACTGACGATTCGAGCGCATCTGCTCCGGTGTGAGAGCACGAGAATAACCAAACCAAGTGCCGGATGCTGAATGCTGGTTATTACGTAATTTGTGCGTCAGTCTCGGAGTGAGAGATCAGCCGCATGTAGGGGGCCATCGGCCTCCGTGTCGATATAGAAACGCCGAGACTTCTTTACGACAGGAGATGTCCACCCGACTCTGGTTTGGATGCTTGCGTTAATCATCCTGCTGATCCTGATTGCCTGACGGGGTGCACTCCCTGAATTTGCGATTGGATCGGTTCGTGCAACGAACCAGAATTAGATGCCACCAACAAAAGAATTTTACTTACAACGGTTTTTATTCTTGCTTACCCAAAGTGGGCAGCCTTTACATTCTGTGACGACATTGATTGGAAGCTCGATTGCTGTTTGTTTCGACGGTTCGGAACGCAGCATCAAACTACGTCAGTCGCTGAGTAGGAGATCCTATGGCTATCATCTCGCGAGGTTTTGCCGGTCGACGCAGCACAGCAGATGCAAAACTCCCACCCGGTCAATACCTTACTACTGATTTCCCCGTCTTGTCGGCAGGACCAACTCCACACATACCCCTCGATCGCTGGGAATTTACCATCGACGACGGCAGTAATGTTTTGAAGCGATGGAATTGGAAGTCGTTCTGCGAGTTGCCCACCGAGACCATCACGGTTGATATCCATTGCGTAACGCGATGGTCGAAACTCGGTACATCGTGGGAAGGGGTTTCGCTTGATGTCCTGCTTGCAGATGTAAAAACAGATCTGACCTATGCAATGTTCCGTTCGTACGGGGACTACACGACCAACCTCCCTTTGAAAGATATTACAAACAAGCAGGCCTGGATCGCGTTCAAATACGACGGTGCCGATCTTGAGCCAGAACACGGCGGCCCCGCGCGACTTCTCGTCCCTCATCTTTATTTCTGGAAAAGCGCCAAGTGGGTGAAGGGCTTGACGCTGATGTCACACGACAAGCCGGGCTTCTGGGAAAACCTCGGCTATCACATTTATGGGGACCCATGGCTGGAACAGCGGTACTCCGACCAATGACGTGGCGTAGCGCTAGGGTTGTCGAGCTGCGTGATGAAACAGCGACCGCGCGGACGATCGCACTGGCAGTTCGCGATTGGCCGGGTCACATCGCCGGTCAGCACGTTGATGTGCGTTTGACAGCTCCAGACGGATACTCTGCGGTCCGGTCCTACTCAATTGCGTCGGGTCCGAACTCGGACGGGCGCATCGAAATTACCGTCGAGCGACTGGCGAACGGCGAAGTCTCACCCTACCTGACGAAGGAACTCATGGTCGGCGATGATCTGGAATTGAGAGGCCCGATCGGCGGCTGGTTCGTGTGGCGCCGAGACCAAACGGAGCCGATCCAGCTGGTGGCAGGTGGCTCGGGCATCGTTCCCCTCATGGCCATGATTCGCTCGCGTGCTTGGGCCGGCAGCTCCGCTCCATTTCGATTGTTGTACTCCGTAAGGGAGCCGGGAGCAGTTTTTTACCGGGATGAACTACGGGCGTTATCAGATCAGGACCATTCTGTGATTGTCACCTACGCGTACACGCGAGTTACTCCGAAAGATTCGCCGCGCCCGCCCGGCCGTATCGACGCAACCCTAATCGCGACCGGTACGTGGCCCTCGAACCTTGGCGCCACCAGCTACGTCTGCGGGCCGACATCATTCGTTGAAAATGCGACCGACCTCCTGATCGCCGCCGGCCACGGTCGCGAAAACATCAGGACAGAGCGCTTCGGCGCCACAGGAGAACGGAAATGAATGCATCTATGAACTATCTTGATGGTAATGCTGCCGCGGGTGAATTGAGCAGGATATTCGCGGTGGATATCACGAGCGCAGAAGGACAGTGTGCCAATTGCGGCGCAAAAAGGCGATTTGCCGAGGCGCATTTGTATTCACATTGTCCGGGCCTTGTCGCGCGGTGTGCGCTTTGCGGGCATGTACTGTTACGACTTGTGAACGTTCGCCAACGCGTATTACTCGATCTTAGCGGTATCACGCACTTAACCTTCGAGACAGCATGGGAATAAAAACTGAGCGGCTACATGTGTCGCTATTTGTCTGCTTTGGCAAATGGACGGGCTTGTCTAATGAGAGTGCTTCCGCCAGTCATCGTTCTTCTGATCCTTGCACTGATCGCTTTCGGGGGTCCGGTTTCGAGAAAGCAGACGGCCCAGGTGTCCCTGGGGTCCCATGAGTATAGCTATGCCGAACGTTTTCGCGCGTCAGAAGGTGGAAAGACGCTGGCACGAGCTTGCGGAAACTGCCACTCGAACCAGACGAATTTGCCCTGGTATGGCCATGTAGTGCCGCTCTCGTGGTGGATCAAGAAGCATGTCCGCGAAGGCAGGCAAGCATTGAACTTTTCAGAGTGGACGACGTACTCAGCGCGCCGCCGGTTCGATGAACTGGAGTCGATCTGCGGAGTCGTTTCGAGCGGCAGAATGCCGCCGCCATCGTATAGGGTTCTCCATCCTGAATCGCGACTGGAAACCCAGGATAAGAAACTGATATGTGCCTGGGCAGCCAATGAGACCGAGCACGAGCAGTAGCCATTCGCCGAACAAATTCGAATCTCGCCCACTATTGATACTTCCCGTCATCGCTCACTACGCTGCGTTCTTCGTTAACCCACCCTGCTCAATGATGAAGTTTGCGATCGGTTCAACACCTTCGCCACTCTTCAAATTCGAGAAAACGAAAGGCCGCTTCCCGCGCATTCTGAGCGTATCCGCTTCCATAATGCCGAGGTTTGCCCCTACAAGCGGAGCCAGGTCAATCTTGTTAATAATGAGAAGATCGGAGCGCGTAATCCCCGGACCGCCTTTACGCGGGATCTTTTCACCTTCCGCAACGTCGATTACGTAAATCGTCAGGTCCGCCAGTTCGGGGCTGAAAGTTGCTGCCAAATTATCTCCGCCCGATTCCACAAAGCACAACTCTGCATATGGGAATTTCTTGTTCATCTCTTCGATCGCGGCGAGGTTCATAGAAGCATCTTCTCGAATTGCAGTGTGAGGACAGCCCCCCGTTTCGACTCCCATAATGCGCTCGGCCGGCAGTGCCTGCGCACGGGTAAGGATGAGCTGATCCTCTTTTGTGTAGATGTCATTCGTAATCACGTAAATGTCGTATGTGTCGCGGAGGCGCTTGCAGAGCGCTTCGACGAGCGCCGTTTTGCCGGACCCGACAGGGCCGCCGATCCCCACGCGCAGGGGATGGTTCTGGGAATCTGAACTGGAAATATTAGTCATGACCGAAACAACCTCGTGTATTGGGTTTCATGAGAGGCGGAAGCAAGGTCGACCATGAAAGCGGCCGATCCCAGGTCGTGGATCGTGGCCTGTTCAGCTTGTGCGCTTGCAGTCAGCACCGCCGCCTCAAGCCCTGCGATGGCAATCTGGCCATCCGTTTGACCAAGAGGGATCAGCCGAACGCCGGCGGTTACCAAGTTGGCTAGATAGCTTTGAAGGAATGCGGGTGCTGCCAGGCCATACGGAATCCGCTGCTGAGCCGTGCGAACTCCAAGAACGACCGATAGAGCAGGGGGAATGCCACGTTCCGAGAGTAATTCTGAAAGACTCTCTATGAGGTGATCGGGCCACACCCGGCGCAGGGTCGCCAGGCAGGCTGTCGCCTGCTGTGATGACTCAAGCGCAAACTCCGATGTCCCCCGAAAGGCGGCTGCGAGTTCCGCAACTTTTATTAGCTTTTCGCAATCATCCTCTGTCGCGCAGCGCCAGGCCTCCATGAAGAAAATTGCTTCGTTTCGTCCCGAGCCGAAGCAAAGATCTGCTTCCAGCCAACCAACAAGACTCTTGCGATCATGAATGTCTCCCGCCTCTACCGCCCACTCGATAGCGTGAGAATAACTATAGGAGCCTGTAGGGAATGCAGGCGAAAGCCAACTCTGCTGCCTCAAGAGCGACAACGGCGAAAAACGGCAGTGTTGATCACTCATCATCATGCGGTCCGTGATGATGCTTGTGATGGTGGCCGAGACCGTAAGCGCCGCCTTCGGGCTGGAAAGCGGCCTCGACCGTTTGAAGATCTGCTCCGAAGCCGCGGAGCATGTCTTCGATCACGTGGTCGGGCCGAATCCGAAGAACGTGGTCTCGAATCTCCGTCGGCAAATGCCGATTGCCCAAGTGCCAGGCAAGGCGCATCAGCTGTAAAGGATCTTCATGTCTGATCTCTACAAGATCCTCGGGAGCGGCCTGAACCTTTAGCCACCTCCCATCGTCCAGTCGCAGTCCATCTCCATCAGCCATGGCAATCGCTTGCGGAAGATCGAGGAGAATATCGTCTCCCTGATCTGCAGTCAGGCGAAAGCGGCGGCGGTGGCGCGCATCAAAGTCGAGAGTAAGAGAGCCTGCTGCCTTTTCTTGCGGCCATTGCCCTGCAGGGAGATGAATGGAAGCACGATGCATAGTCATATCAGTACATGAAATAGCGCTGAGCCATCGCTAAAACTTTGGCAGGCTCGCAGGTAAGAAGGCGGCCATCGGCTCGCACTTCGTAGGTTTCGGGGTTTACTTCCATGCGAGGCGTGGCATTATTCAAGATCATCGAACGCTTGCCGATCTTGCGCGTGTTGGATACGGGAAGAAGTTTTTTTGCCAGCCCGAGCGTCTGCCTTTTGTCGATTAGCGCCTGGCTGACAAATGTAACCGAGCTTTCCGTCATGGCACGGCCGAACGCACCGAACATGCGCCGGTAGTATTCGGGTTGCGGTGAAGGGATGGAGGCGTTGGGATCTCCCATGATGGCTGCCGCAATCATGCCGCTTTTCAGCACCATGTCAGGCTTCACCCCGAAAAAGGCCGGATCCCATATAGAGATATCAGCAAGCTTTCCGACTTCAATCGAGCCGACATAAGCGGAGATGCCCTGAGCTACCGCGGGATTAATCGTGTATTTGGAGACATAGCGCCGGGCTCTGAAATTATCGTTCTCGCCCTTCTCCTCGGCCAGCCGCCCAAATTGTTTCTTCATTTTGTCAGCAGTCTGCCAGGTACGAATGATCACTTCGCCAACGCGCCCCATTGCCTGACTGTCTGACGACATGATCGACAAGGCGCCAAGATCATGCAAAATATCCTCCGCCGCGATGGTTTCCTTGCGAATCCGGCTCTCGGCGAAGGCAACATCTTCAGAAACTCGCGGATCGAGGTGATGGGTGACCATCACCATATCGAGGGCCTCATCAAGTGTATTTGCAGTGTATGGTCGCGTTGGAGTCGTAGAAGATGGAATGACGTTTGGTTCGCCACAGACCTTGATAATGTCGGGGGCGTGGCCGCCACCGGCTCCTTCGGTGTGAAAGGTGTGAATCGTTCTTCCCTTGAAGGCGGCGATTGTATTCTCGACAAAGCCGCTTTCGTTCAGCGTGTCCGTGTGGATAAGAACCTGGACATCCATGTCATCCGCGACAGAGAGGCAGCAATCGATGGCGGCCGGGGTCGTACCCCAGTCTTCATGAAGCTTGAAGCCGCATGCACCGGCCTCGATTTGCTCAATGAGGCCCGCTGGCGAGCTTGCGTTTCCTTTGCCGAAAAAGCCGAGGTTGATGGGAAAGCCATCGGCTGCCTGCAGCATCTTCTGAATGTGCCACGGACCTGGAGTACAGGTCG
>JABCYV010000099.1 GCA_013290025.1 Acidobacteriota bacterium
AATACGCAGAATCATCACTTCGGTGGCTTTTATCAGGGCGGCGGCAGTCTGTCCTGGCTTTAGCTGCATTTCCCGCGCGGAACGTGCGGTGATAATCGACGTGATTTGCTGGTCGCCAATCGAAATTGTAATCTCTGCCATCAGGCCGCTAATCTGGACGGCATCGATTCGCCCCACTAGCTGATTCCGTCCACTGACGTGGCGCACGAGGTCCTTACGTTCCCTGTCTGTTCTGCCTCGTGTTCTGAAGAGAAGCCGGTCCAGCTCACTTTGCGGGATGCGGTGATGTCCTCCGGCGGTGCGGATGCTGCGAATCTTCTTCTTGTAAATCCACTGCTTAATCGTCGGGAAGCTGATCCCCAGTTGCAAAGCCGCTTCACGCAGCTTCAGTAATTCTTGGTTCTTCAATCCGGATTTGCCGTTCCTCTGCATCGGAACGAAATCCTACAGTCAACATCCCGTGCGGTCAAACCAGCTTGCCTCCATGTCGCTCCAGCGCTGAGTTTTCATAATAAGTATATAACTGTACATGATTGGACTATCAAAACGTCTCTAGTATACACTTCTAAGTCTTTTAGTAATCGCTTGATTGGAGCACCGAATGAGCAAAGTGCCTCTGTTTGCCGTGGCCGTCATTCTTTGTTGTTCGTCAACATTGACATTTGCGCAGGACGGATACTTCTCGAACTGGTTTGCCCGAGTGGACAAAACCAAAGATGAGCAGCCTCACTGGGTTACGCCGCTGGCTACAACCACTCCGCGACTGGAGGAAGAATACCGCTACGACCAGTTGTGGCAGGAAAACGCGAAGGGCATCACCACCAATAACTATGACGGCGGCAAAGGGCTGGAATTGATCCCGTTCGAGAAGGTGGAGGTGATTTTCAATGTGCCTCCTTATCTCATGCACAACGATCCCAAGGTCCGCGATGGATTCGGCGACGTTGCATTTCTGGTGAAATACCGGTTGTTCTCAGAAAACGAGGAGCACGGTAACTACATTCTTACGGCGTTCCTGGGTTGGAGCCTGCCGACGGGGGACCACAAAAATGGAGCGCCGCACGCGGTGATTACGCCGACGATCGCCTACGGAAAAGGACTGGGGAACTTCGACCTCCAGGGTACCTTCGGGATTGGGCTTCCAGTTGCTGATACCGACATTGTCGGACGAACCTACGTCTGGAATAACGCTTTCCAATACCGGGTACTTCGGAAGTTCTGGCCTGAGGTTGAGCTCAACTCGACATTCTTTCAGGACGGGAAGAACGACGGTCAAAAGCAGAACTTTGTCACTCCTGGCCTGATCATGGGACGCTTCCGCCTTTGGCGGAGAGTCGGGTTTACGATCGGTGGGGGATACCAGATCGCTACCACCCATTTTCATACCACGAATCACAATGCCATCTTATCTATTCGGTTTCCGTTCTGAGCCCTCGGACAGTTTGTTTTGCGTCGAAGATGCCTCGGTGCTTAAGGCCCCGGGGTAACTACAAAGCCTCGGGGAAGTGTCAAATAGAATGAGACTTACTAAGGTTATCCCCGATTTTCACGGCCTAGAACGCTTACGGTGTATAATTTGATCGAGTTGCAGTTTGCGGATGGTCTCGCAATGTTTCTAGCGTCATGCCGGGATGTTCGGCGATGTCGGAACTGGCGGGCAGTGCTGGTTCTGGTCGCCATTTGTTCTCTATCCGTCAGCCTTGCCACTCGCTACACCCGACTGAACTCCGAGAGCGGCAGCGTAAAGATCGTAAAATCCCAGTCGCCGGATGTTAAGAGACAACACCTGGTTCGGGACGCCCTGAAATGGACGGCGCCCACTCCCAAATTCACTCTCGTTCCCGCAATACGGTCCCATGTTCACGTAGTCTCGGCGGTCTTCCCGGCTACGAATCTCTCCTCAGAGAGCTGGCTCTACAACCGGCCTCCTCCCTCCTGCTGACCTTTCCTTGCCATTGAGCCGTAAGTGTTGAGGTTGGTTCCCCACACGGGACTACACCTTTTCAACTGGTTGCGGTTGGCTGCGGATCTAAGTCCATAAACCCGGCATTGATGCATCCGGCGCGGCCTCTTGGTAAGCAGTTAAGCATTAAGGAGAGAGAGTCATGAAGTTACCTAGTAGAAGGTCCGTCCTAAGCTGTCCGGGCGCTGGGTTAGCACTGTTCATCCTGATCGTCGCGCTGGCAGCGATTGCAAACGCGAAGGACCAACCGCGCGAGCCCGCCGAACAGGTGGCAGTGGTCGCACACTTGGCCCTGCCCGGTGCTGCGGTACAACAGATGTTCGTGCAGCAGCAAGGTAGCAAGCAATACCTGTACATCCAACAAGCCTCCAGTGAGGGTTACACCCTTGTCGACGTCAGCAAGCCTTCTCGGCCAAACATCATTAAGCACGAGGCTCGGCTGAACACAGCCTCGGAAGGGCAGTTAGAGATGATTGGGGGCGGGTTGGCTTTGGCTGAAGCTCCAGACAAAAGCTCGGGAACGGCAAACACTCACCATGAACTTGTGCCTGCTAAGGCCGCAGGATTAGGCGGCGGGCCACGCACGGAGTCGGTGCGGGTGCTTGATCTAAGTGATCCGGCCAACCCCAAAACACTGCAGGCCTTCGACGGAGTTACCAGCGTCCTGGCTGACGATGGGCGCCGGTTGATCTACATCACAAACGGTGAGGGGTTGTGGATATTGACTCACAAAAAGGTGCGACCGGCCTTGCCATTGTGCGATTCGGAATCGGTCTTTTCTCCAATTGCAGACTGCCAATAAAAAAGTGAACGGCGACCATTCGTCGCCGGTCCGCTTGAAACAACGGCTCTTGCGAGAGGAAATTATGAAGAAGACTTTGATACTGTTCGTGCTCGTTCTCGGTGTGTTGTCGATACATCTGCAGGCGGCGACAAAAAGAGTGTATCAACCGGCAACCGTCGTCAGCGTGGAAAATCACCTGACCGAGTCCAATTATGTGGGCGATAACCCGTCGGATGCGCCCCTGCAGTCGACGGTGTACGCCTACGATATCGGCATACAGTTGAACTGCGTCGAGTATGTTGGCCGCTACCTGTCAGCATTCGATTACTTACCATCCGTCTTCACTCCTAATAACACCATACAAGTGAATCGGCAGAAGCACGTCCTGTATGTGAGTCTGCCGGGCTCCCGGGACGTGAAGATGGGCATTGCTAGTCGCAGCAGGGGAAAAGACGCGCCCTGTTTGACTAACAACTAACTTGTCGGGGCGCGGCTCACTGTCGACCGTGCTCCCGAATAAATTCGGAGGCAATCGTGACAAGAATCTTGGGTTTGCTGATTTGTTTCTTTCTCAGCGTAGGTACTTTTACAGCGCAGCTAGGTGCTTCAGCCCGCCAGTATCAGAAAGCTGTGGTAGTGAGCGCGCAGAAGTACGAGCCGATTACTCCCCGGCGAGGTAAGCATACCGACGCTCCGCCGCCTGGAACGGAATACGACTATGATGTCGCGATTCGTTTGAACTGCTCAGTGTATGTAGGACGCTACCAATCAGCAATTGAGTATTTACCCGCTGTGTTTTCGCCGAATCAACCGGTGGAAGTCAGCCTGGAAAAGCAGGTGATGTACGTCAAGGTTCCCGGCAGTCGCGATGTCAAAATGGGTATTGTCGAGCGTCGCAGCGAGTCAGCGGATTCTTGTAATGGCGCCGCTAATCTGCGCCAGTGAGGTTCAAAAATGAGTGAATGCAAGAATGAGTAAGCGATCTACCCTAATTCTTGTTGGAGCACTCGCAATCGGGGTGGTTCTGGTCTTGCGCTTCTCGGGCAAGAGCGCAAACGCGGAAAAAAGCGAGGCTTCGCTTCGACCTGTCGCGGTGGCGCTGGCACGAGAGAGTCCTATCTCCGACATGATTACTCTGTCCGGAGAATTCCGCCCCTTCCAGGAAGTAGATGTACACGCCAAGGTCGCAGGCTACATTCGCAGAATTTATGTCGACATCGGAGATCACGTAAAGACGGGACAGACGCTTGCAATTCTCGAAGTCCCGGAGTTGGACGCGCAACTTCAGGGCGCCGAGGCAGCGATCCGGCGCAGCCAGGATGCGATTCGTCGAGCGCAAGGAGATCTGAAGCGCGCCGAGTCTCTGCATCAGGCGACCCACTTGGATTACACCCGCCTCAAGCAGGCATCCGACGCACGTCCCGGACTCATCGCAGAGCAGGAACTGGACAACGCGCAAGCTAAGGACAGGGAGGGCGAGGCACAGATTTCCGCAGATGAAGCTGCATTTTCCGAAGCTCGGAACCAGTTGGACGTTGCCTCTGCGGAACAGAAGCAATTGAGCGCCATGAGCGGCTACGCGCGGATCGTTGCTCCGTTTGATGGGGTTATAACCAAACGCTATGTGGATACCGGCGCCTTGGTCCAGGCGGGCACCAGCTCGAATACCCAGGCAGTGCCGGTAGTAAGTGTGGCACAAACTGATCTCTTCCGGCTGACGCTTGCCGTGCCGGAGTCCGCCGTTCCCATGATCCGCTTAGGGACGACGGTGACGGTCCACGTGCAAGCTCTCAACCGCGACTTCGAAGGAAAAGTAGCTCGGTTCGCTAACTCGGTCAATCAAGAAACGCGCACCATGCATACGGAAGTCGACGTACACAATCCTGGCCGAACCATCGTTGAAGGTATGTACGCAGAGGTCAAGCTTACCCTGGCCAAAAGCGATCGTGCGCTCGCCGTGCCAATCCAGGCGGTAAGCCGGGAGGGTTCGCACACGACAGTGCTGGTAGTGAATTCGAACGATCAGATCGAAGAACGCGAAGTCTACTTGGGGATCGAGGGAGCAAATCAGGTTGAAGTGGTTGCTGGCCTCAAGCCAAACGATCGCGTGGTAATGGGCTCGCGGAGTGATTTTCGGCCAGGAGAGCGGGTGGATCCAAAGGTAATAGCGGATAACAACGAGGCGCAATACTGATGTCAGGCTTCGCTATCCGCTATCCGTTCTTCATCATCGTTGTGTGCCTAATGGTCGCGATCGTGGGAGCCGTCACTCTGGTGCGGATGCCAGTCGATCTGTTTCCGCCAATCAACATTCCTGTAGTCGTGGTGGCAACTTTTTATTCCGGCATGCCGCCGGAGCAGATCGAAAGAGATATCACCAATCCCTTCGAGCGCTTTTTCACATTAGGCAGTGGAATTGACCACATCGAGTCACGTTCGCTTCCCGGGGTCAGTCTGATTAAGATTTACTTCCAGCCGGGAAGCGATGCCAATGCGGACCTCAGCACAATTTCCAATCTTGCGATGGCCGACCTGCGGCGGTTGCCACCCGGTACCCTTCCGCCGGTAGTCCTTAAATTCGATGCATCGAGCCTTCCCGTCTGTCTTATTACTTTGAAAGGACAAGGGCTGAATGAGACGCAGTTGCGCGATCTGGGCCAATACAATGTGCGCAACCAAATCGCCGGCGTGCCTGGGTCTTCGGTGCCGCAGCCTTTCGGCGGTCGTTATCGGCAGATCATGGTCTACGTTGATCCGCTAAAGCTGGAGGCTCACCAGCTTTCGGTGATGGATGTCGTCCGTACCGTCAACGATAGCAACCTGATTCTGCCGGCCGGCGATGTGAAAATCGGGCCCGTCGACTACAACCTTTACACCAACAGCCAAGTTCCAAAAGCAACCGACATTAACGAGATGCCGCTTAAGACTGTTGGGCAGTCTTCCGTGCTGGTGCAGGACGTGGGACACGCCGTAGACGCACAGCAGATTCAGACCAACATCGTGCGCGTGGACGGTCAGCGCTCGGTGTATCTGCCGATCCTGAAGCAAGGTGGTGATACCAACACCATTGCGGTGGTTGACGGTGTTAAGGAAGCAATCGCGAAGTTGGTAGATGTTCCCAAGCAGCTGGTAGCCAGGGTTGTGTTCGACCAATCGGTCTTCGTCAGAATGGCCATCGAGAACTTGCTCCACGAAGGCGCCATCGGGCTGCTGCTTACGGGATTGATGATCCTGCTCTTCCTCGGCAGCATGCGAGCCACGGCTGCGGTATTTCTGTCTATCCCACTCTCCGCGCTGGCGGCATTCCTGGCCATCGGCGCGTTCGGTGGCACAGTCAACACTATGGTGCTGGGTGGGCTGGCGCTGGCTTTCTCGCGGCTCATCGACAACTCGGTCGTGGTGCTGGAAAACATTTTTCGGCATTTGGAGATGGGGGAGACTCCCGAAGTGGCGGCGGAAAAGGGAGGCCAGGAGGTTTCATTAGCAGTGCTCGCAGCTACCTTAGCTACTGCCATCGTTTTCTTCCCCGTGATTTTTCTGTATGGCGTGAGCCGGTTCTTGTTCGTCGCCCTCGCCGTCGCGGTTGTCCTTTCGCTTTTGGCTTCCTATGCGGTGGCCATGACGGTGGTTCCGTTGTTCTGCGCCAAGCTGATTCGTCGTCCACACTTGACTCACGAGCACGAGGTTCCTACCGGCGGGTTTGGCAGGATCGTAGCTGGCTTCAATCGTTATTTCGAGAAGTTGGTGCGCTACTACGACCACACGCTCAACGGTTCCTTGTTGCGGCCCGTTGCTACAACGATCGGGCTGGCAGGCATTTCGATGCTGAGTCTCTCGCTGTATCCGCTCCTGGGCGTGGCCTTCTTTCCTCGGACCGACCCAGGCCAGTTCGTGATCAACGTCAAGGCCCCCTCGGGCACACGAATCGAGCTCAGCGAAAAATATGTAAAGCAGGTGGAAGACGACATCCGTGAGGTCGTGCCTGCCAACGAACTTAGCATGATTGTCTCCAATATAGGTCTGACTACTGACTTCTCTGCGATCTACACGCCAAACTCCGCGCCCCATACGGCTTTTGTGCAGGTCAGCCTCAAGCAAGATCACAAAGTTGGCAGCTACGAGTACATGAGAAGAGTTCGTCAAAAATTGGCCAAGGACCTGCCTCAGATCAGTACATATTTTCAGTCGGGCGGGTTAGTGGATTCAGTACTGAATATGGGCATGCCGGCCCCCATTGATGTTCAGGTTAGTGGCAACAACCTGGACCAAACTTACGCGGTGGCGAGTGCGATTGCCTCGCAGGTGCGGAAGCTTTCCGCGGTAAGTGCCGTCCTCATTCCTCAGGACATCGATTATCCTGCGCTGCGTCTGGACATTGACCGCGAGAAGGCCAGCTTAGTGGGACTTTCGCAGAAGGAAGTTGTCGATAACATTATTACGGCACTAACCTCAAACGGTATGATTGCCCCCGACTATTGGATTGATCCCAAGACCGGAAATCCCTACATGCTGACAGTGCAGTACGCGGAGGACCAGGTCAAAACCTTGACTGACCTGAAACAGATTCCGCTGCGGGGCGCAAGGAGCAGCGCGCCTACTACCTTGGACACAGTGGTAAATGTGCACATGATTCCGTCCCCCACCGAAGTAGACCACTATCAGTTGTTCCGCGTCATTGATTTGTACGTGTCTCCGAAGGGCGAGGACTTGGGCCGGGTATCCTCGCAAATCGACCAAATCATTCAGAAAACCGAACTTCCAGAGGGCGTGCGTATCAACGTGCGTGGTTCGGTGCAGGAAATGCGCTCTTCATTCAAGAGCTTTGGGGTTGGGCTGGTGCTGGCGACGGTGTTGGTTTACCTGGTACTGGTGGCTCAGTTTGCTTCTTTCCTTGATCCTTTCATCATCTTGTTGGCAGTTCTTCCTGGTCTGGCTGGAGTTCTGGTTCTGCTGCTGATCACAGGAACGACCTTGAATGTCATGTCGCTGATGGGACTGGTAATGATGGTGGGCATCGTGGTTTCGAACAGTATTTTGATCGTGGAGTTCGCGAGAAATCTTCGCGTCCGAGGCACGCCTCTGAAGGAGGCGGTGGCGGTGGCCTCGCGTCTGCGACTGCGTCCTATTCTGATGACCTCTCTGGCGACTCTCCTGGGATTGGTCCCCATGGCTATGAAGCTGGGGACCGGCACGGAAGCTTATGCGCCGCTGGCGCGGGCAATTATTGGGGGGTTGCTGGTTTCGGTCGTAGTCACGGTTTACCTGGTGCCCGCTGCGTATGTATGGCTCCATGGCAAGCAAGAAACTGGCGACGGAGCCCTGCCCGCATGATTAAGAATGCGCCGCTGCTCGTTCTCGCGGCTATGCTGCTGCGGATCCATTGTCCCGCGCAGACGGCTCTAAATCTGCGGACCCCGTCGAGCTTACCGTCGGCGCCAATGCCGCAGTTAAATGCGAGTGAGGGTGGCCTGTCCGGGAGCACTCAACAGGTATCTCCTGCCTCAAGTAATAATCAACCAACATCCTTGTCGTTGAAAGAAGCCGAAGCTTTGGCTTTAAAGAACAATCCACAAATCTCTGCTGCTCGGCTGATTGCTCTCGCCTCGCAACAGGTAGCGCGAGAAGCGCGTTCTAATTTATGGCCAACCGCGACGGCCGACCTGACAGCTGTAGATTCTCGTGACAACAGTCGGATTACGGCTGGCGGGCTTAACAATCCCATCATCTATCAACGCGCCGCGGCCGGCGTCGTTGTCAGTCAGTTGATCACCGACTTCGGACGGACGAGAAATCTGGGTGCGAGCGCAAGCTTCGCCGCTAAAGCTGAAGATCAGAACGCTGTGGCCACTAAGGAACAAGTGCTTCTGGCGGTGAATCAGGCTTTCTACAATGCCTTGCAGGCACATGCTATCTTGACCGTCGCGCAGCAGACGGTGAGTGCTCGGCAAACGGTTGCTGATCAAGTAGGGGCTCTGTATCAGAGCAAGTTGAAGTCTCAGCTTGATTTCAGTTTCGCCAATGTCAATTTGGCGCAGGCTAAGCTGCTTCTTTTGGACGCGGAAAACAATGAGAATGCCGCGCTGGCGACTGTTTCCGCGGTTCTCGGGTATGCAAACGCGCAGAACTTTCAATTAGTTGAGGACACAACTCCGGTAACGGCGCCACCAGGCAATGTGGATGAACTACTTTCACAGGCTTTTGTGAATCGTCCAGAAATTCTCGCGCTCGGTTTTCAGTACCAATCCGCGACTAAATTCCAAACCGCAGAACGTGACTTGATGCTGCCGAATATCCGGGCGCTAGGCGCGGTAGGCGACACGCCAGTGCGCAATCCGGTTCTTTCTAATTGGTATGGCGCGGTGGGGGTAAATGTCGAAATACCTCTGTTCAACGGCTTTCTCTATTCGGCACGCTCGCGGGAGGCAAGTCTAAGGGCACAGGCCACGCAGGACCGGTTACGCGATCTGCGCGACCGAATTTCGCGTGACGTGCGAACCAGTTGGTTGAACGCGAACACCGCCTACCAGCGGCTCGCTGTTACTCAGCAACTGCTCGATCAGGCCAACCTGGCACTCGATCTCGCTCAGACACGCTACAAGCTAGGATTAAGCTCCATCGTGGAGTTAAGTCAGGCACAGCTTCAGCAGACGCAGGCCCAGATCAGCAACGTACAAGCCGGTTCTGACTACCGTCTGGCTTTGGCTGTTTTGCGCTACGAGACTGTCGGGATCTAAACGATAGGGTCTCGCCCGTCATCTCTCGAAGATAGCCCAGCCGGGATAGGACTATTGACAGTCTGCGATCGGGTTAAAGGCCGATCCTGAGTCGCACGGTGGCAGCACATGCGTCTCTTTGTGCTTCAGGACCCACAGCCCGTCGGCGTTGGTGATGTAGATCAATTTGCGCGCGTCGTCAGCAAGAACACTGGTGACTCCCTCAAAGGTCTGCAGTGTCCGCGGATTCTTCGGATCACTTAAATCCAGCACTCTCACCGACTCGGTGGGACGCGCAGCATCCGTAGTTCCCTGTGGTCTTGCCTGCACCAGTTCGTGGCGGGAGCCAGCCGTACCCGAGCTCTCGGGTGCTGCGGCCAGGGCGATCCCTCCACCGAGCATTTGCAATCTCGCACCGGAGCCCTTGCTGGGCAAGACCATGCGGTTTGTAACATTCGGCCGATACGGTTTTGTGACGTCGATGATCGTATAAGCCGGTTTGGCAGCTTGCTGGATGTATAGGTATTGCTTGCTGCCTTCTTGCTGCAGGAACATCTGGTTTACCGCAGGTCCCGGCAGCGGCAAATGCGCAATGACTGTTGCTGACTGCGCGGGCGCTTCTTTGGCCATCGCACACTGCATGGTCAACCCTAAAAATGCGCCCAGTGCTACTCCAGCTCCAATCCGTTTCTGCCAGCTTGCCTTATTGATCCTTTTCAACCGGCTACCCTCCTGGCTCGCAGCCTTTCCATGCTCGGTAAGACATTCAACGAGTTTGCGGATTACATCATCCGGCTCTCCGGATCATTGCTGAGCATAGACCCCGATGCAGCCGTTCGCAGTCTGGGTCGTGCAGATTCCGCCCGCCTGCAGAGGCACGAACACATGATTGTTGCTGGGATCAACGGCTATGCTGTGGGAATTGCTATTCGTTGTAACGTTCACCAGCCATTGATTGGTTCTGGCATCAATGACGCCCATCACCGGACCCGCGGGCATATCTCGGGCCGCGAGGTAGTATCTGTTGTCGCCTGGGTTGTACCAGACTTCGTCCACGCCGCCCACGTTGTCGATAGTTGCGATGATAGCGCCGGTGGTGCCGTTGATCACGTACTCGTTGGGCGGGAAAGCTTCTCCATCGTGGTCCGCACAACCGACAAGGAAATTGTCGCCCGGCCCCTGCACGACGCTAGTTGGCATACAGTTGGGCATGATGAAGCTGTTGACGACGATTGGGCCGTGCGCGGTGCCGATGCCGGGGTCGATCTCATCTACCGTTCCGACTGTCAGGTCAGGCGTGGCATTAGAATTGGTCACCAGGAAGTGCCCGGTGTTGGGATTGAACGCCGAACCACCGATCCCAGCCACGGCGAAGGCTCCAAAAGGAGCTCCGGCGAAGCTGAGTACGGGCCCGTGATGGCAAGGGACATTCGCGCCCCCGGCTCCCACGCCTGTGCCGGAGACGCCGCTCGGAACGGAAGCCCCGCCAAAGAAGGCAAGAGAAGGGTCAGGACAGGCAAAACCGTTTCCACTGTCGACCGCGACCGTGTTGTCAACGGGGAGGGCATTGTCGTAGTAGATCTGACCAAGAATGCAGGTCGGAAAGTTGGTGGGACCATAAGCCTGCTTGGGATTGACGGGAAGGCAATGTGGATCGCGAGCACCTACTGCCGTGCGTGCGACGACGGCGCTCATGTCGATGAGCGTAACGAACGGTAGTCCAGGGTCACCATTTGCCACCAAAAGAATTTTGTCCTTTTCGTCCCAGGACATCTCGTCGGCGCGCAGGTCTCCGCAGGTGGGATCGGAAAAGGCACGCCCGTTTGCAGAGGCGATGCAACCTGCGATGCCAGTTGAATTAGCGATACCAGGGTTAGGTCCACCGTCATAGTCACCCGATTGGCCGGTAGGGACCGTAGCGATGACCGTCGGTGGATTCGCGGGCGTGTTCGTCGTCAAATCGAAGACCACCACGCTGCTGCTTCCGTTGGCAACAAAAAGGGTCTTGCCGTCTGCAGTAAGAGCTTCGCCGTCTGGAGCTGACAATGGATTCACCCCGTTCGAGCGCGCCGCGCAGCATTGCGCCCCCGGAAATCCACCAAATAGGTGGTTTGCACCGAAGGTAGGGATGGTGAATGTCACCCCTCCCGGAATCTTCGTTCTGCAGCCATAGCGGGTGAAATTCCCGAAGGCTGTAAGCATTGGTGGAATGATGTCGTTGCCCGCCCCGTCCTTGGCGCAAGGGCTAGCTAGATTCCCCGCTGCAGCTACACCGTTGACGCCTTCGATAGCGTTGACCGCGATATCGGTGTTGGTGTCAATCACAGCCACGTCCAAGCCGACGCGGTCCGATACGAAGAACCTGTGACTGACTGGGTCTACTACACTAATGTCGAACGAGTTAAACGGGCCTCCGGGTTCGCCCGTAGGATTGTGCTCCGGCACCAGGATGACGTCGATATTAGTGTAACCGTCGGCCGTGGTTGTGCCGCATACCGGACAGTTCTTCACTGAGCCGCAGCCGCTGGCCACCACAAACAGCACCGTGAGAAGAAAGGAAAACAGGACTCGGTATTTCATCGAATCTCCTCCTGCGTTTTTCCATGCCCTACCGGCCGCGGTTTCAAAGCTGCGATCAGGCTTGCCGCGCAACCTTGAACGGCCTCATCCATATCAGCAAAATCGGCAAACGTCGATGCGACGCAAAGCACGGTGAGCCCCTAGAACCTGAACTGCACCCGGTTCAACAGCACAAAGAAATTCTGTGGTACTTGGCCGGTGATACTCGGACTCGACAACCGATCCACACTGAGGTTGAACTGGTACTTGATCCAATAATTGAGATACCAGTTAAGCCCGCCGGTGAATTGTTCGGTGTGCTGAGAGAATGTGGGTACGAACCCCGGCGTCAAAAAGTTAAGCTGGTTTAGGCCCGGTTCTTTCGCCTGTATCCGGTCATAGCGGAACGCCACTTCCCAGGCACCCTTGCCGTGGCCTCCGGCGCCTGTCTCCGAGCTGAGGAACGGGTGCTTCACCTTCGGAGTGCCGTTTTCTGGGCGGGTTTCTCCTGTGAGCAAGTAGGTTACTTGTCCATACCCGGCCTTGGCGACGACGGGGGGTAGATTGGTGAATCCCAGTCCTCCGGCCTGTTCCGACCCCACTCCGTTACGCAGCTGGTTAAGCTGATCGTATTCGCTACGTATCGCCCAGGGACCATGAGTCCAGGTGAACTCTCCGTTGTAGCGGTAAATGTTGCCGTTCATCCGGAACTGGGGGAAGAAGGTGTAGGCAAGGTCGGGTAAAGCGGCATTAAAGGTTAACTCATTGGAAAGGCCTCGGCTGCGGCCCACCGCGATTGATCCACCGAAGGCAAATCCCTGAAACAAGTGGTCTTTCTTCTTCCGCCAGGGATAGAAGCGAAGCCTGCCCACAAACTCTGGCTGGTTCGTGGTGTCGTTGGTAAGAATTCCTTTACCGTTAAACGCTCCCGCCCAGTATTGAACAACACCGCCAGACAGATCGCCGTGAATGGTGATGCCAGGACTGCGGAAGGCTGTCGATGCAGATGGGTACAGAAGCGAGGCCAGCGACCGTTCCACAAAGTCAATGTTAGTGACCGCGGTTAGGGTTTCCTGAGCAAAAGGCTCCTTGAACTGGCCAGCTTGCACCTGGAATTGCGGGATCGGCTTGACGTTGATGAAGAGGTCACGAAGAACCACGCCATTGGTGGCAGCCCCGTCGATCAGCAACGCGAAGTCGTAGTATTTGCCATAACTGCCCTGAAAACCGAATCGCGCGCGCCGGATGACAAACGTGTTTGAGGGAGCGCCGTCGCCTTTGTAACCCCGGTAATCACTCTGGACATATCCGTAGGGCAAAAGCTGGAACTGACCGTCCGGACTGCGAATGAAGAAGTGCTCTCCGTTCCATCCCGCGATCGGGGCCGGTTCTTTTTTTGCGGCAGGCTGCTGCTCCAGGAGAGCCGGTTCCGCGAGCACAGGTTGCACCAGGGTGGCGTTTATCAGGCGAGGACCGTTTGCCGCCTGAGAATCAGCCAACCCAGCATTGGAAGCCTGCGAGTTGGCCTCGACCAGGCGCTGAACCATCGCTTTCAGTTCATCGATGGTTTGCCGCTGGGCGGCGACTTCGCTGCGCAACTGCTGGACTTCTTCTTTGGTTGCGCCCGCGGCAGCCGACGTCGCAGGCTGGTCAGCGGGTCCAGTACTCTGAGCATGAGCCGGCGAACCTAGCGCGGCGAAAATTATCACAAGCAGGAAAAACGTTGGTAGCGAGCGCATGGTTTCCTCTCCCGGGTAGGTTTTGCAAAACGGGGCCTGCCCTGCGGGTGGCGGAATCAAGGAATGCGCTCACCTGTGGTTCAGGGCAACGGACGAGTGGAATGAGACGTCTGCGTCTGAATCGCCACAACATGTAAGTGATATGAAAAGCGGACCTCTTGGTCCGGGGCGGTTGTTTATCACAATCTAAAAGGTGCTGTCAAGAAAACTCTGACTAGGCCGGTCAGAATGGGCTTCTGGAGGCGAAGGCCTACAGTTCCCTAGTGTCCGTCACCCGTATTGCAGTGGTGATGGTGAGCCGACCGACTAAGGAACTACCCCTAACACGAACCGGCCAACGACGCATGGCGACCCGCGCCACCAGAGCTCGTGGTCTTGACTATCCGAGTACAATGTGCCGGTCCGCTCGAAGGCCGTGGGTGCAAGAGATTCTAAAATCCGACCTCGGACAAATTCGGAAAAGCAGAGTCTACGAAGAAGTCGCCAGACAGATTCGATCCCGCATTCTGGAGAAGCTGCGACCCGGTGACAAGCTCCCTCCGGAACGCGAACTCGCGGAGACACTCAGTGTCAGCCGCAGTTCGGTAAGAGATGCTATTCGAAGCTTAGAATTGCTGGGCCTGGTCGATCCCCGTTCAGGTGCTGGAACCCTGGTTTGTGAAATCTCTACCGATCGCGTGGTCAATCCCCTGGCTAACTCCTTGGTGCACCGGCGGCAATGGGTGATCGAGCTTTTAGATTTCCGCAAAATGCTTGAGCCTTCGCTGGCGTCGCGAGCGGCAAAGCGCGCCTCCCCGGTGGAGATCGCCGAGATGGAACAGATTCTGGTTCGACAAGAGGAGAAGGTTCGCCGCGGAGAAATTGCCACCGACCAGGATGCCGAATTCCATTATGGCATCGCCATGGCATCGGACAATAGCGTGGTGTTGAAAGTGCTGGACATTGTGATGGATCTACTGCTCGAGACGCGGGAGCGTTCTTTGCAAGTGGGGGGCAGGCCGCAGAAATCGCTAGCGGGTCATCGGCGGATCCTCGCGGCGATTAAGCGGCGCAACGCGTCAGCTGCCGAGGATGCCATGCGCCAGCACATACAAGACATCGAAGACATCGTGCTCGGGAAGCTGTAGAGGAGACAACCGATTTCGGCGGTGTCTAGTAATCAAACCAAGCCCTTCGGCCACAGACCTAGTTTGTCCAAACGATATCGGCTTTCTTTGCGGTTGCGTGCTCTTTCTTAAAGACACGTGCCACGTCGCCAAGAGGCACGGCATTCGATTCTGATACCACATCCCAGAGAGGCCGCTCTCCCCGAGCATAGGTATAGCCGTAGGCTCCGTCTCCCAGCAAATTCTGCTCCAGACCCATCGGTTGACGAGAAGCATGTTGCGGGTGGCTAGGAAACGCAAGGGGCTGGGGTTCGGCGTTTAAGAACGAAACAGACTGTCCAAAGGCTGCGCTGGCACATAGAAAGAACAACACAAATAGTGAGGCCTTCATCGTGATCATCAATTCTTCTCCAACCTTAGAGAAATCTTCCAGGGGAGACTTCCAGGGGGGAATGGGAACGTGTGAGTTCCTCCAGCCTGGTCTGGCTCCAAGAAGAACGTAAGCAAACCCAATACCAAACCTGTCAGGCTAAGGTGTTCAACTTTCGAAAAGATGCAGGGTCGCGACGCAATTGTTTGCACAATTGTGGAGGGTGGATGCCGCGCATCAGCGAAATTGTCCCTCCCGCCGTTCTGCCCCGAAGTCGCTAACCCTTTCCGCAGCTGATAGTCCAACTCAGTGTGGATTGGGGCCAATCTGGGTTTCAAGATGCGTATCCTGTTGGACATATGCGCCCAGACCGTGCGCACCCTGTGGGCGCACAAGCTGCGCTCCTTCCTCACCATGTTCGGGATCGCCTGGGGAGTTGGCTCATTGCTCCTGCTCGCCGGTGTGGGAGAGGGCTTCCGCAACGGCAACCGGAAGCAATTGGAAACCTTCGGCAAGAACATCATTTTCTTCTTCGGCGGACGCATGCCGGCGGTCGAGGGCAGCTTCAATTCGATGAAGTGGTTCAACCTGACCTACGATGATTATCTGGCGATAAAAAACGAATCCAAGTTGGCACAGAACATTTCGCCGCTGATTGCCCGCGACGACATTCGCGCTGTTAGCGAGTACACCAGCACCAACGGCCAGGTTTCCGGCGTGCCGCCCATTTACAACCAGGTTCGGACGATCCCGTTGCAGGTTGGGCGTTGGATCAACGATGACGACAACGCCGAACGCCGGCGCGTGTGCGTGCTGGGCCGGGAGATGACTCGCAATATGTTCCCCGGCCGTCCCGCGGTGGGCAGCTCCATCTTGCTCAACGGGGTTCGCTTCGAAGTGATCGGTGTGTTATCGATGATCGGCCACGAAGAGCACAACGCGACCAATGTCCGCATTTTCGTGCCGTTCAACGTCATGCGTGAGCTTTTCCCCCTCAAGGGTGACAACTCGAAGGAAGGCAATGCAATCTCGTTCATCAACTATCAGCCCCGCACCTTCGAAGAGAACGAGGACGCGAAGGATGAGCTGCACAGGATTGTGGCCCGCAATCACGGCGGCTTCGATGCCAGCGGCAAGGACACCTGGGAAGAATGGGACACGGTAAAGAATCAGAAGACCATGGGCAAGATTTTCACCGCTATGGATTGGTTTCTGGGCGGCGTGGGGCTAGTGACTCTGGCGCTGGGCGCGATCGGAATCATCAACATTATGCTGGTCGCAGTGACCGAGCGCACCCGCGAGATCGGCCTGCGCAAAGCTCTGGGAGCCACCAATCGAAACATCATGTTTCAATTCTTTCTCGAGGGCGCGTTCCTGACGCTGCTAAGTGGCGCAATCGGTGTCGGCGGTGCGATGTTGGTTGTCCGCCTGCTTTCGGGCGTGCAACTGCCGCAAGGCTTTGACACCCCGAAGATCGTGCCGGTGTCGGCGATTGGCGCCGTGCTATCGCTCGCGCTTGCGGGCATTGTTTCTGGCCTCTACCCCGCCCGCAAAGCTGCGATGCTCGAACCGGTTGAGGCTTTGCGCCAGGAGTAAGTCATGACCCGGGATCTGCTGAAGGAAGCCTACGGCGCCATGTTGCACAACCGCCGCCGCACGACTCTCACCATCCTCGGGATGGCTTGGGGACTTGCTACCGTCATTATCCTTCTGGCTTTTGGCTCAGGATTTGAGCGCGGCATCAATCTAGTCTTCAGTTCGTTTGGCACCGATGTCATCGGGGTGTTCCCGGGACGCACCTCGCTGCAAGCGGGAGGCGCAAAAGCCGGCAGCGAAGTGCGGCTAAAGCTCGCGGATGTGGACTACGTCCGCAACGAAGTGCCGATGGTCAAGGGCGTAACTCCTATCTTTGACAAACAGAACGGTGTGAACATTCAGCACGACACCCGCACTTTTACCAATCTCTTCTTCACCGGTGTGTATCCCGTATACGAGCGCATCCGTGGCTTCCGGGTGGATACAGGGAGGGGTCTGAGCGAAGAAGACGAGCTGGAGAGGGCCCGAGTGGCGGTGATTGGTGATGAAGCCAAACGAAGGCTCTTCTCGGGTCAGTCAGCGCTAGGGCAGAGCATCCGCATCAACGGCATGAGCTTTCAAGTAGTGGGCATCTACCAACACAAGGTGCAAGGCGGCGACAACAACGACAACAGCATGGTCGTCATCCCCTTCAGCACCATGGGTGATCTCTTTGACACGCGGTACATTACCGGCATGTTCATGGACTACGAGGGCGAGGATCATCGCCAATTGGCGCGAGTGGTGCGCTCCGTCTTGGCTGGACACCACAACTTCCGTCCCGACGACCACCGCGCGGTTTTCCTGGCTGATTTCAAGGAGGATTACGACGACTTCAGGGTCGTGACTGCCGCTTTGAAGATCCTGCTTGCCTTCATCGGCGCGCTGACTCTTGGCATCGGTGGCATCGGGCTGATG
>JABCYV010000100.1 GCA_013290025.1 Acidobacteriota bacterium
CTGGTCTCGGAGGAGGAACCGGCACCGGAGCAGCTCCCATCATCGCCTCGCTCGCCAGCGAGATGGGTGCGCTCACGGTTGCGGTAGTCACCAAGCCCTTCGCATTCGAAGGAAAGCGCCGCATGCAGCAGGCAGAGCGCGGTATATCTGAGCTAATGGACTCCGTGGACACCACCATCGTCATCCCCAATGAAAAGCTGCTCGCAGTCGCGCAAGATGCCGGCTTCTTCGAGTCCTTCCGCGTGGCCGACGATATTTTGCGTCAAGGCGTGCAAGGCATCTCCGACATCATCACAGTCCCGGGGATTATCAACCGCGACTTTGCAGACGTGAAAGCCATCATGGCTGGAATGGGCTACGCCGTGATGGGAACTGCCAGCGCCAGCGGTGCGCGTCGAGCCACTGAGGCCGCACAAAAGGCCATTGCTTCCCCGCTGCTTGAAGCCGGCGCGATCGATGGCGCGCGCGGTATTCTCATCAACATTACCGGTTCGACGTCGCTTAAATTGGCCGAGGTGCAGGAAGCTTGCACAATTATCCAGAGCGCCGCGCACGAGGATGCCAATATTATCTTCGGCGCCGTGCTCGACGAAAAGACAAAAGACGCGGTGAAGATCACCGTCATCGCGACCGGGTTCAAGGATTCGGACAAGCGGCACCGCCATCTGGAGGCGCGAAGCAGCTTTGCCTCTCACGACTATCCTGAGTCCGATCCGGAGTTCGATTCCGAGCCCGCGCCCCCACCGCCGATGGTCATGGAGCAAGCCGGGCAGCAGGCAGCGATAGCGCCGTCCACCGCCGTGTCAATCGAGACCATGCGCAGCGCGATCATTGCCAACTTTGAACAGGAGGACCTTGACGTGCCCGCGTTCTTGCGTAAGCGCGGCGAGCCAATCTAAGGTCTCGAATCGGCAAAGGCGACATAGGCGCCTAGTCCGATGAGAGTTAAACCCGTGGCCGTGCGCTGCCGGCGGCGCAGGACTGCCGATGTCCGCAGTCGGGCGCCGATCGGGGCGGCCAAGAGCGTCACTACCAGGTCACAAGCCGTGTTCAACGTGACCGACATGCTGCCGAGTATCAGGAACTGCCAGATCATGCCATGTCCGCGGCTTACGAATTGAGGAATGAAGGCCAGAAAGAAGAGGGCGGTTTTCGGATTTAAGACTTCGGTCGCAATCCCTTGCCAGAAGGGGCTCTTGGGCGCACCGACGGCAGGTAGGGAAACTTCCTCGTCTCTCCGTGCGCTCAGTATCATCCGGAATCCCAGGTAGACGAGGTAAGCCGCGCCAGCATATTTGACCACCGCGAAAGCGGTCGCCGAAGTCGCCAGCACCAATGACAACCCGGTGGCCGCCGCGACCACGTGAACCATGCCTCCCAGAAAGGTTCCCAGTGAGGAAAGAATTCCTTCGCGTCGTCCACCGGCGAGAGTGCGGGCAAGAACATACAGCATGCCTGGGCCAGGCGCGATCGCCAGAAGCGTGGCCGCGCCGAGAAAGAGCAAGAGGTGATGGGCATCGATCATACTGAAGATTTTACACAAGGGTGATAGCGCGTCACTTCCACAAAGCTCGTTCGATCATTTAACTTGGCCGCATCAGTTAGCATGAAGATGTGAAACCGAGGGTTGTTTCCCGGCGAATCGGCCTAGCTCGCGTTCTTTCGAAGCTGGGTTATTGCTCGCGGTCCTCGGCGGCTGAGTTGATACGCGCGGGTCGGGTGACCTTGAACGGCACGGTCCGCCGCGATCCGGAAACCCCAGTTTACCTGGAAAAAGATCGCGTTCAGATAGATCGTCGCAATGTCGCCCGGGCCGCGAAGGTCTATTTTGTTTTGAACAAGCCTCGCGGAGTAGTGACCACAGCTTCTGACGAAAAAGGAAGAAGGACTGTTTACACGTTTCTGAATCGCGACTTGCCCTGGGTTACTCCGGTAGGACGGCTGGACAAGGCGAGCGAGGGTCTGCTTCTGCTGACTAATGATTCGGAGTGGTCGGCACGCGTGCTGGCGCCGCAAACCCACTTGGATAAGACATATCACGTTCAGATCCGCAAGATTGCCGATGCAGCGCTGTGTCGATCCCTAGTTGCTGGAATGAAGCTGGATGATGGTGATTTTCTCAGCGCAAAAGATGCCCGTATCTTGCGCGTAGGCCAATACAACACCTGGCTAGAAATCATTCTGGATGAAGGCAAGAACCGTCATATACGGCGTATGCTCACGCAACTCAGAGTGGAGGTGCTGAGGCTGGTGCGGGTTGCGATTGGGCCGCTGGCGCTCGGAGACCTTCCCAAGGGTGCCACTCGCCCGTTAATGGTCAGAGAGAAACAAGCGCTCGACCGTGCCATACAGTCAGATTAGAGCGATTCGACTGCTTAGAAGGGTTAGCTTCCGCGCATGAAGCCGGCTTTGCCGGCGGTCTGGGCGGCAAGTTCCAGTTGCTGCAGATCGTCGAGCGTGAAATCAAGGCCGGCTGAATTTGCATCGAATCCCTTACGGCAAATCTGGATGACGCCAAGTACATCTCCCTCGTCATCGAGAACGGGCGCAGACATCAGTTTCTGAATGGTCGCTGGTCGCTGCTGCTCACCCTCTTCGTTGTTCGCCAATCGTACTGTCTCAAAAATGCTGGCATGCTTTATCTTGGCAAAGTTGTTGAACAACTCGACCTTCCGGGTGGTGGCGGTGTGCGCGGCAATAGCGGACGTACTGGAGAGAGGAATTGATCCCGCCGTTTTCAGTTCGTCGGGGAAGAGGAACCGAAGCAAATTGTTCTCTAACTGCAACAGAGCAACTTCATCTTGCCGTACTCGAAGGATCTTAGACAAAATGGAGCAGAACTGCTCAGGCGTTCCGGCTGTTACCAAACGATGCTGGATCGCGGCCAGATCACGCGCAGGCGCGGCTGCCGCCGAAGAGCGCTGACCGGATTGTTGCTTTTCGCGTTGCATTATCTGGAGACACCTTCGTTGGTCGCCAGCCCCGACACATGTCCCTTAGACATGGCGGGTGCTGTTACCATGCTGAGCCCAGCACGCTGCGTCCGGCAAGTTACTGAGGTACTGTTCACGCGGGAGATACCAATCGCACACTCTATCCCTGCGTCAATGGATAGCCTTTTTCCCGCCAGCCGCGGATGCCACCATCCATGGAGAGCACGTTCGTGTATCCCATCTTCTGCAGGTTGTCCGCTGCCAGGGCAGAGCGGTATCCGCCGCCGCAATAGAGAACGATAGGTGTTTTTGGATCGGGAACGCGCTCTTCGATATCGCGCTCGATGATTCCTTTGCCTAGATGTGTCGCTCCCGGTAAGTGGTCCTTTGCATACTCGCTATCCTCACGTACGTCAACGAGCAAGAATTTCTCGCCGCGATCGAGTTTGGCTTTTACCTCATCCACATTCGTTTCGTGAATACGCTGCCGCGCATTTTCGACGATCTCCAGAAACCGAGGGGAGTGTTGGGGTGCCATGCGCCGCTCCATCAAGTAGCACGGTTAACAACTACGGTACGGGGGTAGAGAACGTGACAGCAACGAACCGCACTGAGAATATTCTACTGAAGAATCTGTCCTAGTTGCCGATGAACTGGCTTGGATGTTTTTCCGACTGCCACGCCTACGTGCAGGCTCGAATACCGCCGTCGGCGATGGCTCACTCGGGGGGAAGACTTCAATGAAACGCACTTCGGCTGTCGCAGTGTGGTGCCTGCTGGTTCCGCTTCTGGCGTACGCTCAGGATTCCTCACGGGTGATCGCCATGGAAAACGCTTGGAACCAGGCCGAGTTGCACAATGACGGTGCTGCCGTGGAATTGTTGCTGGCTGATGATTTCGTGATGACCGTGGCTGAGGGGACTGTGCTCAACAAAGCGAAGATCGTGGCGTCGGTCAAGGATAAGTCTTACCATCCCGATGTATTGCAGTCGACCGATGTCGTCGTGCATTCTTACGGAAACACTGCGATTGTGACCGGGGCATATCACGAAAAAGGCGTGGACAAAGGCAAGCCCTGGGAGCGCCGCGGGCGCTTCACCGATACCTGGATCTACATGAACGGAAGGTGGCAGTGTGTTGCCAGTCACTTTAGTGTGAAGCCGAAGTGAGTTCTACTAACTGGAAGATGAGGTGGCTTCGAGCGCTTTTTCGACACTGGAACTAGGTGAGCTCACTGCGGAAGAGTCCAGAAACTTCTTCAGGTCATTTTCAAGTTTGCGACGATTTTCTTCTTCAAGCTCGGTGAACTCGAATGGTTGCAGACAGCCTTGCGTAGCCCACATCGGAAACATCATTACAGCCTTGCTCCGCACCGTGCAATTCCCAACATGAAACATCACCTCAACCTTGATTCCCTCGTCAAGCGGTTTCTCCATATGCAACAACCCTCCAGTAATGGAAAGTTGATGAAGCCGGGCCCGAACTTGCCGGCCGCTTTCTAGACGGACGAGCGCCAACACAGTTCCTGCCAGTTTCACCCGTGGGGCGCGCCTTCCGTTATCTGCTTGGCGAGACATCGGTTCGTTCTTAACTATGACATTTGACGCCCGGTGGCACGAGATTACGAAAGATCGACGTTAACGGATGGCGCCTGGTGATCCTGATTCGTCTTTTATTCGCCACAAAAGGCTCAGGAGTAAGTGCGAACGGATTACTGGCGTCACTTTACGCACGCGTTGCACCACCGTAAGCTGCGATCTTATGGCGCTCAATGCCCTGCTAATGTGCCGGGAGCAACAGTCTCTGAAAATGCTGGCGACGGCTCTGGACGAATTTGAAATCGAGCAAGAAATATGCTCCTCCGCACACGAGACCATCGAACTGATAACACAGGGGCGCTACTCTGCGCTGGTCCTCGACTTTGACCTACCAAGCGCCGCGCTCGTGGCGCGAATGGCGCGAATTACGCCGTCACGTCGAAGGCCGGTGATTTTCGCGATGATCGGCGCGTCAACCGCTATCGCGGGAACATTTCAAGCCGGGGCGAATTTCGTTCTCTACAAACCGCTGGTATTCGAGCAGCTTGTACGTTCGTTCCGCGCTGGCCGGGGTTTCATGCAGCCGGACCGCCGCCAATCCTCGCGACAGAAGCTAGAGGCGCTGGTCTACCTGCAGTTCGGCATTGCCGCCTTGCCGGCGATGGTGCTGGATCTCAATGAGCAGGGGATGTCGCTACAGGTGCCAGAACCGCTGCCGCCGGTTCAGAGCGTGCCGTTCCGTTTCGTATTGCCTGGCAGCTCAAGCATGGTGGAAGGAACCGGCGACGTGATTTGGGCGGATGATTGCGGGCGCATGGGCATGCTTTTCTCTCAGCTCGCGCCGGCCTCACGAAAGCAACTGCAAAACTGGCTTGGCAAACGACGCTCCAAGAAACGGAGCAGTACCCGCACCGCCGCGCCAGCCGAACGAACCCACCGCACCCAGTCGGCTTCGCACTGATCAACATTTCTGAGTGTGACACCTGAGAAACGGGCGGATTGTAACCGCAGCTACATGCTAGACTCGTCTCTCCTGATAGAGCGCGTATGTCCGAACTGGCAATGCTTTCTGCGGTTTCGATGGCTGAGCAAATTCGCCAGAAAAAACTATCTCCAGTCGAATTAGTCGAAGCGCATCTGCAGCGGATTGAACGACTGAATCCTGAACTGAAGGTATTCGTTCAAGTGGACACGGAAGGCGCTCGTCGCCAGGCCCACGCGGCTGAGATTGCGGTGTCCCGCAAGCAAAACCTCGGTCCCCTGCACGGTGTGCCAGTGACCATCAAGAGTTCCATTGAAGTAGCAGGATTGCGTTGTGAAGCGGGTACAAAATTGCGCGCCGGTTACGTCGCTCAGCAGGACGCGCCACTGGTCTCGCGACTGCGCCACGCGGGCGCAATTATTCTCGGGACAACAAATTGTGCTGAACTGCTCATGGCCTGGGAGACCGACAATCTTCTCTACGGCCGCACTAACAATCCTTGGGATTTATCGCGAACGCCTGGCGGCTCGAGCGGTGGGGAGGCCGCAGCCATCGCTTCTGGATGTTCCGCAGGTGGCGTCGGCAGTGATGGTGGAGGATCGATTCGTGTGCCCGCACACTTCAGCGGAATATGCGGACTCAAGCCCACACCTGGCCGTGTCCCGGCGACCGGACATTTCCCGAAGTCCGTCGGACCATCCGGGCTCATCGGTGTAGTGGGACCGATGGCGCGAACCGTGTCTGATTTGAAGGTTCTGTTCGAAACCATGCAGGGCGCCGATGAGGGTGATCCCTCGGCCGCACCCGTGCCGGTGCGTTGGCCAGGGAAGAATGGACTGAAGAGGGTCCGGATCGGATATTTCGAGGATGACGACCGCACTCCTGTGACTCCGGAAACGCGAGCGGCCGTGCGGGCGGCTGCGAACGCTTTGCGGTGCGCCGGATTTCAGGTCGAGTGTTTTCGTCCGGAGGGACTCGAATTGGCGCGGCAACTGTGGTGGAAGTTTTTTGGAATCGCCGGCGGAATGCTCCTAGGTCCGCTAATAGGGGGACATGAATCCGATCTCAGCCCGACTCTCAAAGAGTTTGCCGGCTGGGTTGCTGCAGAACGCCCACATACTGGCGCGTCGTTGCTCGATGCTTGGATCCAGCGTGACGAGGTGCGAGGGCGCGTCTTGGCCCAGATGCGAGAGTACCCCGTGCTCCTGTGTCCAGTGGCTTCCATTCCCGCCTTCAAGCACGGCGAGCGCAGCTGGAAGATCGATGGCCAAACCGTGCAATACCTCGACGCTTGGAGCTACACCGAGTGGTTCAATCTATTGGGAATGCCGGCTGCGGTAGTGCCGGTAGGAAGGTCATCGGAAGGACTGCCAATCGGAGTGCAAATCATTACGCGCCCCTGGGAAGAAGAATTGGCATTGGCTGTTGCCGCTATCATCGATGAGGAATGTGGTGGATGGCAGAGGCCGCCCATCAATTAGGGTCGCCGCAACTTCTCTCAACTGCTCCTAGTGGTTTTATACTATTTCCGTAATTCCCTGACATAGATAGCTTTTGTGGACGTACGAGTTCTCTCTAGGCTCGGCCATGTAAACGATGGCTTGATGCTGCATCTGCGATGCTACCGATCTCTGAAGGTTCCGCCAGCCGTCACGTACTTCCGGGGCTACTCGTCTTTCTCTTCATTTCCGCGGCCTATCTTTATACGTTTCCCCAGCCAAATGTTTTCTATGCCGTAATCGTTCTGCTGCATGCCGTCACAGGAGTTGTCGCCTCGGTCATGCTCGCTGTTGCGCTGTATGGGCTGCTCCGAAACGGAAACTTGGCCACGCGCATAGGCTGGTTGCTGATAGGCGGCGGAGCAATTTCAGGGCTGATCCTGATTAAGATCGGAACGCCTCGGGCGGAATGGAACTGGCTCTATTTTCATATTTTGGTGTCCTTGGCAGGTGTGGGCAATCTGTTTGCGGAATGGGCGGGGAAGAGGGGTTGGCTGGCCCCGGGGGCCGGTCTCGCGATCGGACGCATTGCAATCTGCCTGCTCGCGCTGGCTGGGCTTGGCTATTGTGCTCACTACGTACGGGAATCACGCTGGCAGAAGCATGCGCGGATTGAGAACCCTCTAATGCCGCCGGCCACGATGAACGAAGAGGGCGACGGTCCCAGCGGTCCGTTTTTTCCCAGCTCCGCCCAGGTTTATGGTGGACAGAAAATCCCCAGCAAATTCTTCATGGAGTCGGAATCTTGCAAGCGTTGTCATGAAGACGTCTACAACCAGTGGTTCAGCTCGGCGCACCATTTTTCGTCGTTCAATAATCAGTGGTACCGCAAGAGCATCGAGTATATGCAGGACACGATTGGTACTGGGCCCTCAAAATGGTGCGGAGGCTGTCACGATCCGGCCGTGCTCTACAGCGGATTGATGGACACTCCCATCAAGCAGATTGTGCATCGTCCCGAGTCGCAAGCCGGACTAGGCTGCATGATGTGCCATTCCATCGCCGACGTGAAGAGCACGATGGGTCAGGGTGATTTCTATCTCGAATATCCCAAGCTGCACGAGTTGGCGGCCACCCAGAATCCAGTAGCGCGAGCATTGCACGATTTTCTGGTGAAGCTTAATCCCGAACCGCACCGGCGTGTGTTTCTGAAACCATTCATGCGCGAACAGACTGCGGAGTTTTGCTCAAGCTGCCACAAAGTTCACCTTGATGTTCCAGTGAACCATTACCGCTGGTTCCGCGGCTTCAACGAATACGACAACTGGCAGGCCAGCGGAGTCTCCGGACAGGGCGCGCGCTCTTTTTACTATCCCCCCAAACCAGCGCAGTGCGCCGATTGTCACATGCCGCTGACGCCTTCCGGGGATTTCGGCAATATTAATGGTGTCGTGCACTCACATCGCTTTCCCGGCGCCAACACCGCCTTGCCCACAGCAAACGAAGATGCTGAACAGCTCAGAATTACGGAAGACTTTTTGAAGAACAAGGATTTGACTGTCGATATATTCGCGCTCTCCCCGGCGCGGGCCGAACCGAAAACAGGCGCGGTCAGCCAATCTGAACTCTCCACCACCTTCGCTGTCGGCGAGGAGGCGGAGGCTAAGATTACTCCGGCGGTGGAAGCGGAGGTGTCTCCTGTTACGGCGCCTTTAAACCGTGTACAGCCCATACTTCGACGCGGCGACACCGTGCGTCTGGATGTCGTGGTTCGCACAAAGAAGGTTGGGCACTTTTTCCCCGGCGGAACGGTCGACGCCTACGACACCTGGCTAGAGCTCAAGGGCACGGACGACAAGGGCCAAACCGTTTTCTGGAGCGGAATGGTAGAAGACAACGGCAAAGGTCCGGTGGAAAAAAGTGCGCACTTCTACCGCTCACTACAAGTGGATGCGCACGGCAATCGGATCAACAAGCGCAATGCCTGGGCCACACGTGCCGTGGTTTACGTGCATCTGATTCCACCAGGCGCCGCGGACACGGTTCACTATCGGGTACATATTCCAGAGAACGCTGGGGACAAGGTCACCCTGCACGCGCGCCTGTGCTATCGCAAGTTCGCTTGGTGGAATACGCAATTCTCATTCGCCGGCATTCCTGATTCGAGCCAGCCCCAGGCAGTCACGCCGGATTATGACGACAGAAAGTTCTCATTCATCGCACCCCTCACGGGCGTATCGGCTAAACGTGATCAGATCCCTGATCTTCCCATTGTTGCCCTTGCGGAAGACGAAGTTACGTTAAACGTCGCCGGCCATAATGCGGGCGAGCCGCCGCCCAAAGTGATTCTTCAGGCTGATGATTGGCAACGATGGAACGACTACGGGATCGGACTCTTTCTGCAGGGCGATTTGAAGGGGGCAGCAGTCGCCTTCCAAAAGGTAACGGAAATCGATCCTAAGAATCCAGATGGCTGGGTTAATCTCGGCCGTGCAGCCGTGCAAGAAGGTGATATGGATCGAGCCCGTGCAGTCCTGGAAAAGGCATTGACTCTGAGTCCAGATTTGGCTCGCGCCCATTTTTTCTACGCCAAAGTCCTCCGCAGCGACGGCAACTATGAGGGTGCTGCCGATCATCTGCGAAAAGTCCTGGCACAGTATCCCAGGGACCGGGTTGCGCTCAATGACCTCGGGCGAATCCTCTTCCTACAACGCAAATATGCTGACGCAGTGAAGGTACTGCAATCCGTGCTAGCGGTTGATCCTGAAGACTTGCAAGCACACTACAATTTGATGCTCTGCCATAACGGGTTGGGAAATGAAAAGCAGGCTCACGAACACCAGGTCCGCTATTTGCGTTTCAAGGCCGATGAGGCTTCGCAGGCTATCACCGGGCCTTTCCGGCAACTCAATCCCGAGGACAACAACGAGCGCCAGGCGATTCACGAACATGTCTCCGTGCCGTTGCCCGGGTTGCAAACGAAGGCAACTGTTGTTAAAGCAGCTACGGTAGCCGTTAGGGCGTCCAAATGATGCGCAAGGTTCTTGCATCCCTGTCCATCCTCGTCCTTGCGGCTGTGTCCGCCGCGGCTCAACACATTCAGTTCCGCGATATCACTGTTCAAGCTGGAATTCATTTCGTCCACAACAATGGTGCGTTCGGAAAGAAATATCTTCCGGAGACTATGGGTCCGGGCTGCGCCTTTATCGACTACGACAACGACGGCTGGCCTGATATTCTGTTAGTGAACGGTGAAAATTGGCCCGGCCATCAGGGCCCGATGTCCACTCTCAAGCTTTATCACAACAACCATAATGGCACTTTCACGGATGTGACGAGCAAAGCCGGCCTCGCAGTCCCCATGTTCGGGATGGGGGTTGCCGTGGGCGATTACGACAACGACGGTTTCGACGATATCTTCATCACCGCGCTTGGCCAGAGCCATCTTTTTCACAACAATGGCAACGGAACGTTTACTGATGTGACCAAGTCTGCCGGCTTGTGGGGGCCGAATGAATTCTCCACCGGCGCTGCCTGGGTGGATTACGATCGCGACGGCAAACTCGACCTGGTCGTCGCCAACTATGTTCAGTGGTCTGTCCCGGGGGATCTCTATTGCACGCTGGACGGCGCGCACAAATCCTATTGCACGCCGGAGTCCTACAAAGGGTCATCGGCGCGGCTATGGCACAACCTGGGCGGTGGCAAGTTCGAAGATGCTACGCAGAAAGCCAACTTCTACGATCCTACTTCCAAGAGCCTGGGCGTAGCAGTTCTCGACTACAACGGCGACGGTTGGCCCGATATCCTGCTGGCCAACGACACGCAGCCGAACAAACTGTATCTCAACAAGCGAGACGGAACGTTCGAAGAGAAGGCCGTCTCTGCAGGAATTGCTTTCAGTGAAGACGGCGTAGCCCGCGCCGGCATGGGTGTTGATGCAGCGGATTACGACCGCTCCGGCCATCCCAGTATTATCATCACCAATTTCGCCAACCAGATGCTCTCGCTTTATCACAACGAAGGCAACGGGCTCTTCGTCGACGAGGCGCCTCGCTCGGATGTAGGGCGCGCCACCCTCGTGACTCTCGGCTTCGGATGTTTCTTCTTTGACTATGATAATGACGGTTGGCCTGACATCTTTGTGGCCGACGGACACATCGAGGACCAGATCGAACGTGTGCAGAAACGTGTCAGTTATGCCGAACCGCCCCATTTGTTCCGCAATCTGGGTGGCGGTAAGTTTCAGGAGGTTACGGAATCTCTAGGCGCGGCATTTGCGCGTCCGAAAGTCGCGCGCGGGGCGGCTTACGCTGATATCGACAATGACGGTGCGCTAGATATATTGGTCAGCACCAACGGCGGTCGCGCGTACTTGTTTCATAACGAAGGTGCAACTAACCATAGCTTGCGCATAAAACTGCTGGGGACAAGATCCAACCGTGACGGCATCGGCGCTGTTGTTCGTGTGGGCAACGCCAAAGATCAACAATGGCAGATGCTGCGCAGCGGTTCGAGTTACCTGTCTCAGAGTGAATTAGTGCTGACCTTCGGACTCGGCAACCAGCCCAAGGCGGATTCACTCGAAGTGCAATGGCCGAGTGGTCAAGTTGACAAGCTGTCGAACATAAACGCCGATCAGACTGTTACTATCCAGGAGGCAAAGGGCATTGTCACTTCGCGGCTGTACGACAAGCCGGCAACCGGACACATGCAACGGACAACTGGGAAGGGCACGGCTTCAGTCGTGCCGAAGAAGGCTTCTTAAAAGAAGGGGCTTGAGCCCCTGAGGGCAGGGCTCTCGCGTTCATGAGATCCATTTCCGCCGTTTTCGCTTCAGTTGTGTTGCTGTTTACATTTGGCATCTTGGCTGCTGCTCCACAAAATTCCTCGAGTCCAAGTCCCACCAGCGACGCTGCCCGACTCAACAATCTTGGCGCCGCCTACATGAATCAGCAGCTCTTCGAGAAAGGTCTCAAAGCCTTTCAAGATGCCGCTGCGCTCGACCCTAATCTACAGATCGCCAAGTTGAACCAGGGCATTGCGCTGCTTAACCTGGCACGCATCGAGCCCGCGAAACAACTTCTTGAAGACGCGGTCAAACGCAATCCAAACGACGCTCACGCGTGGTTCAACCTCGGGCTGCTGTATAAAAATTCCGACAACGCACAAGGCGCCGTGGATGCTTTCCACCGGGTCATCGCAATAGACCCCAACGACGCTGACACCTGGTACTTCCTCGGCGCGACCTACAGCCAGCTCAAGCAATATCCGCAGGCGATCGACGCTTTCCAGCACGCCCTCAAACTGAATCCTTTGCACGCCTCGGCTCAATTCGGTATCTCGCGCGCTTACCAACAGTCGGGCGACACCACACACGCCCGCGAACATTTGCAACTGTTCCAGCACATCACCCAGAACAAACTGGGCTCGCCCATCGGGTTGGCTTACGGCGAGCAGGGCCAATACTCGCGGGCCGAGGAATCGTCGCGCGCGCCAACGAAAGTCCCGGCGCAGATTCCGGTGAAATTTGTGGACGTGACGGAGCAGGTCGGACTGCTGACAAAACCCTCAGCCGCCACCGCAAACGATTTGGCTTCGTATCTTGGTCCTGGGACATGCTTTTTGGACTATGACAGCGACGGCCGCCTGGATATTTTTCTTCCCGACAATGGTCCGCAGGGTGGCATGGTGCTTTATCACAACCTGGGAAACGGCATGTTTGAAGACGTCACAAAGCACGCTGGACTCGACCCCAAGCTGCATGCAATCAGCTGCACCGCAGGCGATTATGACAATGATGGCGCAGCCGATCTCGCTGTGAGTTTCAAGAACCGGGTACTTTTGCTGCACAACGAAAAGAACGGTACATTTAAAGACGTCACCGAAGCCGCTGGTATCCGAAGCGCTGTCGCCACTGATCCCAACCTCCCCGCTTTCAATGCCGGCCTCACGTTTATTGATTACGACCACGACGGCGATTTGGACTTGTACATTAGCCGTTACAGCGCTGGCCAAGATTTTGATCCACGCCTACCGCACACGGGAGGAATCGCTGGCAGCGTAGCCGGCCGCTACAACACTATGTGGCGGAACAACGGAAATGGCAGCTTTACCGACGTTACAGGAGACACTGGACTCGATGAAATGAGCCTCACGTCTGTAGGGACGGACTATAACAATGATCGCGCCGTCGATGTCGTCCTAAGCAGTCGGACAGTGTTCGCAAATCCACGCGAAGGGAAGTTCGTACATCGCGAAGTCTGGCCGTCGGAGATGCCGGGGGCAGCAGTCGGCATCGCCGTCCTCGATTTCAACCACGACGGCTGGATGGATCTCGCCTTCACACATTGGGGGGTGCCGGGACTCACGCTCTGGCGCAACAATCAGGGCAAGAGTTTCGAACAGGTTGAGCTTCCGAAAACCGACTGGGTTCGTGCTTTTGGTGTCGCCGCTATCGACTACGACAACGACGGTTGGGTTGACCTTGTCGCCGTCGGCGAGACTGCTGATGGTAAGGGAGAAGTGAAGCTGTTCCGCAATCTCGGCCCGGATGGTTTCAAAGACGTCACAGCCGACGTCGGACTCGACAAGATCAGCCTGAAGGACCCGCGTGCCATCATCGTCGGAGACTATGACAACGATGGCGCCACTGACCTGCTCATCACCCAGAACCGTGGCCCCGCCGTCCTGCTGAAAAACGAGGGAGGCAACAAAAACCACTGGCTACGCCTGGCACTGAGAGGTCTGAACGATAACAAGAGCGCCATCGGAACCAAGGTGGAAGTCTTCTCTGACGGCATCCGCCAGAAATTTGAGATCTACGGCTCATCCGGATATCTCGGCCAGAATTCGCTGTACCTCACCGTCGGCCTCGGCCAAGCGAAGGAAGCCGACGTCGTCCGCATGCTCTGGCCCACTGGAGTCCTTCAGGATGAAGTTGAAGTAGCAGTCGACCGCGAACACTCCTACACCGAACTGGACCGCCGCGGCAGCTCCTGCCCCACCCTATTCGTGTGGGATGGTCATCGCTATGCACTGGTCGGCGACATGCTCGGAGCCGGAGTCGTTGGTCATTGGATTGGGCCCGCACAGCGCAATATTCCGCGTCCTACTGAATACATCAAGGTAGATCGCCAGACGCTGCGCGAGAAGAACGGCAAGCTGAGTCTTCGCTTCATGGAGCCTCTGGAAGAAGTCGTGTATCTCGACCAGGTGCGTCTGTTTGCGGTGGATCATCCAGCCACGTTCGATGTCTATCCCAACGAATACTTCGCTTCCAGCCCGCCGTACCCGGCGTTCAAAGTGATCGCCAGCCGCAACCCGCACCCGCCCGCCAGCGCACGGGACGACCGTGGGCATGACGTTCTTCCCGATCTTCTGGCTCATCGATATTTCGGCGAGTTCGAATTACTTCCATTTCACGGCTTCACCAAGCTGCACACCCTCGAACTCGATCTTGGCGAACCGTATCGTGGCGGCCCGCTCTGGTTACTGCTTCACGGTGAAATCGAGTACTTCACCGCGACTAGCATGTTCGCGGCGTATCAGGCCGGGGTCGAGGGCGTCCCACCCTACGTAGAAGCGCAAGACGCGAATGGTAAGTGGACGCGAGTGGTCGACGACATGGGCTTCCCAGCTGGCGGCGCGCGTACTATGACCGCGGACCTGACAGACAAATTGCCGCAGGGCACGCAGCGTATCCGCATCTCGACCAATCTGCAGATTTATTGGGACAGTATTCTGATCAGCCGCACTGAGCACGACCAGAATGTCCGGCTCACGGCAGTTCCGCTAGCTCGTGCTGATCTGCGCTTTCACGGGTTTCCGCTAAAGATCGAAAATCAGCCGCCAGGTAACGTCCGCTACGTTTACGAAAAGGCGAGCGCCACCGGGCCGTACACAAGACCCGTTGGCACTTACACGCGCTATGGCGACGTCCGGCCGCTGCTAACTGCTTCTGATGATCGTTTTGTTGTGTTTGGATCAGGTGATGAAGTTGCGCTCGACTTTGACCCTTCGAAGCTTCCTGCCTTGCCCCAGGGATGGGTCCGCGATTACTTCTTCCAGGCCGCTGGATACGAGAAAGACATGGATTTCTATGCCGCCGAAGGCAGCACCGTCGATCCTCTGCCCTTCCACAACATGGGCACCTATCCCTATCCTGTGGGAAAATCATTTCCGCTGGATGATGTGCACCTCAACTACACGCTCGACTACAACACGCGCCATATCTCAGGAAATGAGCCGAGGGGATACCGGTTCGACTACGGGCCAGCAAAATAATCTGACGCCATTTACTTACGAAATCGTTTTAGTATTGACATTCCCCGCTCCAGCATAATCCAATACGCGACAATGGCAACCAGTCAGCCGGGAACTGCCTCCGCTGCTCCTCGCCTTCGACGTTCACTTACGCTTTGGGACCTGATCTTCTACGGCATCATTGTCATTCAGCCGGTTGCACCCTTGTCTGTGTTTGGCGTGCTCAGCGATCGCGGCCGCGGGCATGTCGTCACCACGGTCCTGATCGCTATGGTGGCGATGCTGTTCACCGCGATCAGCTACGGTCGGATGGCGCGTGCCTATCCTAGCGCGGGTTCGGCTTTCACCTATGTGGGTCAGGAGATCAATCCAGCGCTAGGTTATGTGACGGGGTGGAGCATGGTGATGGATTACATGCTGAATCCGATGATCTGTACAGTATGGTGCAGTCAGCAAGCCCACGTGTTTGCTCCCGGCGTTCCGTACAGCATTTGGGCCATCTTCTTTGCGTTGGTGTTCACCCTTCTTAACATTCAGGGAGTAAAGACGTCGGCGCGCGTTAACACGGGGTTGGCAGCCGGCATGGGAGTGGTGATTGCAATTTTCTTTGTCGCCGCGGCGCGATACGTCTTTGGACACCCCCACGGCGACGCTGGTTTCCTCACTCGCCCTTTCTACGATCCGCAGATGTGGAACACGAAAGCCGTGCTGGGCGGCACTTCCATCGCTGTGCTCACCTATATTGGTTTTGATGGCATTTCAACTCTCTCGGAGGAAGCCGAGAACCCGCGGCGCAACATTTTGCTGGCTACCGTGCTTACTTGCCTGGTGATCGGCATTCTTTCCGCGATCGAAGTGTATGCCGCGCAATTGATATGGCCGGCTGCTGAGCCATTCCCCAACGTCGACGCTGCGTTTACCTTCGTCGCTGCGCGTGCCTGGCAGCCCTTGCTTGTGATCGTCGGATTCACGCTGCTGGTGGCGAATTTCGGATCCGGCATGGGATCGCAATTAGGCGCGGCCCGCTTGTTGTATGGCATGGGACGCAGCAACGCATTGCCCAAATCGTTCTTCGGAGCCGTCGATCCCAAGCGGCACGTGCCTCGCAATAATGTGGTTTTTGTGGGAGTTATGGCCCTGGGTGCTGCGCTGCTAGTCAACTATGGGTTATTCAGTTATGGCTTGGGCGCGGAGATGTTGAACTTCGGAGCGCTGATCGCGTTCATGGGCGTCAATGCCGCGGCGTTCGTGCGCTACTATCTCCGCAATGAAGAGAAGAAACTGACCAATCTGATTCCGCCGATTGCAGGATTCCTGATCTGCCTGCTGCTCTGGCTGAACCTGAGCCGCCCCGCCAAAATCGCGGGCACGGTCTGGATGGTGGTCGGCATCGCCTTCGGGGCTTGGAAGACGCGCGGTTTCCAGGGAAATCTTGTAGATTTCGAGCTCCCACCGGAAGAAAGTTAATAATTTCGGTATTGCAGGACATGTTCGGCCCTGATCAGGAGGAACTATGCTGAGATCGCTAGTACTTGGGAGCATCCTGGGCGGGTTGGTGGCTTTTGTGTGGAGCAGCGTTTCGTGGGAACTACTGGGATGGCACGAGAAGACGCTGGTTAGCTTTCAGAATGACGACGAGGTATCCGCCCTAATCGCCTCGCACGCCCCAAAAGACGGAACCTACATTCTGCCCGGCATGCCGCCGACCGAAGGCATGACTGCGGAACAGCAGAAAGCGGCGAAAGCAGCACTGATGGAGAGGATGCAAAAGGGGCCCATTATGATTGCGGCGGTACGGCGCGGCGGATTTGGCTCATTCGCCCGGGGCCTAATTATTCAAGTTTTGAGCCTGATGGTGGCGGCATTCCTGCTCACGTGGCTCCTGCTGCAGACGAGCGGCTTGAGTTACCGCAAACGAGTGATGTTTATCGCGATTACAGGGCTGGCGGCAAGTGTGATCGTCGATCTTCCGAACTGGAATTGGTGGGGCTTTTCTGGCGTCTACACGGCGGTGAACCTTATTGATGTCACCATCACGTGGCTGCTTGCCGGGCTGGTCATCGCAAAGGTTGCCAAGCCACGAACGAATTAGGCCTGGAGCTAAAGAGGAATCGACGGCTCCAACGAGGCCTGCCTCGCTAACAGGCCGCTGCAGCCAATACCGGCGCTGGCGCCACCTGATCAGCCTGACTTTTAGTTTATAATCGTGGGTTCCGCTACCTACTTCGGAGTTGCGAAAAGATGATTCGATTTCTGCAAACCCCTGGCCCGACAAAAAAGATTGTTCTCGGGGGCCTGTTGTTAATCATTTGTGCCGCCATGGTGATCACGCTGGTTCCTGGTGGCGTTGGTTCCAGCTTCGGTCTCGGCGCCCCTGGGCAAGGGGTGGTCGCCAAAGTGGCAGGCGCGGACGTGACCACGCTCGAAGTGGAACGCGAAGCTAAACAAATGTTGCAGCAGCAATTCCCTCGGGGTGGTGCTCAGACCTCGATGTTGCTTCCGTTCTTCGCGCAGCGGGCTGCAGACACGCTAATTAATC
>JABCYV010000101.1 GCA_013290025.1 Acidobacteriota bacterium
ATCGTCTGTCTGCGACGTGACGGCGTCTCGTAACTGGAAAGCCGCCTCATTGCGGACAAATCTGCCCGCGCATTCAACGATTGCCATCCCACCGATATTGTCGATATGGACGCTTGGCATGATTCCTCCCGAGTTAATTGTTTGTCTGGTTGTCGTATTTAGAGCACGAACCCTGCCGTTCGTGTTTTTAGCCGGCCTTTGGCTTTTTAGTAAGCCACAGATATCCCGGCACGTTCCAACTTTAATCGTCTCCAGTGCTGCATCCAGAGACGGGCGGCCCGAAGTTCGTTCGCCCTGCTATGCGCTTAACGCATGGGTGCCCGATGCATCAAAGTCGGGGTGACTCATGAATCTCACCTGTGTCGGATGATAGCGATCGTAGATCTCGTTCGCTGTGCTCCAGACGCTTTCAAAGGTTTGGTTGTCCAGCAGGATGGCGGCTGTAATCTGGCAAAGGAACTGGTTGATGTGCTCAAGATGGTGCAATTGCTTTGCGAGAGAAGGATCTTCACGGTCAATGCGGAACATAGGGGAGGGCTCCTGAAAATTTTATTTCTAAAACTGTAGATATTTATTGCACCCCGACGGACTGTACACAATCGGCTATATACCCGATTACTAAAGTTCTAGACCTAGTACCCGAACATCGGCAGTAAGGGAATTCACTTGACTCAAGCCCCTGGCCTTGCAGATGGCGAGCAGACGGTTTTACGGAAACCGCGCGTGGCGACTCGGACCGGCTCCGGCTAGAAACCCCGGCCTTCGCAAAGAACGCGAAAGGCCGGGCCACCCGCCCCGCGAAAATGTTCCTCGACCCAGGTTAGACGTCCCAAAAAGGACGCGAACCTGAGGTACCAAACGGAGAATCTTAGGTCGTCAGTTTTCGGATCTCCAGTTCACACCGCCACACCTATCTCTTGTGAAACTGCGGCCAGTCGTTCATAGGATCGCAGGCGATCGTCATGGTCGTAGGTGTCCGTGACTACGATTACCTCATCTGCTGCGGTTTCGGACAGCAGCTTTTCCAGTCCGGTTTTCACCGTCGCGTTCGATCCCACTATGGCGGCACTCAGCTTGGTCTCTACCGCGGCGCGTTCGAAGTCCTGCCACAACGGCTCCATCGAATCGACCGGCGGCAACAATTCCACCGGCTGATTGCGGATCAGTCGAAGGAATCGTTGCTGGGGCGTGGTAAACAAGCGGCGGGCAGCGGCGTCGGTCTCTGCCGCAATGACCTGCACCGCGACCATCAGGTAGGGCCGGCGCAAGGCGTCGCTCGGGCGGAAGCGCTCGCGGTACAGTTGGGCAGCGGCGTGCAAATACTCAGGGGCGAAGTGCGCCGCGAAAGCGAAGGGCAGGCCCAGGGTTCCAGCCAATTGCGCGCTGAAGCCGCTCGAACCCAGAAGGGTGATGGGCACATTGCTCCCTTGTCCCGGAATCGCTTTCACCGCTTGCCCGGGCTTTGCTGGGCCGAGGTAGGTACGCAACTCCTCCAGCAACTCGGGGAAATCGTCTCCAGTCTGACGCAGATCGCGGCGCAGCGCACGCATGGTGTGAGAATCGCTGCCGGGGGCGCGGCCCAGGCCCAGATCGATGCGCCCGGGAAAGAGCGCTTCGAGGGTGCCGAACTGCTCGGCGACGACAAGCGGGGCGTGGTTAGGCAACATGACGCCACCACTGCCTACGCGGATCGTTTTTGTAGCGCCTGCGACATGGCCGATCAGCACGGGTGTGGCTGAGCACGCCAGCCCTTCGATCGAGTGATGTTCTGCCAGCCAGAAGCGGGTGTAGCCTAAACGCTCTACGTGCTGGGCTAGGTCCACCGATCGGGCAATTGCGCTGCCTGCAGGTTCGCCGGTGTGCATGCCGACCAGATCGAGAACGGAAACCGCCAATCCATTGGTCATGAAACATTGGATAACCGAATAGGGAGGAGCGATGCGCGAACGAGGACAAAGGTCACAAAAGAGCTCGGGCCAGATCGTCACCCGTAGATAAGAAGAGGGAAAAGCGCAGGCCAGCCCGTCCGAAGTGAATCCTGCGAGGGTCTGAAACCATCTCAAGAGACGGGCGTTATGGAATCCAAAGCAGAGAAATTGTTGGTGGTGGAGTCTGACGATGCTCTACGGGAGCGCATCGTCGCAGTGCTGAGCGATGCGGGGTATCAGGTCTCGACCGATTACAGCGAGGGAATGAAGTCAGTTCTCGCCTTTGGTCCTGACGCGGTTATCCTGGGTGCGGACCCGCCGCAGCTCGATTGCTGTAGTCTTCTTTCCGAAATCAAGGGTTCCGAGCACACGCAGAATGTACGCGTAGTGATGCTCTCTCCCGGAGGATCAGGCGAGCGGACTCGGGGGATGGACTTGGGGGCGGATGATGTGCTGTCGCTACCCTTTGACCCGCACGAATTGCTAACCCGCGTGCGCTCGCAACTACGGACCAAACATACTGCGGACGAGTTTCGGGAACGGCTGAGCTCGGCGGAGGAGAATCGAAATACCGCCAGAGAAGTGGTGGCCGCCGTCAATGAAGAACGGCGGACGCTTCGGGTTGGCGGCTTGGTAACTGTTGGCGTGCTTATCGCGGCGGGTTTGGTCTTTTTCTTCATCTACCGTCGCACGCAGGAGCAGAATACACGGGTTTATGCTGCGATTACCCGATTGCAGGCGACGGGCATCCAGACACAACAGCAGTTCATGGAACGCTCGCTTCGAGCGCGTGAAGAAGCGGAACGCGGTATTGCCAAGGCAGGCGATCCGCAAAAGATTCAACTCCAGAAGAAAAGCGAAGAATTGCGATCGCAAATCGCAGCCGGCAGAACGGAAGACGCTTCTGCTTTGCAGAAGCAATTAGCGGCTGTAGAAACCCGCCTCCAGAAGATTGAGACCGAGGGAAAGTTCGCCGAGAGGATCATCCAGTCCTATGAGCCCAGCGTCTGTCTCATCCACGTTGTGCTCGCCTTCCGCGAACACGCTACGGGATTGAGACTCCGGTATGCGGGAGTTACCAGCAGCGGCGAGCCCGCGACCGATGAACACAGCAACCCGCTGGTGAGCCTTACTGGGAATGGTCCGGAAGTGCACCTGGACGTTTTTGGCACGGGGTTTCTGGTTACCGATACGGGGCTAATCCTCACCAATCATCACGTCGCCGAACCTTGGTGGCAGAACGACGAGATGAAGGAAATGCTGAATCAGGGTGTTGAGCCGGTGATTGCTGAGATGACGGCATATTTCCCCGGAGTTAAAAACGGCGTTGCTATCAACACCGAGAAGATCTCCTCGCTTGCGGACGTGGCGGTCGTGAAAGGAAATGTCGCAGGGCTGGGCATCAAACAGATTGCCCTTGCCGATGGCCGTCGGTCTGCCGTTAGCGGCGGACCGGTCGTGCTGCTTGGATATCCTACTGCTCTTGATGCGATTCTAGCTCGGGCCGGCGCGGAGACGCTTCAGTCCATCGCGGCTGCATCCAAAGGTGATCCGAAACAGGTGATGGAGGAACTCGCGCGCCGCAACCTGATCAGGCCTACCACTACCCAGGGGCATATCGGCGACGTACTACCGGACAAGATTGTCTACGATGCCCAAACCACTTCGGGCGGCTCGGGCGGTCCGCTTTTCAACAACGAGGGCAAAGTCATAGGAATTAACTTTGCCATGGTGCGCGAGTTCGGCGGCTCGAATTTCGCCATTCCCGTGGCGTTCGGGGAATCACTCCTGAAACCTTAAACCCGCGGGCTGCTAAAAGCTGGCGCGAAAGTAGTACGCCGCCGAGAAAATCGCGCAAGAGCACATCGCCAGGCCCGCCCTGGGCTTGTCACTGCATTACCTCGGTAACTTAGGAATCTCCAAGCCATCCCTCACAATTTGCCTAATGCAGCGATGGGATTGTTCACGAACATGATGCCGTTCGCCACAGTGTCATTGGAGGGCGCAGCCTTGCTTCGCGTGCGCGCGCTCACCGTGACGTACTCTACCCGTAACCGGCAGTCCGCTCCGGCATTGCGTCGTGTCAGCTTCGACATAGCGCCCGGAGAAATTCTTGGGATCCTCGGGGAATCAGGATCCGGCAAGAGCACCCTGGCGCTCGCTATCCTCGGTCTGCTGCCTGCAAATTGCAGCGTCGAAGGCACGATTCTTTTTCAAGATGAAGACTTGCTTCAGATGGACGAGTCGCGCTGGAGAGAAATTCGCGGCGCCAAGATCTCAATGATTTTCCAGGAACCCGGACTCTCTTTGAGCCCGGTCATGAGGGTTGGCGATCAGATTGCCGAGATCATCCGAGCGCATCGGCCGGGAAATGGAAAAACACGCAAGCTGGAATGTGAAGCAGTCCTCAGAGGAGTGCGGCTCTCTGAAGTGGATCGTATTTACCGGGCATACCCGCATCAGCTCAGCGGAGGAGAACTCCACCGGGTGGCAATCGCGCAAGCTCTGGCTTGCCGCCCCGACTTGGTGATTGCCGACGAGTCCACTCGCTCGCTCGACGTGACAGTGCAGGCAGAAGTCCTCAATTTGCTACGGGAAATCAATCGAAAGCGCGGGTCGGCGCTCATCTTCATTACCCACAATCCAGCGTTGCTCGCAGGGTTCGCCGATCGTGTGATGGTGATGTATGCCGGCGGCATTGTTGAGCAAGGTCCTACGGCGCAAGTTTTCTCGCGTCCTCTTCATCCATATACAAAGGGACTACTGCAGCTAATCCCCAGATCTCGAAACGGTACGAACCTCACCTCCGAAGGACGGTTACCCGTAATTCCGGGAAGTCTGCCTGCTTTGAACCCTTCAAGTCGCGGATGCCTCTTTGAGCCGCGGTGTTCGGTAAGGACTGCCCATTGCCAGAACGAATCTCCCGGCGAAGTCACGCCGGAACGGGGTCGTCGAGTGAGTTGCTTTAACTATGGGAACTGAAGCAGTAGGCCGTGCGATCAAACCCGCCCTCGTGAAGGCAAGAGCGCTATGCAAGCGATATGTGCAACGCGCTCCGTTTTCGAGAAAGAAGTTTGTGATCGACGCACTCATGGATGTGGACCTGGAGATTGCTCTTGGATGTTTGACCGCACTCGTCGGTGAGTCGGGCTCTGGTAAGTCGACTCTGGCGAGTTGCCTGGGGATATTGGAAAAACCGGATCGCGGTGAGATTTGGTTTGAAGGCAGCAAAGTATCGTTCGCAAATTCGCGAGAGTTGACGGCACTCCGCCCCAAAATCCAAATGGTATTTCAGGATTCGGCCGGAGCCCTGAATCCGCGTTTCTCGGCGGCGCAAATCATCGAGGAACCGCTGGAAATTCAGGGTCGAGAAAGCGGCGCGCGGTTGCGTGCGCGGGCGTGTGAATTGATGGAAGAAGTGGGGTTGTCACCAGATGCGGGAAATCGCTCGCCGCTCGAATTCAGCGGCGGTCAGCGTCAGCGATTGGCAATTGCCAGGGCACTCGCTTTGAAACCAACATTCCTAATACTTGATGAATCGCTCTCCGGTTTGGATCTGGCGACGCAGGCCCAAATACTCAATCTTCTCTTAGACCTTCAAACGTCCCATTCTTTGACCTACCTGCTGATATCACATGATCTGTCGCTGGTGGGACAAGTTGCCGATTTTGTTGCAGTCATGCATCACGGAAAAATCGTTGAGTGTGGATCAAGGCAACAGGTATTCAGCGCCCCCCAACACGCTCACACCAAAGAGTTGCTGGCCTCGGTTGGCGTTGTCGAAGCGGCCTTTCGAACAGCGCAGGTTGGGGGCGGACAATGAAGTATCTCGAGCGACGTGTGATTCACGGGATACTGCTGTTGATCGGTGTCTCGGTCTTGTGCTTTCTCTTCAGTGACCTCGCGCCGGGGAGTTTCTTCGATGAAATGAAACTTAATCCTCAGATCTCGTCCGAGACTGTTGCCGCGTTGCGGTCTCAGTACGGGCTCGATAAGCCATTGCCGGTGAGATACGCTCGCTGGGTGGAGTCGGTCCTCGGCGGAGAATGGGGATATTCCTTTGCCTACAATTCCTCAGTAAGAAGCCTACTGGTAGTACGAGCGCGCAATACACTTCTTCTGACTACGTTGGCGACGCTGTTTTCGTGGCTGGTCGCCGTACCCCTTGGAGTTTGGATTTCCAACCACCCAGGCAAATGGTATGACCGTCTTAGCATGGGTGGCACGTCTTTGCTTCTCTCCGTTCCGGAATTGGTTCTTGTATTCGGTCTTCTGTATTTCGCGATCCGTACTCATGCGCTGCCGGTGGGCGGCATGACTTCCGTGGGATTCGATCAACTCGGCTTATGGGGAAAGACGATCGACTTAGTGACGCACCTGATTGTTCCGGTCACAACACTCGTGCTTGCCAGCCTGCCGGTCCTGGTGCGGCATGTCCGGGCGAGCATGGTTGAAGTATTGAAGTTGCCGTTTATCCAAGCTGCGCGGGGACACGGAATCGGGCCTGCAAGGCTGCTCTTCCGATACGCATTACCTGCGGCAGGGAATCCCCTGATCTCTCTATTCGGGCTTTCGGTGGCCGGACTTTTGAGCGGCTCGCTCCTGGTTGAGGTAATCACTGGCTGGCCCGGCATAGGCCCCCTCTTACTCGAGGCGTCCATGTCCAGAGATCTCTATGTGGTGGTTGGGGCGGTCATGTCGTCGACCTTGTTCATGGTCTTCGGGAGCCTTCTAGCGGATGTGATGCTGGTTGTGGTAGATCCGCGGATCCGAGTGGAATAGCGCATGGCAAGCAAACGCAAAATCGTTGCTGCAGTGATGTTTCTGCTATCGCTGCACTTAGCGATACTGTTAGCGGGATTTGTTGCGCCGTACGACCCGGCCGCGCAGAACCGTGATTTCCCCTTCGCACCGCCAACGCGGGTCCGCTTTGTGGATGCCGCCGGACACCTCCACGCCCGGCCCTTTATTTACCAATGCGTAGCGCGACCAGATGGCATCTACGAATACGAAGAATCCCGTGAGCTCCGGTATCCCGTGCATTTGTTTGTCGTGGGGCCGGAGTACAAACTTGTCGGCCTGTGGCCGTCGCGGGTCCATCTGTTTGGAGTGGAGGCTCCGGCGCAGATCTTTTTAGCCGGAACTGACAACTACGGGCGTGATCAATTCTCGCGGATCCTGTATGGTGGGCAAATCTCGGTGGCCGCGGGACTTCTTGCGACTGGAACATCATTGCTGCTTGGATTGCTGATCGGCTGCGTCTCAGGTTTCTACGGAAAATGGCTTGACGAATCGGCCATGCGCTTGGCCGAGCTCTTTCTGGTCCTGCCCTGGCTTTATCTTTTACTTGCGGTTCGCGCATTCTTACCGCTGCACATCAGTCCAACCCAAACCTTCTTACTGCTGGTCGTCGTGATAGGGACAATTGGATGGGCGCGGCCGGCGCGGCTCATTCGAGGAATCGTGCTCGGCGCTAAGAATCGAAAGTACGTCACTGCTAGCCGCAGTTTTGGAGCGTCTGACTATTACATCTTGCGCCGCCATGTCTTGCCACATACTTACGGAATCCTGCTAACACAAGCTGCCCTGCTGGTGCCGCAATATGTGATTGCCGAGGTCACCCTGTCGTTCTTTGGGCTGGGGCTGAGCGAGCCGATGCCCAGCTGGGGAAACCTGCTGGCCAACCTGCAGCAGTACAACGTGCTTGTTTCCTATTGGTGGATGTTTTTGCCGGCTCTCGCTCTGGTACTTGTTTCTTTTGGTTACCTCAACGTAGCCAACGCTTTTCATGAACGGTTACAATCTGGCTCAACCTGAGAGATCGGCTCACGGAATCTATATGCAACGTTTGGGTTGTCTCGCGACCCTTTTCCTCGCCTGCGCTCTCAGTTGTTTGGCGTCCTCTGATCCTCAACCTCTACAGCGCGGCGAAGAGCTGCAAACCACCGATAACGAAGTTGGGCGTTATGGCGGCAATCTCGTAGTAGCCCAGCGAAGCGAGCCTAAGACACTTAATCCAGTCACCGCGGCGGACGCCCCGTCTCGTGAGGTGATCGGCCGGCTGATGGCGGATCTGATTCACATCAACCGAGCCTCGCAGCAGACCGAACCGGCTTTGGTCAAGTCCTGGAGCATGTCAAAGGATGGCCGGGTGTTTACGGTCAAACTGCGCCATGGCGTGCGTTTTTCCGACGGCCAGCCCTTCGATGCGGACGACGTGGTGTTTTCTTTTCAGGTTTATCTGGACGAGAAAGTTCATTCTCCGCAGCGCGATCTGCTGGTGGCTGGTGGTAAGCCGGTTGAGGTGCAGAAGATTGATCAGTACACAGTCCGCTTTACTCTGGCGCAGCCTTACGCCGCAGCCGAGCGAATTTTCGACAGCCTGGCGATGATGCCGCGTCATCTTCTTGAAAAATCCTACGCCGAAGGCAAATTCGCACAGGCGTGGACGCTCAATACGTCTCCCGCGGAAGTTGCTGGCTTGGGCCCCTTTCGCATGAAAGAGTACGTGGCCGGACAGCGGATCGTACTTGAGCGCAATCCGTACTACTGGAAAGCAGACCGGAACAAGAATCGCCTCCCCTATCTTGACGAACTGATCTTCCTTTTTGTGGGAAATGAAGATGCTCAGGTGCTTCGCTTCCAAGCCGGCGACACGGACGTGATCAGCCGGGTGAGCGCGGAAAACTACGCGCTACTGTCGAAAGAGGCGCCCAGCCGCGGTTTTGAACTCTTCGACCTCGGTCCAAGCCTGGAGTACAACTTTCTGGTCTTCAACCTCAACGATCTCAAGTCTCGAAATCTAGACAAGATTGCAAATAAGCAAGCGTGGTTTGAGGATCTGAAATTCCGGCAAGCAGTCTCCTCTGCGATTGATCGAGACGACATCGTAAAGCTGGTCTATGCGGGGCGCGGGGTGCCGCTGTGGGGAAATGTGAGTCCATCGAACAAGTTCTGGGTCGACCAGGCACTGCCTCATCCCTCACGTTCCCTGGAGGGCGCACGCAAGCAGTTGAAGGCGGCAGGGTTTTCCTGGCGCGGTGACGGTCAACTCATGGATCACCAGGGTCAGCCGGTGGAATTCTCCATCATTGCAAGCTCATCGAACGCGCAACGCATGAAGATGGCAACTATCATTCAGGATGATTTGAGTAAGCTTGGGATGAACGTTCACGTCGTTCCCTTGGAGTTCCGCGCGCTGCTCGACCGAGTCTTTCAGACCTATGATTACGAGGCCAGCATCATGGCTCTGGGAGGCGGTGACGCTGATCCAAACCCTGAACTGAATGTTTGGCTCTCGAGCGGAGGAACTCATCTCTGGCACTTGGGTGAGCCAAAACCGGCTACGGACTGGGAAGCTCAAATCGACCAGCTTATGCAGAAACAAATGGTCGAGCTCAAATACAGCAGGCGGAAACATCTCTACGATCAAGTGCAGGAACTCATTGGGCAGAACCTTCCGTGCGTTTTTCTTGCCACGCCTAACATTTTGGTGGGCGCCAAAAAGAATGTCGCCAACTTCCGGCCAGCGATTCTGGAACCGAACACGTTGTGGAATGTTGAACAACTGTATTTCCGCCAAGCAGGCGCTTCCGGCAGCGGTGCAGCGAGGTGAAACAGGCGCTCGTGGCCCGCGAGGTCTCGTGGTCAAATGAGCGTCTGGTAAGCGAGTGCCGCAAAGGCAGCCAACAAGCTTGGTCTGCATTGATCGAGAAGTACAAGAACCTGATTTTCTCGATCCCCCTCAAGTTTGGTCTGTCCCGGGAGGATGCAGCGGATATTTTCCAGTCCGTCTGCCTCGATCTTCTTTCCGATTTAGCCGAACTGCGTGAACCGCGTGCTCTTCCCAAATGGCTGATGCAGATGAGCTATCACAAATGCTTGAACTGGAAAAAACAGCGTCTGGATCTTTTTGACGACGCGAACGAGATTGAGGATCGACCGGACACCGGCACTGAAGAATTACCCGAGGAAATGCTTTACCAGCTGCAGCGAGAACAGAACCTTCGTGATGCTATCACCGCGCTTCCACCTCGATGTCACCAGATGATCGGAATGTTGTTCTTCGAGAGCCCATCCCGCCCCTATGAGCAAGTTGCCAAAGAATTGGGGATCGCGACTGGCTCGATCGGCTTCATCCGAGGGCAGTGCCTCAAAAAACTCCGGGAACGGCTGAAAAAGGAGGGTTTCAATTGACCGCGCCTGGCCGTCTTTTAACAAATACGAAGCAATTGCTTAGCAAGCTGTTGACCTTGGATGACGAGACCAGCCAGGCAAAGTTTGTGTCAGAGAATCAGTCGCTGCTTCAACCTGAGGTCGTCGCTGAACTCACTGACCAGGTACGCGAGCAGGTCCGGGTGGACGTGCAACAGGCTCTGCGCATGGCCAACGCCGCTCTTACTATTGCCAACAAACTTGACGATAAGGAATCGTTGGCCAGGGCCCTGAGGGCGAAAGCCAACGTTCTGTACTCGAAGGGGGAGCACGCTTCCGCAGTCGATCTCCATGAGCAGGCGGTCGCACTATTCGACGCCGTCGGGAAAACCCACGAGGTCGCCCGCACGTTGAGCGGATCGATACAGCCGATGCTCCTCTTGGGTGAGTACAACCGGGCGTTCGCAGCCGGCGAGCGCGCGCGGAAGATATTCACCGACGAAGGCAACGCCTGGAGACTGGCGCGGCTGGAAATCAACATTGGCAATATCTACTACCGGCAGGACCGTTTCGCCGAGGCCCTGGCATGCTATGAGCGCGCATATCGTGGCTTGCCGGAGGAGCAAGACGCCGAGGGCATAGCCGCGGTCCTCAGCAACATGGCCACGTGCTACATCAGCCTGAACGCGTTTCCTAAGGCCCTGAACGCATACCAACAGGCCCGCAAGTTCTGTGCGGAACATGCCATGCCGTTGCTGGTGACGCAGGCGGATTACAACATTTCGTACCTGCATTATTTGCGCGGTGAGTACAGCACTGCTATTCAAATGCTGCGAGCCACGCGGCTGAATTCCCAAAAACTCGGCGACGCCTATCATCACGCATTGTGCAACCTCGACTTGGCAGAGCTTTATCTGGAACTAAATCTCAGCTCAGAAGCGGCCGAGCTTGCCCAACAAGGCTATGAAGGCTTTCGCAAACTGGGCATGGGCTATGAGGCTGCCAAGTGCCTGGCATTTTCAGCCATGGCCGCAAGCCAGAAGGGCCACGCCTTTGAAGGTCTCAAACTGTTCGCGGAAGCGCGCGAGACTTTCGTCCGCGAAAAAAACCAAGCCTGGCCTTCGCTGATCGACTTGTACCGGGCGCTTGTGTTCTACAACGAAGGCCGTTTCTTTGAGGCGCGTCGGCTCTGCAGCGACGCGCTAGACTCGTTCCGCGCCCTGAATTTAGCCAGCAAGTCCGTATTGGCTCAAGTTTTGCTGGCCAGAATTGCCTTGCGCACGGACGATCCCGACCAGGCATTCGAGCAGGCTCGTGCAGCGGCCGAGAGAGCTCCGGAACTGGAAGCGCCATTTCTCACCTATCAGGCCCATCTGCTGTTAGGCAATATCTACTCATTCAGGAGTAACCGCGACGAAGCCTACGCCTCGTACCAGACTGCACGCCAGGCACTGGAGACGCTCCGTGGCAGTCTTCGCGGCGAGGAGCTGAAGATCGCGTTTATAAAAAACCGCTTGGAGGTGTACGAGAACCTGGTTGAACTCTGCTTAAGCCGGAATGATGGCGTGGCCTCTGTGGAAGAGGCATTCGCTTTTGTTGAACAAGCCAAATCCCGCAGCCTGATGGACTTGTTCGTCCGGCCAGCGCCAACACTTGCGGAAAGCGAGCCAGGCCAGAGCGAATTGGTGCGTTCGATCCGGGACCTGCGTGAAGAACTCAACTGGTATTACAACTTGATCGAACGAGAACAATTGCAGCCGGAGCAGCAATCCTCTGATCGAATCGCAACTCTCCAGAAACAAGCCCGAGATCGCGAGAAAGAACTGATCCATATGCTGCACGAGGCCACGGACGCTGACGCCATGCAAGCAGGTTTGCAGACCCCCAGTCACGTGCCGCTTGCTACGATTCGTGCAGCGATCCCTGCCGATACATTAGTGATTGAGTACTTTCGAGTACGCGACCGGATTCTGGTGTGTCTACTGGGACGCGAGAGTCTAGAGATTCTGCCAGTCACGTTGGAAACCCGGGTGGCCAGTTTCCTGCGACTGCTTCAGTTTCAACTTTCCAAGTTCCGCTTGAATCCGGAATACCTGGAACAGTTTTACGATTCGCTGGTTCAGGCCACGCAAGCCCATTTGAGGGAACTTTACGATGAGCTTGTTGCGCCGGTTGCGAGCCGCCTGAAAGCGAATCACCTGGTTTTCGTTCCTCACGGTTTGCTCCACTACGTTCCGTTTCACGCCCTTTTTGATGGCACCCAACACCTGATTGATCGGCATACGATTTCGTATTCGCCCAGCGCCAGCATCTATGCTCTCAGCCAGGCCAGAACTGCGAACTCTTCCGGAGCTGCTTTGGTATTTGGCATTCCCGACCCGCAGGCTCCCGCAATATTGGACGAAGTGCAGGCGCTCACGGGCGTTCTAGAGCAGGCTGAACTCTTCGTTGGTCAAGATGCCAGCGAACAAATTCTGCGGAGTAAGGGGCCCACAAGTCGCCTGATTCACATTGCGACCCATGGCCGCTTCCGCCACGACAATCCGATGTTTTCCGCAATCCGACTGGGGGATTCGTTTCTGAGTCTATTTGATCTCTATCAGCTAAGGCTTCCAGTCGAGTTGATAAACTTGAGTGGATGCTCCACCGGCCTGAATGTGGTTGCTGCTGGTGACGAGTTGATCGGCTTGGCGCGAGGTCTTCTGCATGCTGGGGCCCAGTCTTTGATCCTTAGCCTTTGGGACGTACACGACAAGAGTACGGCCGAGTTCATGACTGTCTTCTACCGCTTCCTGCAGTCGGGAAAGACCAAGGCAGCCGCCCTGCAGGCTGCAATGCTGGAACTGCGATCGAGCTATCCCCATTCTTATCAGTGGGCTCCATTCATACTGGTGGGCAAGGCCTAGTCCATAGAAATTTATTTTCCCGCCCCTATATTTTTTCCTCTAGTTGACTCCCTTATTCCGTGAGCACCCGATTAGGCAACTGAGGCGGCAGTTTCTAGGTCCGTTCCCCAGCGGAGGTTTTGGTGAAGCATTTCAGCGAGGCACTTTGGGCCGACTTTGTGAGGGATAGCGTGTTGTCACCGAGTACAAGAATCGCGATGCAACAGCACATCCATAGCGGGTGCGAGAAGTGTACGGCGACTTTGCAGATATGGAAGAGTGTCGTCGCGATCGCACGCGTGGAAAGCGCATTCACTCCTCCCGATGACATAGTTCGAGTAGCCAAGAGTCAGATCGCTGCCGTCGTGCCCGAAGTGAGCAGCGGAATTCGGTTGTTATTCGACTCCAATTTGCAACCGCTCACGGCCGGCGTACGTGGTTCGGTTTCGGCTAGGCAATTTCTCTATGAGACAGATGACTATTGCATTGACTTGCGTCTCGAACCACGCCGAGATGCAGATCGAGCTTGCCTAATTGGGCAGGTGTTGAACCGTGCAGGTAAGGGCCGTGTCGCTCAGGGTGTAGCTGTGCGCTTGCAGGAAGGGAAGTCGAGAGTTGCGGAAACGAAGACAAATCAGTTTGGCGAGTTTCAGATCGAATTTGACGCCGCCAAGGACTTGTGCGTTTCGATTGGCGCGGATGAAGAAAATGGAATCGTTCTCCCCCTCTATGAAGTGCATTTTAAGCCGGTAAAACACAGGAATTTGGACTGAGGGATACCTCCAAGGCTGAAGTGGCCTGAAGGTAACCGCAGGCGAATTACCGGTGTAAGTTTAGAGAATCTTAACTTTGTCTTACACTCGACCGTACTAGCCACCAACGATTAGCAGTGGTCGAGGCAGAGGGGAAACGATGAAAACGAAGCAATGCAAAACGCCGGAGTCATACAAGAATCGGACGTTCCGCGCGTATCTCGCAATCTTGTTGCTCATTTGTGTCGGAGTCCAGAGCGTTGCAGCACAGATCCGGACCACGCAGACGGCGCCGCAGACGCGGTTGGTAGTACGAGACAGTCTCGGGCTGACTGGCATTTTGAATCTCTGCGCCCTGCTTGGATGCTCGACGGTTCGCGGCTTGGGCGATCCCCAAGGCCAGCTCTTCATGATTGAGCTCCCCTCGCTCCTCAATCCCGTCACTTCGCTGCTGAACATTTCGTTGCTAGGGCTGATCACGATCGAGACCGACCAGGCCGTGCAGACACAAGGAGCTTGGGCGGGACCAGTTCCGGCCTATCTGACCGACAGGACCCCATACAGCTACTACAGGACGACGGTATGGCACGGCTATGTGTACCAACCTGCCTACCAACTCATCCGTACGAGCACGACACAATCCACATTCAAAACGGCGGGTTCGGGCGTTACGGTGGCGGACATCGACACTGGTGTGGACACAAATCATCCCGTGCTTAAGAGTTCTCTAGTGGCCGGCTACGATTTCACTCGAAATCAGAGCGGCGGCTCAGAAATGAGCGACGTGAGCCAATCCACGGTTGCAGTGCTGGATGGAAACGAGGTCGCGCAAGTTAGTCAGTCAACGGTCGCGGTCCTGGACCAGTCGACGGTCGCGGTGCTCGATGGCAATGGTTACCAGGCGTTCGGCCACGGAACCATGACCGCGGGCATCATCCATTTGGTCGCACCGCAAGCCAAAATCATGCCGTTGAAGTCGTTCCAGGCGAACGGAACCGGCTACAACTCGGACATCCTGCGCGCTATTTACTATGCGGTTGGCCACGGCGCCAAAGTCATCAACATGAGTTTCAACTACACAACTTACTCTCAGGAGTTGGCCAACGCGGTGAACTATGCAACAGCGCACGGCGTGATTTGCGTAGCTGCTGCAGGCAATAGCGGTCAGCAGGCAACCGTCTACCCCGCCGCTCTCAAGGGAGTGATTGACGTGGCCTCCACCAGCAACACCGATACTCCTTCGAGCTTTTCCAACTACGGAGCGCCGCCGGTTTGGCTGGCCGCGCCGGGTGAAGGCGTGATGACGACTTATCCATTCGGAACGTATGCCGCCGGCTGGGGGACCTCTTTCAGTGCGCCTTTGGTTTCCGGCACGACTGCCCTGCTGGTTTCGGCGTACAACGCCCAAGCCAGCGCGCAGAGCGGTCTCTCGCTGGGCTCACTCACGCTTTCGCTTTCGTTGGGTGGCAGCACAAGTGCTCCTAGCAGTGAGCCGCAAGCGGCGAACGCTCTCTCACATGCAAAAGCGATTTCGGATCCTCAGATGGGACACGGACGCCTGGATACTTATCAGGCCATGCAGGCATGGCGCAGCAGCCTGGGGCTGCGCTAGTTCGTGGGGACCTTCATGCAACCGTCGAGCAGCGAGTTTTCGGTTGATCTTTCAAGCAGCAACGCCTGGCTGCGCGTGAAAGAACTGGAAGAACAACAGCACTCGCTGCTCAAGTCAGTTATTTGCGGGTTTAATCAGTTGCTCGACTTGCGGGACCTCAACACCGGAATTCACAGCACAAGGTTGGCGGAGTGGGCGATCCGAGTCGCACGCAGGCTGGGAATTCCTGAATCCGACTTGTACCAGATCGAAGTCGCTGCTCTTTTGCATGACATTGGGAAAATCGGCATACCTGATGCCATCCTGAAAAAGGAAGGCAAGCTGACCGACGAAGAACGCGCTCTGATGAACAAGCATCCAGAGTATAGCTGGTCCATCCTGCGAATGTTTTCAGGTCTGGAGAAGGCCAGCCTTTACGCTCTTCACCACCATGAGAGCTACAACGGCGCGGGCTACCCGGGAGGCTTGAGGGGAGCGGAAATACCCATCGGATCGCGCATCGTATCGGTAATCGACGCCTACGACGCGATGATTTCCAATCGATGCTATCGAAAAGGACTCTCGCACGAAGAGGCGGTAAAGCGGCTTATGGATGGGGGCGGAACACAGTTCGATCCCAACGTAGTTCAAACCTTCATTGAAATTGCTAAACAGGAAGTCGCCGACGTCTTTGCGGCAACCGGAGCTAGTCCTTCGGCGGTCATCTGAGAGAGATCATTCGGAAACCTTTTCTCGATACAGCCGCTAGAAACCGTACGAGATACCGAAGGCAAATTGATGGCGAGCTTGCAGATCCACGCCCGGCATGATGTTTCCCGCCGCTTGTGCCACACCAAAGTCGATTGTAAGTTTGGGATTCTCCACGCCCCAGCCTCGTAGAGGCAGTGCCCCCGACGGTATGATACGAACCGCGTAGGTGAGCGTGGTCGGTATGACCGCTCCTGGCAAGCCTTCAATCTTTCGCGGTTGCTGCATGACCTCAGAGGCCAGAAGGATGGTGCTTCTCCCTGGCCCGGTAAAGGCGAGGGCAACCGCACCGAATCCGCGACCGTAGTAGCCAGGAGCATTGCCAGCCAGCCCGAGCAAAGACGCGCTGGTGGCCTTGAACCCAGCGTTGAAAACTAGCGGCAGCTTGCGGATGCCGGTAAACGTTTTGGTAGCGACGGCGTAGAAGTCCTGATTGGAAGTATCTTTTCCCTGAATCACGCCGCCTACATTTCGCACCCCGGCGCGTGCCACGAAGCCCACCGACAAGGCGGGCAGCAGGCTTCGCCGTTCCCTGATCAGATTCAGCTTCCCGTGAACAATGTTGAAACGGCCGCTCCACAAACTGCTCAACCCCGCGGTGTCACCATCCTGATGGAGGCTGGCTGTGTATCCAAACTCAAGCCGGTTGAAGGCTCCCATACTTATTGATATCTGGTGGAATCTGCCTAGCACAGGACCCGCGTCGAGAAAGTGATAAGAGACTACCGGCAGGCTTACCGGGGCGGAGCCAGTAGGGACAGAATAGGCCAGCGGAGTAATGAATACGCCGTCCTGCCCTTCCCAATTGAGGCTCTGAGACCAGGCTGTGCTAACAGCGACTCCGGCCACGACAATGGCCATCAACACCGACGCCAGCACGCTTCTAATTTTCTCCGTTCCTGACCCAAATTTATCGTGATGTGATTGGTGACGCATGATGTGCTCCTCGGGGATTTCCCGGATATCTCAGGGCGTTCTGCTCTCGCCTGTCAATCGCCACAGCTTAATAGTCCCGTCTTCGCTTCCCGAGGCGAGCCAGCGCCCATGAGAATCAAATGCGAGGGAATAGACGGGCTGGTCGTGCCCGGCCAAGGTTCGTACTTCTCGTCCTGTCTCTACGTCCCAGATCTTGATGGTTTTGTCCCAACTGCCTGATACCAGCCAGCGCCCATCAGGACTGAAGGCCAAACTAGTCACAACATTCCCGTGACCCATTAGAGCGTGGAGTTCGTGTCCACTGTCAACGTCCCAAAGCCTCACAGTCTTGTCTCCACTTGCCGATGCCAGCAAACGACCCGTGGGACTGAACACAACTGCGTAGATCGGCTTTCGGTGACCGGTGAGCTTTTTCAGTACTTCGCCGTCAGCGGTATTCCAAATCGTGATCGTCTTGTCGTTGTCTCCCGAAGCGAACAGCCGGCCATCGGGGCTAAATGCTGTGTAGGTCAC
>JABCYV010000102.1 GCA_013290025.1 Acidobacteriota bacterium
TGCGGTTCTTACTGCGCAAGACCTCAAGCTTTCCGTTGCGATAGTCGAACTCGTCGCCCGCGTAGAATTCATTGTTCGTCTGAAAATCACCGATGACATTTTGTGCCTGGTACGGCCGCAACATCTTTGACATACCGCTGTGAGACCACGCCTGATAGATTTCGCTGTGACAGCCTTGGCAGGAGTCGGAACCCGCATAAGCCGAAAGCGAACGGACTGGAGAAGTCGGTTGTGAGGGCGGCGCGTGCCGGATTTCGTTTTGCCGTTCTGCCACTTGCTGCAAGAAGGCTTCAAAACTCGTGGAATTCCGGTGAAGCAGCTTATAGATAGTTTGCAATTGGACGAGGGCCTTGGCTGCGAAGTCACTGTTTCCCTTGTAAACCGCCGAGAAATCGCCTGCGGCAGGCAGTAATTTGCCAGAAGATAACCGGGCGAGGCCTAGCAGATAGCGAATCTCCGGATCGTCTGAGTTCAGTTCCTCAGCTTTTTCCATCGCTGTTTCTGATTGCTGCAGGAACATGGTGCGATTCGCACCGGCCACGTCATCCAGTGCTTGCGCGAGAAAAGCGCGGCCCATAGCGAAGTAAGCGGACGCTTTCGCCCTGCGCTGCAGCTCCGGCCACTGGTCACCCGGGACGGAACCAGGACGGGCAAAACGGTCAAGATATTCGATCGCATCCCGGGCGTGCGAGACGGCAGCCTCGTTTTGCTGCTCCCGCGCTTCAACATCCGCCGCGGCAGTCAGAAGCAGCGGATTCTCCGGGAGTAGCTTCAGTGAGTTCTTCGCGTAATCCAGGCCGGCCTTGTAATCTTCCAAGTCAAAACTGCTGCGGGCGGCGATATCGTAAGCTTGGAACAGAAACGCGGACTGAGGATAGTCAGCTAAAAAGGTCCGTGCTCGCTTGAGCATTTCTGCCGGCGCTGCCGGCTGAAAGAGAACCAGAAAGTCACGGCGCTCGGCTGGATCAAGAATCTGGTCGGCTACCGTAGCGGGATTACGATTCTCGACCGACGGATTTGAATCGATGTCCTGAGCCGGCGAGGAGTTAGTCGCAAGAAACAATGTTCCCAAGGCACACGCTGGCAGTAAACGCTTCCACATCACGGCGAACTCTAGCTCAAAACGGTCCTCATCAGCAATGGCATATCGTCGCGCTGTGATTTTTCACTTGACGTAACGTACGAGAATAGTGCATCTCTTGCCAACTCTTGCTTGGCCGTTGTCACCGTCCGCCAACGCGGGTGAGACCTGAGTCTTTGGAGGGTTAGTGCACCAAGTTGTGTGGGGAATCGCGCTTGTAACTCTTGCGGGCATTCTCCAGGGCAGTTTTGCCGCGCCCATGAAGCGGATGCCGGAGTGGCACTGGGAGAATAGTTGGCTGATCTTCGCGCTCTCTGGCCTAGTGATTTTTCCGTGGATCATCGCTCTGAGCACAGTGCCGCGCTTATCCAGCGTGTTTCAGGGAGCATCCGAATCCACCTTGCTCAAGGTCGCCATATTCGGATTCGCGTGGGGGTTCGGAGCGACTCTGTTCGGACAGGGGATCAGCCGCGTGGGACTGGCGCTGGGATTCGCGCTGATCCTGGGCATCACAGCCTCCTTCGGCTCGCTGCTTCCGCTGGCGGTTCTGCATCCCGAAGAGCTCTTTGCCAAACGCGGACTGGCACTGATCGCGGGAACCGCAGTCATGGTTGTCGGTCTGGTTTTTCTTGCACTCGCGGGTAAGCAGAGGGAACGAGACTTGGGAACAGGACAGTCGGCAGGCTCCGGGTTCACGCTGGGCCTGATCATCTGTATTTTCTCGGGAATTTTCTCGTCGATGCTCAACTTCAGTTTCCTATTCGGAGATGAACTTCGGGTGCGCGCCCTGGACGCCGGCGCAAGCATGAGTATGGCTGCGAATCCAATCTGGGCGCTGGCTGTCACCGCGGGCTTTGTCACAAATCTGCTCTATTGCGTTTACCTGCTGCAGAAGAATCGGACCTGGGCTGCCTACGGGAAAGCAGGTTCGCCGCAGAACTGGCTACTGGGTTTCTCCACTGGCCTGCTTTGGTTTGGCGGCATAGTTCTCTACGGAATGGGTGCGGCTTCACTCGGGTCTCTCGGCGGCATCCTGGGCTGGCCCATGTTCATGATCGTGGATATTATTGCGGGCCTTTTCTGGGGAGCCCTGACCGGAGAGTGGAAAGGCTCCAGCCGTCGCACATTGGCATACTGCTGGACCGGCGTCGGGATCCTTTTTCTCGCGATCGTAGTAATCTCGATCGGCAATGCCGTGTGAAGCCCGAGGCTCCTCGGCGAATTACTTGGCGTCAGAACGAGAAACTCCGACTTGTACTTTGCTAACCCCACGGGTCCGCTTCGGATCGATGCCCTCACCCTCACGCACCACGTAGTATTGATTTGCCGGCAGGTCATGCAGAGTTTCGACGAGCCCACTGGGCCAGCGGATCACGATTTTCTCTGCCTTTACCGCTTTGCCCAATCCGAAGTGGAGTCGCAGATCGCTCTGTGAGATGTACCCGTCCCCGCTCCGCACTTCCCTTTCGCGCTGATCCTCGCCCTGAACCAGCGTGACCGCTGCACCCAGAGCGGCGCGGTTTGATTTGACTCCGACTAGTTGCAAGCTAATGAAGTTTCCCACCGACCCAGTGTTGTAATAGAGCGACGGCGGCTCATTCATGTTGTTCACCAGCGCCGCTTCCCTTCCATCGTTGAACAGATCACCCAGTGCCATTCCGCGAGCAGAGTGCATCTGGTTCAGCGCCGGCCCGGCATCCGCGGTGATATTGGCGAGGGTTCCGTTGTGCAAGTTGTAGTAAGCCACTTTGGGCTCCCGATAACTTGTGCCCAGTCCCTTGCCATCCACCTCTGGATACACGTGCCCGTTACCAATCAGGATTCCTGGCCAGCCGCTGTTGTCGAAGTCGTAGAACTGCACTCCCCATCCCAACCACTTTTTGATCATTCCCAGCCCGGCGCTGTAAGTGACGTCGTCGAAGCCGTTATCGCCGCGGTTGAGGTAAAGCGTGGGCGTGTCGTCGCTGAAGTTGGTTTTTACGATGCTCTGAAAGCCATTGTGCGCGTAGTCGTCGACCGACAAACCCATGCCTGCCTGCATGGCGCCATCTTCGTTGTAAGCCACGCCTGTCTTCTTGCCGATGTCGGTAAATGTCCCATCGTGGTTGTTGTGATAAAGCAGGCTGGCCGTGGAATCACAAGCCACGTAGATGTCAGGCCAGCCATCATGGTCAAAATCCGCAGTCAACGAAGTGAAACCATAGCAGCCAGTCGCTTTGGTGATGCCGGATTTTTCCGAGACATCGCTGAAGGTCCCGTCTCCGTTGTTGTGATAAAGCGCATTGACACTCGTCTTCAAGCCGCGTGGCCCGCACATCACGTTCAATCCTTTCCACTGACACCACTCTCCCTGGCCCGGTCGTGGCACCGAGTCATAGCTGAAATCGACATAGCGCACGATGAAGAGATCTATTTTGCCGTCGCGGTCGTAATCGACAAAGCTGCAACCGGTGCTCCACTCAGCTCGGGCGGTTTTCAGGCCGGCTTTTTCGGTGACGTCGGTGAAGGTCCCGTTTCCGTTGTTGTGATAAAGGACGTTCTGACCCCAATAGGTCACCAGCAGATCGAGGTTGCCGTCGTTATTGTAGTCGCCTACGCACCCACCCTGTCCCCAACCCGGGCGCGCGAGTCCGACTTTCGCAGTAACGTCCGTGAAGGTTCCGTTCTGGTTGTTGTGATAGAGATGCCCAGTAGGTTCCTCGCCTTTGGGAAAGCCACCTACTGTCGAGCCGTTGGGAAGAAAGATATCGGGCCAGCCGTCGTTGTCATAGTCGAAAATGATCGCGCCATTCCCCGTTGTCTCGATGATGAACTCTTTGCGTTTGTCGTCGCCATAAACGTTCAGCGCGCTCAGTCCAACTTGAGAGGCAATGTCCTCAAAGTGTACCGAGCCGGGTTGGACTGCGTTTTTGCCGCTCTTCGCGGAAGTTGGCGTCTGCGCCGCAAGAAGGACCGCGAGAGCAGCAATTGCCAATAAAACGAAAATAACCGGGAGAACTCGAGCCACTGCCGGCGAAGTCTCACGCGGCATTTATGACTCCCAGGCCGTGATCTTTTGACGAGATTCTCCCAAGCCATCAATGCCAAGTTCGACGAAGTCGCCAGGTTTCAGGTAGAGCGGTGGACTCATTCCCAAGGCAACCCCCGCCGGCGTCCCCGTGCTGATCACATCTCCGGGAAGTAAAGTCATAAATTCGCTGACATAACTTACCAGCGACGGCACACTGAAAATCATTTGCGCAGTACTGCTCTTTTGCCGAAATTCGCTATTCACCTTCAACCACATGCCGAGTTGGCCGGGGTCAGGGATTTCGTCGCGAGTGGCAAGGAACGGCCCCAGGGGAGCAAAGGTGTCCGCGCTCTTGCCTTTTACCCATTGACCTCCGCGCTCCAGCTGAAAACTGCGCTCCGAGTAATCGTTATGAAGGCAGTAGCCAGCCACGTATTCGAGAGCTTGCTCCACCGGAACGTACTTGGCACGTTTTCCTATGATCACCGCCAGTTCCACTTCCCAGTCTACCTTTTCCCCATTCCGCGGAATTACCAGGTCGTCGTCCGGACCGACCAAAGAGCTTGTAGCCTTGGAGAAAATAACCGGCTCGCGCGGGATTTCCATTTTACTTTCGATCGCGTGGTCGTGAAAATTGAGTCCGATGCAAACGATCTTGCTGGGACGGCAGATCGGCGCACCGAGTCGCACTGATGCCTCTATCTGTGGCGCAGAGGAGCCGTTCTGCGCTAGCCAGCGCTCCAAGGCAGCTAACCCGCCGTTCTCAAAGAATTCTTCGTTGTAATCCGAGCCGAATGAAGAGACGTTTATCCGGCTCCCATCTTTGAGAAGAACACCCGGTTTTTCTTTTCCTGGTTGGCCTATCCGTATTAGTTTCATGCGCTGTCTAGAGAATCACCGACGCACGCCAGAGTCAAGGTGAGCAATCGAAAGTCAGGGCAAATAGGTTTTAAACAGTGAAACGGAACGTGGCAATTGCATAAAACACTGGACATTCCGTTGGCGACAAGCGTAAACAGATTTTTCCACTTAACTGCGAATAGGATGCGCTTTGAAAGAGACTCCGAAGATGCCCGAAGCCTTTCCCCATCTCGACTACAAACCCAAAATGCCTCGCCGCATGGATCATGGAATCGCCATCGTCGGCGCCGGCGGGATCGTGAACTACGCACATTTGCCCGCCTACAAAAAGGCTGGCTTCAACGTGCTTGGCGTCACCGACAAGAACCTGGACCAGGCGCGGCGGACCGCCCGGGAGCATGGGATTCCAAAGGTCTATGCCAGCCTCGACGAACTACTCAGCGATCGGAGTGTTGAAATTGCAGACGTCGCGGTGTACCCATCGGTGCAAGTTGAGATCATTGAGCAGGCTACCGCTGCAGGGAAACATCTACTCTGCCAGAAGCCGCTTGCTGACGAATACGCTAAAGCCGTGCGTAGCGTGGAACTGGCTGAGAAAGCCGGTGTCAAGCTGGCGGTGAATCAGCAAATGCGCTGGGACGCTGGCATCCGCTGTGCGCAGTTGCTAATTGATGATGGCTGGCTGGGAGTCCCAACCTATGCCACCATCCAGGTCCACTGCAAAACTGACTGGAGTCTCTGGCCCTGGATTTATGAGGGCAAGCATCTGGAAATCATGTTTCATAGCATTCATTACATTGACTCGCTACGTTACCTACTAGGAGATCCGGAGTACGTTTTCACCAGCGGCAGCCGCGGGCCCGGCGAAACCACCAAAGCGGAAACCAAAACCCTCAGCGTCTGGGAATACGCCTCTGGTCTCCAGGTGTTGATCGATGCCTGCCATTCCACCTGGCAAGATGATCCGTACGCCATCTTCAGGCTAGAAGGAACCGAGGGCGTGATCAAAGGCACCATCGGATTGATGTACAACTATCCCAAAGGGCGTCCGGACACTCTGGAATTCATGTCCAAACGCAACCCGGGTTACTGGTTCTCCGCTCGCCTCGACAGCATGTGGATTCCGGATGCTTTCGTTGGTCCGATGGCCTCGCTGATGTGCGCGATTGAAAACAACTCCGTGCCGGAAACCGGGGGGCGCGACAATCTGCGCACGCTGCAGATTGTTTTCGCTGAATACCGTTCGATGGAAGAGAAGCGGGCGGTGCGCCCCCCGGAAATTGTTGTTTAGGTTTCTTCTATGACCTCATTGCCTCGGCGCGGGCTGCGGGCACGACGCCTTTAAAATCCGAAGAACAACCTGGGACTTGTGGAGTGACATAAACTCCTTCCACAATCTGTGCGGGATGCACAAAATGCTCCTGCATATGTGGGATGCATTCCAGGAACAAAGCCTGGTGTCCCATGGCAATGTGATTGAAGAGCACGAGGTGCTGATGAATCTGTCCCATGTCTCCCACATGAGGCACAACGCGCAGTCCAAACTTGCGTGCCAAGAGACTGACAGTAAGAAATTCGGAGATTCCGGCCACACGGGTGCAGTCCACCTGTACCACTCCGACAGCACCCGCTTGCATGAAATTCTTGAACATGACGCGGTTGGGAACATGCTCTCCCAGTGCGATCGGAACTGGTGCAATCGCCTCCGCCAAAGTGCGATGGGCATGGATATCGTCGGGGTGCGTCGGCTCCTCAATGAAGTACGGAGCCATAGAACGAAGTTGCCGACACATTTCAAGCACCGTAGGAAGATTCCACTGCTGGTTGGCATCGAGCATGACCATCGCTTCTGGTCCGGCCAGTTCGCGGAGCATGAAAGCGCGGCGCACGTCCCTCTGGCCATCGCGTGAACCCACCTTGAGCTTGAATGCACGAAAGCCCCGATCGATGGCTTGCTGCGCCAGTTCTTTCACTCGGCTATCTTCGTACTGAAACCAACCTACTGAAGTGTCGTATCCCGGATAGCCACGACTGAGGATTTCTTCTCGCTCGCGGCGTGAAGAGATGTGATCGCGCAGAATAGTCTCCGCCGCTTCTTGCGTCAGAACATCTTCGAGATAACTCAAGTCCAACAAGCTCACAAGCTGGGATGGATCCAGATCGAGCAGAAGGCGCCACAATGGAATCCCGCGTGACTTGGCCCACAAGTCGAAACAAGCATTGGTCAACGAAGCCAACGCAAGATGAATTACGCCCTTGTGCGGACCCAGCCAGCGAAGTTGCGGATGCTCCGCCAGTGAGCGAGACGTCGCGCCGAAGTCCGCCATCAACTCTTCGATTTCTCGTCCCACAAGCGTCTTTCCGAGCAGTTCAATCGCTTGGCAGACCAGTTCGTTGCCCTGGCCCAAGGTCAATACAATTCCCGTGCCATAAATCCTGTTGCCAGTGGACAGCAGAGTCGTGGCAAATGAGTATTCTGCGCCGGAGTGCACGGCATCACTGCCCGCGCCCTGGCTGAGAGGAAAATGCAGGTCTCGTGTTTCGAGCGCGATAATGCGGGTTTCCTTCATCAGGCTCCAGACTGGCGGGTTGTGGCGAACGCACGCGGAGTTCGACTATAGTAAGTCCGCTTTAATCGTGCAAACTCTCTCCGCCGGTTCGATCTCGCAATGCCATCGCATTTGCTGAGAGCGAGGTCGAGCCGAAGGAAACCTTGAGTAAAGGACTCTTGCCCATGAAACGTTACGGTTCTGTAATCGGAGTCAGACCAGAATCCCTAGCTGCATACAAGAAGTACCATGCTGCCGTGTGGCCCGAGATCCTCGATATGATACGGCGCTGCAATATTAGAAATTATTCGATCTTTCTCAAAGATAATCTGCTTTTTGGTTATTACGAATATCACGGAACCGACTATGCAGCAGATATGGCCAGGATGGCGGCCGATCCCAAAACGCAAGAATGGTGGGCGATCATGATGCCAATGCAGAAGCCGCTTGAAACCCGCGCCGAGGGCGAGTGGTGGGCCAATATGGAAGAGGTCTTTCATCTCGACTAGTGACTTCGCCTAAGGTGCACGAGGTATTTGTCGCTAAGCAAGACAAGCCTATGAAGATTGTTGATACCCACCAACACCTCTGGGATTTGGATCTATTTCGATATTCATGGTTGCAGGCGCTTCCCACCCTGAATCGCTCCTTTCGCATGAAGGACTACCTGGAAGCGACAAAGGGCCTCGATGTCGTGAAGTCGGTGCACCTCGAGGCCGACGTGGACGAGGCGCTGATGTTCGATGAGACAAGACACATCCTCAAGCTTTCCGAGCAGCCCGACAGTCCACTGGAGGGAGTGGTGGCCTGCGGCAGGCCGGAGAACAAGGGCTTCCGCGCTTACCTGGAAAAGATTGTCGGTCATCCCAAACTCAAGGGGATTCGACGGATTCTGCACACCCAACCCGACGATCTTGGGCGAGGACAAACCTTTATCGAGAATGTCGCAAGCCTGGCAAGCTATGGTTTGTCATTCGATATTTGTGTGCTCGCCCGTCAGTTGCCGGTCGCGATTAACCTGGTTTCGCGTTGTCCGGATGTCACCTTCGTGCTCGACCATTGCGGTGTCCCCCAGGTCAAAGAAAGGATCGTCGATCCTTGGCGCTTGCACATTGCTGAACTTGCTAAGTTCCCCAATGTCTTTTGCAAAGTGTCTGGGCTGGTAGCGTACGCCGACCCGGCCACCTGGACCGCAGATGACTTGCGCCCGTATGTCGAGCATGTAATTGCATGCTTTGATTGGGATCGCGTGTTGTTCGGCAGCGACTGGCCGGTCTGCACGCTGTCAGCCACCTACGCCCAATGGGTGGAAGCTCTGCGATCAATCACTCGAGATGCTGGAGAAGCCAATCAAAAGAAACTGTTTCACGACAACGCGATTCGGGTCTACCGCCTTGATTGATGATCCGAGAAAACGCGTGACGTTACAGTCTAAACTCCTGCTGAATCGCGGCGGTATGTTCTCCCACCTTTGGAGCAAGCCGGCTGCCGATTAGTAGACCGCCATCCATGCGCACAGGGCAACGCGTGGTCAGAACTTCCACACCATTCCCTCGGGAGAGCGTTTGGATCATCTGGAGCTGACGGATCGCTTCGCTGGCCAGCAGTTTGGGCCAATCCAAGACTTCCGCGCACCAGATGTCGGCGGCGTTCAAGATCTCCAGCCAATGTTCAGTCGTATGCTCACGCAAACGAATGGCAACCAGCCGTTTGATGTCGTCGCGCCGGCGAAAACCTTCGGCGCTATCCGTGATGTCCTTGAGTTCCTGTATACCCAGCAAGGAACCAAGCGTTGGCAGATGAGTCATCGCCAACGCCAGGTGACCGTTCGCGGTATCGTAGACGCCATACGGCGCCGCCAAATATGCGTGCGCATTGCGGAAGGCACTGCGCCGCGGCGGCCGGTAGCCATCATTCAGATGCGTGGTCAGAACTTCGAACTGGAAGTCGAGCAACGATTCCAGCAGGCTTGTCTCCACCAGGCCTCCGCGGCCCGTCACGCCACGGCGCACCAGGCAAGCCAGAATGCCCTCGCACAAATTGTGCCCTGCAAGCATGTCGGCGATGGCGAGCGCCATGGGAGTCGGCGGATCGCCTTCGTTTCCGCTCAGCCACATAATTCCTGAGCGAGCTTGAGCCAACAGGTCTTGTCCCGGACGGTCGCGCCAGATTTCCGCGTTGCCGTATCCGGTCACTACTGCGTAAACCAGCCGAGGATTTATCTCGATCGCGTGCTGGTAGTCGAGATGGAGCCGCTCCATCACGCCGGGACGAAAGTTCTGCACCATTACGTCCGCTTGTCTTAGCAGCTTCCGCAGCCGGTCCAAGTCTTGCGGATTTTTCAGATCGGCCGCGTAACTCTCCTTGTCGCGGTTGATGGCATGGAAAAGTGTATTCTCGCCGTGAACGTCGACGTCACTGAGATAAAGTGACCGGCCAAGGTCTCCCGCTCCGGGCCGCTCGATCTTGATGACGCGAGCGCCCATATCTGCCAGGCGCAGAGTAGCCAGGGAACCTGAAAGAAACTGGCTGAAGTCGATCACGAGAAGATTTTGCAGTGGCTTGATCATGGCAGCCCCTATTTGACCTTGTAGTACCGCAAAGATTCAGTATTGCACAAATAAAATTATATTTTCATTAGAGAACGCCTATAGTAAGCTATTTTCCTGTGATCCGTAATTTACGGAGTAAGGCACCCCGCTTGCGCACAAGGCTGGCCGTCCGCTATGCGGCACCTGCGCTCGACAAAGGCCTGGACATCCTCGAGCTTTTTGCCTCGGAATCCGATGGCCTCATTGCCAGCGAAATTGCCCGCCGCCTGGGACGAACGGTGGGCGAGATTTTTCGCATGCTGGTTTGTCTGGAGCATCGCGGATACATCTGCCAGATTCCTCCGGATGAGCATTATTTCCTCACGCTGAAGCTGTTTGAAGTCGCGCACCGCTACCATCCTCTCCATCGCCTGCTTTCCGACGCGCGTCCGCTTATGCGGCAGGTGGCTCACAGAACTGGTCAGTCGTGCCATCTTGCCATGCTCAGTAACGGCGAAGTGGTGGTGGTTGCTCAAGCGGACGCGCCGGGCAACATGGGTTTCTCGGTCCGGCTGGGAGCAAGAATCGATCTCCTCAATACGGCCTCCGGCCACGTCGTCCTCGCGTTTCAGGAGAGCGAGACTCGCGCTCGGCATGTAGCGGCGTGGCAACATCGCTCCAACAAGAAAGTCCCTCGCGATCTCGAACATCATCTGGACCAGATTCGGCGGCGGGGTTACGAAGAGCTATCGAGTTACCAGGTCAGTGGAGTCGTCAATATCAGCTTCCCGGTTCTAAATCAGCATGGAGAAGCGATCGCTGCCATAGCAGTTCCCTTCCTGGCACGCGTGGGAGATCGTACGGGTCCACGCCAGATAAGAGCGGCTCTGCAAGTGGCGAGTTGTAATTTATCAGCGGCAATCGGTGGCAAAGCGCTCCCTTCCTGAGAGTGATGGCGCGACTATGACGGAATATTTCGAGGACTATAGAGTGGGAGCTCGGCGTGTGACCTCGGGGCGCACCATCACCGAGACCGATATCGTCATCCATGCCGGACACACGGGAGATTTTTTCCCTCATCACGTTGATGCCGAGTTTGCACGCCAAACCCAGTTTGGCCAGCGAATTGCCCACGGCACCATGACTTTCTCCATCGGCATCGGACTCACAGCCAGCCAGATCAATCCGGTTGCGTTCACCTACGGTTACGACAAGTTGCGCTTTCCCAAGCCCGTGTTCATTGGGGATACGCTGCGCACCCGGGTCACGATTAAGGAAAAACAGGAGGATCCGAAACGTCCGGCACACGGCCGCGTGGTGGAAGCTTGTGAGGTGTTGAATCAGCGAGACGAGGTCGTCATGTACTGCGAGCACATTCTTCTCGCGTCCAAGAGGCCCTAGACCACGTAAGCGCTGGGAGGACAAGCTACTACTTCTTCTCGCACAGCGAGCAAAACTATTCTTGTGGCAATCACTCTCAAGGGACTTACCTGGGACCACCCACGCGGGCACGCGCCGCTGATCGGGGGAGCCCGCGAATACGAAAAGCATCACCCTGGAGTAAACATCCATTGGGACCGAAGAACTTTGCGTGAGTTTGGCGAAGCGCCCATCGAGCAGTACATCGATCACTACGATCTGATCATCGTAGATCATCCTTTCGTGGGATTTGCCGCCGCACATCGCGTGCTTCTAGACCTTGCTCCCTTTCTGACCAGAGAAGAAAAACTGCACTTGGAGCAGGATTCCGTCGGCCCGTCCTGGAAATCGTACTGGTACGCGGATGGACTCTGGGCCTTGCCGATTGATGCGGCTACTCAGGTGGCGTCTTACCGCGCAGACCTGCTGGATCGCTATGCGGTGGCTCCGCCCGTAACTTTTGATGATGTACTGCGGTTGGGGAACCGGTCCCGTAGCATGGGCAAAGTCATTGTTGTGCCCGCATGCCCTACCGATGCTATCAGTCTGTTTTTCACCCTGAGCGCGAATTTGGGATGCGCCATCGCCGAAGAAGCAGAGCCGTTTGTGGAAGCTCAGGTGGCGCGTGAGGTTTTGGAAAGACTGCACGCATTGATTTCGATCACCCATCCCCGGTCCGTGGATTGGAATCCGATTCAGGTTTATGACTTCATGACTTCTACTTCTGATGCCATCTATTGTCCGTATGGTTTCGGTTATTCGAATTACTCTCGAATCAAGAACCCGGTTCGGCTGCGTTTCACTAACGCTCCCGGCGCAGGCAATTTAGGATGCGCGGGAACCATGCTGGGCGGGACCGGAGTAGCAGTCAGCGCTAAAAGCACCAAACAGGAGCAAGCCATTGCGTATGCGAAATGGTTGGTCAGCAAGGAACACCAGCGGGGTGCCTACTTCCGCGAAGGTGGCCAACCCGCAAGCTTGGCGGCTTGGACGGACCCTGCCGTGGATGCCGAGGCCGGTCAGTTTTTCTCGGGCACGCTGCAGACTTTGCAATCAGCTTACGTTCGCCCGCGCTTTGATGGATTCGTGCGCTTTTTTGAAGCGGCTGGAATTGAAATCAATCGCTGCCTGCGTGGTGAGATCGAGGACAAAAATCTGGTGCGATGGCTCAACACAAATTATGCCAAGCGGCGAGCTGCCATCGCCAAGAAGTGAAGTCGTGCGACTGAACTGAGGAGGAACGTTTGTGATCAATCCGAATCCTGACCCTGCCAAGCATAAAGAAATCCGTATCTGGAATGCAGAAGACTGGCACTACGAAGATTTCGAGGTCGGCCAGCGATCACGTTCCATTCGGCGCACCATCTCTGAGGGTGAGAGCATGATGTTCAACGCGCTGGTTCTCGATATGCATCCCTACGTGGCGGATGATGTGTTTGCGAAAGAGGAAGGGGTCTTCGGACGCAGGCTGGTCGCCGGGGCGATGGTTTTCAGTTTGGGATTGGGGCTGATGGCGCACAATTGCATCCACACTTTCAGCTATGGCTACGACAAGCTGCGTTTCATCAAGCCAGTTTTCATCGGAGACACCATTTATACGATTCGCACCAATCTTGAAAAATGGCCCAAATATCCGGATCTAGGTATGGTGCGGGTTTCCTATGAAGTCTTCAAAATGCCTGGCGACTTGGTTTTGTACTGCGAGCACCTACAGACGGTGAAGTATCGCGACCCTTCCAAACACCAAGCGGAAGCAGGCAAGCAATAAGGGCCCTCAAGCAGGCAGACAAGAGGGGCCGATGGGCTCAAACGACTTGTAGGTCAACACAAACTCTTGATGTCCCAGTTCTTCAGAACAGCTTGGAACTCCTGACACAACCTGCAGCACCTTGTCGTAGATTTCGCGGCCGACATCATCCACGGTAGCTTCGAGGCGCAAGATCTTTCCTGCGTTGATGTCCATGTCGTCGCTCATTCGCTCGTAAGTTTCCGGATTAGCGCAGATTTTGATAACTGGAGAAATTGCCGATCCCACTACCGATCCCCGTCCGGTCGTGAACAATATCAAGTGGGAGCCACAAGCAATCAACTCGGCGATTTCGGCATTATCGTTGATGTTGGGAAAACCGAAGCGCACCTCGCCATCGGGAACAACGTCGAGCAAATACAAGCCTCCATGTCGCGGGACATCTCCGGGCTTGATCAGGCCAGAGATTGGTGAATCTCCACTCTTGCAATAGGCGCCGATCGATTTTTCTTCAATCGTAGTGAGTCCGCCCTCGGCGTTTCCGGGAGCGAAGCTGGCGTGTCCCATCACTTTGTAGTAACGTGCCGCTTTTTCTACCGACATCTTCAATTCGCGACCCAGTTCTGGCGTAACCGCGCGAGCTGACATCACGTCTTCCAGCCCAATCATTTCACCGGTCTCTTCGAAGATAGTAGCGGCTCCATTTTCCACTAACAGATCAAAGGCCCGTCCTACAGCGGGGTTCGCGGCGATGCCGCTGGTCGCATCCGATCCGCCGCACACTGTTCCTACAATCAGTTCGTTTACAGCCAAGGCTACCCTGGGGACATCGGCAATTTGCTTCAGGGCCTGCTCGACCCAGGCTCGTCCCGCCTCAATCGATTTTCTAGTTCCATAATTTTGCTGGATTACAATCGTGTTCACCGGCCGCCCCGTCGCAGCGATGGCATCCGCCAACCGGCGGCGGTTGAAGCTTTCGCATCCGAGGGAAAGCAGCAGAACTCCACCGACATTAGGATGCGTGCACAGGCTGTGCATCATGCGGTCTGCGTAGGCATTTGGGTAACAACCGCCAAAGCCGATCAGGTGCACGGGCTGGCCACGAAATCCGTCCACGATCTCGCGAGCGACGTGATGCGCGCACTCCACCAGATAGGCCACGACAACATAATTCCGGATGCCTTTCCTGTGATCGGAGCGAAGGTATCCTTCCAGACGCTGTGAGCTACTTGGCGAATGCATGGTCGCTATCCCTGGTGTAAGTCGAAATGTAATCGCTCTTCAAATTATGTAGATGAATGTGAGCCCCCACTGGAATGTCCTCTTTTGCCGATCCGATGGGCACACCACATTTGTACACCTTTTCGCCAGCTTTAATCTGTCTGGCCGCCACTTTGTGGCCAATACCGATCTCCTGTGTGAAGGTAATATCCCTCCCATCAATCACTTCATGGTCGCCGGCACGAATGCTTGTCACCACGATGACGACATTGTCATTCTTATGAATCTGAAGCAGCTTCTTCGAATTTTGCTGAGCTTCCATCAAAACTTTCCGTACGCCAGATAGGCTTTCACCGGGTCCATTCCCTGCAAAATGGCGTCGCTCACCAGGTTCTCCTTCTGTAACACCTTTTCTGTTTCTGTCACTACATCCTCGGCAATCTCGCCCGGGATGACGACGATTCCGTCTCGGTCGGCCAACACGTAGTCTCCAGTGCGGACGACAACATCTCCAATCTTAACTGGTTCGCCAAATGAGGCTGCCGCCCATTTTCCTACGATGTCCACGGGAGTAAAGTATTTGCAGAATACCGGAAAACCCAGTTTCTCGATGTGAGCGGAATCCCGGCATCCGCCGTCCACGATGTATCCCAGTACCTTCTTGTAGGCAAGCGTCTTCGCAGATAATTCTCCCATATGCGCCAGAGCGTGATCGTTGGGCTGGCAGACCAGCACGGTATTGGCCGGCGCCTTAGACAATAGCTCGCACCACTTCAACAGGCTTTCATGTTCAGTTAGCGAATCGTCCCTCTTGCCCTCGATCGTGAACACCGGTCCCGCTACTACCTGTTGGATGTTCAATGGACGAATGGATGCGGGCAACGTCTGCGAGGGGTAACCTTTGGCCCGGAGAACGTCGTAGACCGCTCCCGTGTAACAACCGCGCAACCTGTCGGTCACGGAAATAATCGGCTCACGTTTTTCTAGTAAGTAGTCAGGCGGGTGTTCCATTGACCTAGATCCACGAGGTTAGAAAAAATTGATCACAATCGGAATTGGCGCGTTTCTAGTTTCCGGGTTCTAGCTCGCGGCCGTTTCTTGGGCGCTGCGTATAGTTTCCAGAAGCTTGGTGGCGCACTCTCCTGGATCCTGTTTGTGGAAGTCCGCGTCCAATGGTACGACCGACACCGAAGAATCGATCTCCTCGAAAATCTTCTTCGTAGACTTGCCATGCACCGACAGCAAGTTTGCGCCCAGGATGATAAGTTTAGCCTTGGTCGCCCTTAGTAGTAGGCGCGCGTCCTCGACGTTACCGGTGGTCAGCGCGTTGTAGCCGGCGCGGCATAACACTTCTTTTAAAAAGGCGCACACTTCCACCGAATCGTACACGCAGAGCACGCGAAATCGAGCATCGCCGGATTTGTCCTTCGAATATTGCGAGCCCAGATAAGCCGCCATGATCGCTTCGGCCTGCGAGTCGTAGGTCTCGAATAGTGAAAGCAGATTGGTCATTTCCAACGTCTTGCGGACCCTTTCCTGCACGCCGCAGAGCTTGATATCGCCGCCTTTCGCGCGCGCGCTGGAGAGCAGGCGCACCAGCGCTCCCAAACCGCTACTGTCGATAAACCCAACCTGCTCCATCTGCAGAACGACGTCGCCGTGCTTGGGCAGAACGTCTCCAATATGCGACTGGAGCGAAAACAATTCTGTGCCCGCTACGATGCGCCCATTACACTGCACCACCATCACATCGCCCACCGGACGGCTGTTTACACTCAGCGGCATATTCTTTTGATGCCCCTCGATGTTCCGATTTCGGCCGGTCCTGATTGTACCGCACTGCTGTCAAGATCAACCCGAAGGGAGAATTATTGGTGCAACCGTGATGTTTCGCCAACTATCTGATAAAGGGGCTCCGCCAATTCGGGGCGCTAGTCTACGGCTGTTTCTCTTGCCGGCTTCTTTGAGTTTGTAGGCGTTCGGAAATTGCAGAGAAATACCGTACTTTTTGTTGAAGTATTTCGCCTGTGCAGCCACGGTGATTGGCAGCAAGCAAATGCACAGCATCACGAAGATTTTCATCGGAGGGCGTCGCACATTCTAGCTGCGGTGCACGCGAGCGACCAGAGTTATCGTCGAGGAATCAGGGCCTTACGGGCCAAAGTCACAGGCATCAGCGTGGAGGTATGGATACAATGTGGTCGCGTGAGGACAATTGGCGCTTTCCTCAGAGTAAACGGTGGAGAAGAAGCGATTACACCAACAACCTGGATCAATGCATTATGAGAAAGCGGCCCTGTGTTGAGTGGAGTAAAGCGGGATGTAGGGCAAGAATCAGAGGAGAAGATAGGCAAATGGGCTGAAGAATGACACTTTACCTTGAGGGAAAGAGCTCCGTTGAGCGCGAATGATCTTTCCCTCAAGGAGGCAACTGCATGAGTCGCGACATCAAGTATATCGGCATGGACGTGCACAAGGAAGCGGTGGTGATCGCTGTCCTCAATAGCAGTGGCAAGCTGGTAATGGAGTCGATTGTCGAAACCAAAGCCAGCAGCATGCTGCAGTTTATCCACGGTCTGCGGGGCGAGTTGCATGTGACCTGGGAAGAAGGGACCTGGGCGGCTTGGCTCTACGATCTGCTGCAAGCCCAGGTGGCGCGAGTGCTGGTCTGCGATCCGCGGCGCAATGCCTTATTAAAGGAAGGCAACAAGAGCGACCAGGTGGATGCGCGCAAACTGGCCGACTTGTTGCGCACGGGAATGCTGCGCCCGGTCTACCACGGAGAACATGGACTGCGGACGCTGCGCGAGTTGGGGCGCAGTTATCAGACCCTCAGCCAAGACCT
>JABCYV010000103.1 GCA_013290025.1 Acidobacteriota bacterium
CCGGTCACAAATCTTTACCGCGACGAAGTTCTCGATGCTTCGCGCTTGCCCGTCTCTCTCACTGCCTATACGCCTTGCTTCCGCAGCGAGGCGGGATCGTACGGCAAAGATGTCCGCGGCATCATCCGCCAACATCAATTTCAAAAAGTTGAACTGGTCAAGTTTTCACGTCCGGAAAATTCGTATGAGCAACTCGAAAATCTCACCCATGACGCCGAGGAAGTCCTGCAAAAACTTGGCCTGCACTACCGCGTGGTTTCGCTGTGCACTGCCGACTTAAGCTTTTCGTCGGCCAAAACCTACGATATCGAAGTGTGGTTGCCGGGACAGCAGTTGTTCCGTGAGATTTCTTCCTGCTCGAATTTCGAGTCATTTCAGGCGCGGCGGGCGAATATACGCTACCGTGCGGAGGGAAAGAACAAGACCGAATTCGTACACACATTAAATGGCAGCGGCCTGGCGGTCGGCCGCACTTGGGTCGCAATTGTGGAAAACTATCAGCAAGCCGACGGAAGCGTATTGATTCCCGACGCCCTGCGCCCATACATGGGCGCGGACCGTATCACGGCGAAGAAATTCTAGCCGTGCGGCTCGCCTGCGAATATGATGGCGTGGAGTTCCAAGACAGGGTAGGGTATCTAGATTTGGAGAGCACTGAAGCGAGCACACTCGATACCGACACATCCGGCGCGCCCAGCGTGCCGATGACCGGCATCTGGCGTACAATTCGTGGCTATATTCTCTGGTCATACGAGCGCGGCACCATTCAATACGACGTAATGGTGACGCTGATTCTGCTCTTTGTTTTCCTCACTCCGTACTGGATTAATTTCAAGGACAAACCTATCGAACGCAATCCGCATCCAGGTGGGGTGGTTGTGATTCCGGATGCTGTGGGTGGATTCATCTATCAGATTGACGGCGCCGCGGTTTCCGGAAAGGATGAGGCGACTGTAAGGGAGCAGTTGCTCAACATCATCGAACCCATCTCTGGCGGCGTGACAATCGTCAAGTACGAAGCCGTGCGCGACCGGTCGGGACATGTGCAGAATTACAAAGTCTGGGTCCAGAGGTGATGATTAAAAGTGATAACCTCGGATTGGGCCATCAGGTCGGGCCATGAAAACTGCCTCGTCATTTTGGCGCTGTTTCGTTGTCGCGATTCTCCCGGTGTTGGCGATCTGGGCGCAAGAGCCGCCGGATGTCCAGCCCAACGCCGCGCTGGAACGGGTCCTAAACCTAATGGACAGCACTGCGGCGAACTTCCGCTCCACCGAGGCGTCCTTCGTCTGGGATCAATACACGAAAGTAGTGAACGAATCCGATACTCAGAAGGGAAAAGTATACTTTCGCCGCGCTGGCAAAGAAACCCAGATGGCGGCCGACATCAGCGAGCCCGATAAGAAGTCAGTGCTATTCACCGACAGCAAGATTGAGGTCTACCAGCCACGCATTGACCAGGTTACGGTCTACAACGCTGGCAAGAACCGGGAGGCATTTGAGAGCTTCCTGGTGCTAGGTTTCGGGGGCAGCGGGCACGACATGCTGAAATCCTTCGACGTGAAGTATCTGGGCACGGAACGGGTCGACGGGACCGACGCCGCCAAGCTGGAACTGGTGCCCAAGTCTCCCAAAATTCGTAACAACTTCGACCGCATCGTGCTGTGGATCGACCAGGCACGCGGGGTCTCGGTCCAGCAGCAGCTTTTTGAGCCTTCGGGTGATCACCGTCTGGCGAAATATTCTGGCATCGAATTGAATCAGAAGATTCCGGACACAGTGTTCAAGTTGAAGACAACTGGGAAGACCAAAATCGTAACGCCTTAGACCGCAGGGGAAAAAGAAGATAAAAGCTGAAAAACTGGGCACGGGGCGTTATACTGCGAGTGCACGAATTCCTCTGCGAACACAACTGAAGATTCCACTGCACGAGCATCCTGTTTTCATGGCCAAAGTCTTCACGATCCCGGTTCCACCCAAGATGGACCGAAAGCGACGTGAGCGCGCTTCTGATCCCCGCTATGTCGACGGTCAGCGCTTGCTGGTCGAAGCCATGAGGTATCTGGCCCAATCCGATCCAGTCGCGAACCGCGGCGCCATCGAACTGCTTTCCGAGCACGTGAGGACGCGCTTCCGCATGACAGATTCGCCCTTGGGCTGAAAGCTTCCGCTGGCTGTTTCGGTTTTCAGTGCACAGCAAAATTTCAGATTGGAAAAAACAGAAGAACAGCATAACAGCGCGATTGTTAGCTGATGAAAACGTTTTGGAAGTGACTTCCAGTCAACCTCCGTGCCACATTTTTCTTGATAGTTCTCCATCAGCCCCGCTAAACTTCTGGCCCATCACGCATCCGCATGCCGATCGCAAATCGGAGGGACCATGGCCGTCAGCCGAGTTTTGCGGTGTACGTCGCTTCTAATTCTCGCAGTGGTATTCACTTCGCTCCCATTGCTTGCCCAGCGGATCACAGGGGATATATCGGGCACGGTGCTGGACAGCACCGGTGCGGCAGTCAAAGATGCGAAGGTTACAGCCACCAACGTCGCCACTGGTGAGACCCGCTCGGCGGTCAGCTCAGATGCAGGTTTCTATCGAATTTTAGAGCTGCCGCCCGGCAATTATAAAGTCGACATCTCGGTGCCTGGCTTCAAGCGGGAATCTCGCACGGCCGAAGTCGCGATCTCCTCAGTAACTCAATCGGATTTTCATTTGCTACCCGGCCAGGTCTCCGAGATGGTCGAGGTGCAGGGAGTCGCACCCCTGGTAGAAACCACCGAAGACCGGCTCAGCACCTTGTTTGTGGAACGCCAAGTAGCCGACCTTCCCAACAACGGTCGCGACTTCAACAATCTTTTGGACGGCGTCCCCGGCGTCCAGCGCAGCCCAGGGGGCGGATTCCAAAGCCTCAACATCAACGGGCAGCGCGCCACCTCAAACAATTTTGCCGTGGACGGGATTCCTAACAACGATCGTTACTACGGCGAGTCGTCTCTAGGCCAGGCGGCGATTGCTGGCACGGCCGCCGCTTTGATTCCGCTGGAAGGGATCTCCGAATTCAACGTTCAATCCAATCCTGGTGTGGAGTACGGCGTGCGCGGCGGATCAGTAATTGATATTGGCTTGAAGAGCGGGACCAACGCTATCCATGGCAGTGCGTTCTGGGACCGTCATACCGATGCGTTCGATGCTCGGAACTGGTTCGCATCCTCGGTCAATCCGTTTCGACTGAACCAGTTTGGCGCTTCGGGAGGCTTCCCCATCAAGAAGGACAAGGCGTTCATGTTCATGTCCTACCAAGGATTTCACCTAAAGGACGTTTTCCCGTCCGCGGTGAATTTGCCGGCGCAAGCGGAAATCAACGATGCCTTGGCCTGCATCGCAACAGGAACTAATCCCAACAGTGTTGGTGATCCCACTCCAGCTGCTTGCCTCAACACTGCTCCGACACAGGTCAGCCCCATAGGAAAAAACCTGCTTTCATTCGTTCCGCTCGCGCCAAGCCCCGGGGCTCTAGTTAACGTATCTGCTAATAACGCATTGGATTTGAATAACTTCCACGTAAAATTTGACTATATCTTCAACCAGTCGCATCGGGTGTCGGTAAAGTACCTCTTTGGCGACAGCGTGAATAATCAGCCGGCGGCTCCTGGGGTTCCCCAGTCGGTTGGTCCGTTGGCTACCGGCCCAAGTATGTGGAATTCGGTTGCGCCCACGCGAGCTCAGCTTGCCGGAATTAATTACACGTGGACGATCAGTCCAACCAAGGTTCTGGAAAGCCGTCTCGGTTATCAACGTTTCTCCCAGCGTATCGGGATTAACAACAGTATCGATCCCAATGCATTAGGTCTGAATACCGGCCCGCTGGGTGCTGGCCCGCAGGACAAGGAGAACTTTGAAGTGCCGACGCTGTACAACTATTCCTTCGGAAACACCGCATACGCCTTTGTCGGCGGCATCCAAGGATATCCTATCGTCACCCGCCCCGACGCTTCCTATGATTGGCAAGAGCACTTTACGATGATCAAGGGGAATCACACGATTAAGATAGGCGGACAATATCAGGACGCTTTCACCAAGTCGAGGCGAGACCGGGCCCATACCTCACTGTACTTCGGGTACGATAACCGTACTGGCTACAATTTCGGTGCTACCGCTACTACCAGTGACGCCGAAAACTTGCGAGTGGCAACTCTTAACGAGCTGCTTTTAGGCTTGGCAAGTTCGGCTGGAAGATCCTTCGGAGTCACCAACCGGCACATTTTCCAAAAGTCACTCGGCCTTTATGTGGCGGACAGCTGGAAGGTCAAGCCGAATTTCACACTTGAAGCCGGCGTCCGTTGGGACGTGGCTGGCGCCCTTGGTGAAAAGAATAACCTGGGCTCGAACTTTCTTCCGGACAGCCCCAACGCAGATGCCAATGGCTTTGTAAGCCTGACCAAACAGCCACTGTACAACGTCGACAAGAATAATTTCGGCCCGAGGCTCGGCTTTGCCTGGGACATCTTCAAGAATGGCAAGACGGTGCTGCGCAGCGGATATTCCTTGAATTACGATCTGCCTAACTTTGGCACTATCGCTGCGCCCCAGACATACCTCAACCAATGGAGCGGAACTCGCTCAGGTTTCTATACTCAATTCGCCGAGGGCATTTTTGCCGTTAGCATAAGTTCCACACCCACTGAAAACTTGCCACTCTTTCCCGGTACTCTGGATTGCGGGTCCTTCCTCTGCATGGCGCCGGGAGTCAATATTTACGGGGCGACCAGTGGTTCGACCCCGCCGCCACCCTTTAACGTCGTGCAGGTGGTGCGTGATTTCAAGACGCCGATGAACCATGCCTACAACCTGACAATTGAGCAGCAATTAACCAATAAGACGGCCTTTAGCATTGCCTACGTGGGCACGGCTGGCCGTGATCTAGTCAACTGGCGCGATCTCAATGCTTGTCCGATCAGTACTGCGGCCTGCGATAGCTCGCGGCAGCCGTTTGGTTCCCGTTTCCCGCAGTACGACCACATTTTGCAGCTAAACAACGACGGTTATTCGAACTACAACAGTTTGCAGCTCGCATATAAAGTTCGGGACATGCATGGCCTGACGGGACAGGTGAATTACACGTGGTCGCGGGCCTTTGACACTGGGTCCGCGAATCGGGGAGGAACCTTCCTGTCGGATTACCAGAATCCTTACAACGTTAATAAGGGTTATGCGCCGTCGGATTTTGATACGCCATGGAATGTGAACTTCACCGTCGTCTATGATGCGCCAAGGATTCACGCGCTGCCCAGACTAATTGGTGACGGTTGGTCTATCAATTCATTATTCCGCGCCCAGGACGGGCGTCCATTTTCCGTCTTCGTCAAGGGGGACCCTTCCAATCAAGGATTGAGGGAGACCTACGCTAACTACAACGGCGCACCACTTGACTATAATTTCCACATCAAGAACGCCACGGATACCTTTTTCAACATAAACGCCTTCTCACCGCCGGATCTCGGAACACTAGGGAACATCACCCGCAACCGCGTGCGTCAGCCAGGCATTGCGCAGCTCGACATGGGATTATTCAAGAGTTTCAAATTTGGTGAGCGTTTTTCCGCGAAATTTAAGTGGGAAGTATTCAATGTTCTAAATCATGCCATGTTCGCCTACTCGACCGGTCAGCAAGGCGCTAGCGGCTTCGGGACGCTCTTTGCTACGCCGGACGTCGGCCTCGGTTTTAACCCCGTTCTGGGCACGGGCGCGCAACGCAATATGCAGTTCGGCATAGAAGTCGACTTCTGAAGCCGAACCGGACTGAAAACCGCGAAAGGGAGTTTACCGATGGTAAACTCCCTTTTTGTTCTTATGCGTCGCTCCCGGTTACCTTTCCTCCTGATAATCCTGGGCGCTGGTCTCGCCGCGCGTGCAGAAGCGCCTAACATCATCCTCATTACGGTGGATACAACGCGCGCCGACCGGATGGGTTTTCTAGGGTCGAAACGTGGCCTGACGCCAAATCTCGACGTGCTGGCGCGCCAAGGCGTGGTTTTTGAAAAAGCGTATTCCCAGGCGCCGCTGACTCCGGTTTCCCACGCCACCATCTTTACCGGCACTTATCCCCAGTTTCACACTGTCACCGACTTCGGCCATCCCCTGCCGTCCTTGTTGCCGTACGTGCCGGAGATCCTGCACAAGAGTGGATATCACACTGCGGCATTCATTGGCTCCATCATTCTGGATCCGAAGGGCAACATGGCGCCTGGGTTTGATCGAGGCTTTGATTTTTTCGACGCCGGGTTTCACATGAAGCGGAGCCCGGACGAGAGCCGCTACGATAATGTGGAGCGGCGCGGCGGGGACGTGGTCGCGCACGCGATTTCCTGGCTGAGCAAGAACCGGCAATCGCCGTTCTTCATGTGGGTGCATTTGTACGATCCGCATGCGCCATACGATCCTCCCTCGCCCTACGACAAGCGCTTCGCGGATGGCTATGATGGCGAAATCGCCTATGCCGATGCGTCTCTGGGCAGGCTGTTCCAATACCTGCGCCACCGTGGCCTGTATGACCGTGCGCTGATTCTCGTCATGTCCGACCACGGAGAATCGTTGGGCGCGCACGGAGAGAGCATGCATGGCATTTTCCTGTACGACGAAACCATCCACATCCCGCTGGTTTTCAAACTTCCGGGTGAACTGCTTGCGGGCCACCGAGTGACGGGTCGAGTGCGACTGGTGGACGTCGCCCCCACTCTCTTAACTATGCTGAGCCTGCCGCTGCCGCCAACTTTTCAAGGGGAGTCCCTGGTGCCGCTGATGAAATCACCGGGTGCCGCCACTGACCTTCCAGCCTACTCTGAAACGGATTATCCTCATCGGGCTTTTGGCTGGAGCGCGCTACGCGCCATGCGCTCGGGAAAATACCTATTCGTGCGCGCTCCCAAGCGCGAACTCTACGATCAATCACAGGACAAGACTGCGGAGCACAACCTGGCCACGTCTTCTCCCGCGGTCACTGATACCCTACAATCTCAGTTGGATGAATTTCATAGTCAGACGAGCAGCTTTCTCGACAAGGCGGAGCAAAAATCGCTGAGCTCGGAGCAGAGTGAGAATTTGGCGGCGCTGGGTTACGTCGGTTCGAATTCCGCAGCCCAGTCTCAAGACCCTCTGCAAGGCGCTGATCCCAAGGACAAGATTGAGATATCGAACGTCTTGCAAGAGGGCATCATTGCCGTTGAGGATGGACGATATTTGCAGGCTATTCCGCTCCTTCAGCACGTCCTACAGGACAGTCCATTGGTGTCTGCGGCTCATGTTCAACTTGGTATCGCACTTAGAAAAGTGGGGCGTTACCCTGAGGCAGTTACTGCCTTGCGCCAGGCGGTGAAGCTTTTGCCGGATTCCACCGAAGCCCAATACGAGCTGGGCCTTGCCCTGTACGAGACTGGTGCCTGGCAAGACTCGGCGCCGTATTTCGAATTCGTAGCCAAAAGACGAAAAAATTTTCCCGATGCACAATACTCACTGGCAGCGGTCTATGCGCGCATCCAACGTGTACCCGAAGCGGTCGAGCTGTTGCAGGCAGTCCTCAAGATCAGCCCTGATCACTTCCGCGCCAACCTGCTGCTGGGACGAATCTTTACTCTGCAAAACAAGTCCAATGAAGCCTTACCTTACCTTAAGCAAGCGGTTAACACCGAGCCCGCCAACTTCGAGGCGCATGCGTTCCTGGCTGACGCTTATGACCAGTTGGGTAATGTTCAAAATGCAACCGCCGAGCGGGATCGCTCCGAATCGCTGAAGCAGAAGCCAAGACAATAGTGGGCCCGATTAACGGGCGACTGAACTGGAGGTGTCCGATTTCTGTCGTGAAATTCTGCCCCATAACGCTGAGGCCAGGACAATCACAACTGGATAACATTCTAGAGTGTAGCGTGGCTCCGGATTTTCCAATGTGCCCAGAAATGCCGATCGCAAAACGACGAATGTAAGCAAGAGACCGAGATATTTTATCGGCGCTCCGCGCACCACTCCCACCAAGGCCGCACCCACATAGAAAAGGCCAACTGTCCCGAGTCCCACCGCGAGCGCCGACCACTTCGGGTCGTCGTTGAACTCCCACCAGCGGCTATCCGAAGGCAATGTCTCGGTGCGCGGACGCAGCCACATGTCGGCAATGCGCAGCAGGGGCAGCCAGACGTAGTAGCGCAACGGCGCATCGCGGATGCGCTCTGCGGCGATTGCCGCAAATTTAGCATCCAGCTCGGGATCGAAATGCAATTCATCGTTGTAGTCTGCCAACGCCTCCACCGTTTCTTGACGTTGTTCCGGTGAATCAAAAGCACGGTCCGGAAGTTTCCCCACATCTAGCGCGTTGCCCGGCGCCGGCCAGTAAATTTCTTCTACGGAGGTATAATCTGCGATCCAGGTTTTGATCCAGCGATTAAATCCCATGGGCACGAATTCGTCTTCCTCATTCGCATAGCGTGGTGCTAAGGGCTCAAAGCGGCGCAGGGTGTGAAAATTACGCCAAGTCCAGGGAACAAGCGGCGCGCAAGCGACGCAACCAAGAACCAGTGCGGCTAGAAGTATGTGTCGTGCCCACGCCCCCGGCCTCCTCTTGAATGCACGCCCCAGCAAAATGAGAAGGGAAGAAATAATTGCAGCCAGCAGCAGCCCGCCATCCGGCCGTAGCAAGATGGCCGCACCCAGGGCCAACCCACATCCAAACCAGGGACGCAGCGTGCCCACATCCAATTCCTCGATCCCGATAATGGCGAGATCCAGAGCTAGGGTGGTAAAGAAGCCTTCCAGCGTTTCGGTCAACGCGGCGGCGACATAGCTGGCAAGAAACGGGCAGAGTGCAGTCAGGAGGAATGCGGCCTTGGCGGCGCGATCTGAGATAACTCGGCGGGCCACATCTGCGATTAGAAAGCACGTGCCGATGTCCACAAACATCTGCACGACCAATGCTGCACGGTAGTGTTCCATCCCGAAAATAGCAAACACTGCTGCCAGAAATGCGGGATAACCGGGCAATCGCGCATACGTAGGGGAGATCTCTTGGCCGCTTAGACCGAAGATGCCGTGCTGCAGCCAATTCTTCGCAATGTCGCCGTAAACGAAGGAGTCAGTGACTACGCCCGGAAATCTGAAAATAAACAGCAGGCGCAGGGCAATCGCTGCCAGGGTGGCAAACAAAAAGAACCGGAAATGTTGGCGCACGAGTTTGCGCACGCTGGGAATATAGCGCGTTTCGACTGGATCTCCACTTCTGGTCGGCTTTTACTATCTGTGCCAGCTGCGCGTTTGACCCCTCACGATGCACCGCTTACGATGAGGGGGGTACGAAATTTTCATGGCGCAACCGGTCTTTTACGATCCCAGTCAATCGCGCTGGAAGCGATTGCGCCGGCTCTTCGACGTTCTCGGAATCACTATCAGCCTGCTAATTATCTCCTTTGTTTACAGCGCATTGCGAAGCCAGCCCTTACCGGATTTACTGTTGCCGACGCTGAAGCGTCCATTCCATGCGCTCACGGAAAAGGAAAAAGCGAAGGCTAAAGAGCGGCGCCGTCTGGCGGCCCTGCAGCGCGGCCATCGCAAGTCCAAAAAGGCGCCGTCGCAGATAAAGCTCAACTCCGAGGAAGGAATTCGCGCCGCCTTCTACGTTCCCTGGGATGCTGCCAGCTTTTCATCCTTGCGCGAATACGCTCATCAGATTGACTTGCTTTATCCGGAGTGGCTGCACGTCCTGGCCCCCGACGGTCACTTGCAGAGTGTCGACGAACAAACCAACAAATTCTTCGACGTGGTTCAAGGTTCGAAAGTCCGCGCTGTAGACGACAAAGTCATGCCGTTTCTTAAATCGGAAGAGACGGGCATGGAAGTCTTTCCCATGGTTAACAACTTTGATGGAATTGACTGGATCGACATCAGCGCGTTCCTGAACGATCCCGGCGCCCGCGCTCACTTCCGCCAGCAGATCGCGGCCTTTCTCGCCACGGACAAGTTTCGTGGCCTAATGGTGGACTTCGAAGACTTTCCCAAGAAGGGGCAGCCCGGCTATTTGGCGCTGCTGAACGAGCTTTCCGGAGACCTGCACGCCAAAAGTTTGAAGCTGTACGTCAGCGTGCAGTCTCGTAATACGGACTTTAACTACCCCGCTGTGGCCGCTCGGGTCGACGGCGTGGTGGTCATGAACTACGACGAACATTATCCCGGAGGTGCACCCGGGCCCGTCGCTTCCCAGGACTGGTTTGTCGCTAATCTGCAAGCGGTGAAAAAAGTAGTACCGCAAGACAAGCTTATCTGTGCCATCGGCAACTACGGCTACGATTGGCCCCACAGACTCAAGAACGGCAAATTGCCGCCGGGGGTCAAGGACACTAACGTATCCGTGCAGGACGCTTGGCTCACAGCGCGTGATTCGGAAGAAGACGTCGATTTTGATGGCGACAGCATGAATCCGCACGTCAGCTATTTGGACGAGCACAACTTGCAGCATGATGTGTGGTTCCTGGATGCAGTGACCGCTCTCAACGAGATGCGCGCGGCCCAGCAACTAGGTATCCAGACCTTCGCACTGTGGCGCCTTGGCGCTGAGGACCGCTCTCTATGGCGAGTCTGGGATATGCCCGGCGATCCTACCGCCCCGGATAAATTGAAGGACGTCCCTCCTGGCCAGGACGTCGATATGGAGGGAGAAGGTGAAATCCTCCGCATCGAAGCCCGTCCGGCCGACGGCAAACGCACGATTACAGTGGACGAAGCCTCGGATCAGATCACTGATGAGACCTTGGATTCCTTGCCCGAACCGTACCGTGTGGCCCGCTACGGGGCTAGCCCGAACAAAGTTGCTATCACCTTCGATGATGGTCCCGATCCGGATTGGACGCCAAAGATGCTGGACGTGCTGAAGCGGGAACACGCGCCTGCTACTTTCTTTCTAATCGGAATACAAGCCGACAAGTTTGCCGATGTTACTTCGCGGGTTTACCGCGAGGGACACGAGATTGGGAACCACACGTTTACCCATCCCGACATCAGCAACATTTCGCGCAGCTACATGAAGCTGGAGCTCAACCTCACGGAGCAACTTTTCGCGAGCCGCCTGGGCATCCGAACCATTTTGTTCCGCCCACCTTATTCCATCGATGCTGAGCCTGACACCGAAGACCAGGTTCGCCCCCTCGAAACCACGCAGGACATGGGCTACACCACCGTGGGGAACAAGATTGATCCTAATGACTGGCAGGAAAATCCGCATCATAGTGCCGAACAGATTGCTGCCGACGTATTGGCGCACCTGCCGCCCTGCGCTGTCAATGACACTCGCTGCGGCAATATCATTCTGCTGCACGATGGCGGCGGTAACCGCCAGCAGACTGTGCTCGCCTTGCCTTGGATTATTGAAGGTATACGAGCCAAGGGCCTGCAGGTCGTTCCTGTCTATCAGTTACTAGAGAAGACCCGGGCAGATATCATGCCTCCCATTCCTGCTGACGAGCGCTGGGCGGCGCGACTGGACTGGATTGGCTTCGCCCTCTTCGATTTCAGCATCAAGGCAATCACCTGGATCTTTTTTCTCGGCGACTTGCTCATGACCGGTCGTCTGCTATTTATCGGCGCCTTCGCCATCTTTGATCGCCTGCGTCAAAGGCGATTCGGCCCTACGGGCGAAGCCGAATCCTACCGGCCCCGCGTTGCTGTTCTCATTCCCGCCTACAACGAAGAGAAGGTCATCGAGCGGACCGTTCGGGCAGTGCTGAACTTGAATTATCCCGATATGCGCGTGGTTGTCATCGACGACGGATCTACCGATAAGACTCTGCAGGTGGCACGCTCGGCTTTTGTTGCCGAGGAAGCTTCTGGCCAGGTTCTCATCCTAACCAAACCCAACTCGGGCAAGGCGGATGCTCTAAACTTTGGCCTCCAGCATCTTCAAGGCGAGGAAATCTTCATCGGCATCGATGCCGACACGGTGATAGCTCGCAACGCGGTTTCCCGCCTGGTTCCTCACTTTGTCGATCCTAAAGTTGGCGCAGTGGCAGGAAATGCTAAGGTCGGCAATCGGGTCAACTTATGGACCCGCTGGCAGGCGCTGGAGTACATCACCAGCCAGAACTTTGAACGCCGCGCGCTGAATACGCTCGGCGCAGTCAGCGTGGTGCCGGGAGCTATCGGCGCTTGGCGCACTGCGGCGGTACGTGCCGCCGGCGGATACCACACCGACACGGTGGCGGAAGATGCGGATCTCACCATGGCTCTGCTGGAACTTGGCTATCGCGTGGAATACGAGGACCTGGCCCTCGCCTACACCGAGGCGCCGGTCAATGCACACGGCCTGATGCGCCAACGTTTCCGTTGGTCGTTCGGTATTCTGCAGGCAGTGTGGAAGCACCGGGCGGTGTTCGGGCGTAAAGGAGCCTTGGGCTGGGTCGCGCTGCCCAACATCGCAATCTTCCAGATTCTTCTGCCGCTGGTCTCGCCTTTCATCGATCTGATGTTCGGGGTGGGCGCCGTCTGGTATCTGGTGCAGAAGTCCTACCATCCCGAGTCAACTGACCCTGCTAGCTTCCAGCGCCTGGTTATATTCTTCGCCGCATTCCTGATCATTGACTTCATCACTTCTGCCATCGCCTTTGCACTAGAACGCCGCCAGCCCGAGGCCCGTGAAGATGTCTGGCTGCTTAGCCAGGTTTGGCTGCAGCGTTTCGCGTATCGTCAGCTATTTTCCGTCGTTCTTTTGAAAACCCTCAAAAGAGCCATTGAGGGCCGACCGTTTGCCTGGGACAAGCTGGAACGTACCGCTGATATGAGCTACAGGCCCGTCGAGGACCATGATTCGGTAAAGGTGCCGTAGCGGCTTGATTGCTATCTTCGGCCGGCCTTTCCCACCGCCAATCAAGACCTGTTTCGCGATGCTACAATAAGAGCTTCTGACATCTGCCGGACAGGCATTGATCTCTCTGAGGTGCAACCATGGCAACCGTTGAAGCCCCCACCCGTCCGCATATTCGCCTGCACCAGGGCGCTTTCGTGAACGAGCCCCTGACTGATTTCAGTAAGGACGAAAACGCACGCAAGATGCGTGAAGCCATCGACAAAGTGCGTGGCCAGCTGGGCCGTGAGTACGAGCTAATCATTGGCGGCAAGCGCATCAAGACGCAGGACAAGATCAAGTCCATCAACCCAGCCAAGCCGTCACAGATTGTGGGCCTTCACCAGAAGGCGGGGAAAGAGCATGTCGAGCCAGCGATGAACGCGGCTCTGAGCGCGTTTGAGTCCTGGCGCTACACCTCGGTCGAAGAGCGGGCCAGCCTGCTTTTTAGAGTGGGCGATCTGCTGCGCGAGTGCAAATTTGAATTTAACGCCTGGCTGGTTTTCGAAGTCAGCAAAAATTGGGCAGAGGCCGATGCCGACATCGCTGAGACCATCGATTTTTGCGAATATTACGGCCGCGAAGCACTCCGCCTGTCGAAGGTTAAGCTCGACGTGCAGATGCCCGGAGAGCGCGACTCACTCTTCTACATCCCGCTGGGCGTGGGCGCCGTGATTCCGCCCTGGAATTTTCCCTCCGCAATCATGGCGGGAATGACCCTGGCGTCGATCGTCAGCGGCAACACGGTCATCCTTAAACCCTCGAGCGATTCGCCCACCATCGCCGCCAAGTTCGTCGAACTGCTGGAAGAAGCCGGCATGCCTGATGGAGTGGTGAACTTCTGCCCCGGCGCCGGGGCAAGTTTTGGGAATGCAGTGGTCGCGCATCCCAAGACCCGCTACATCGCTTTCACTGGCTCACGTGAAGTCGGTCTCGACATCAACAAAAGCGCTGCCACTCACGCTCCCGGCCAGCTCTGGATCAAACGCACGATCCTGGAAATGGGGGGGAAGGATGCGATCGTGGTGGACGCCGACGCTGACCTTGACTCGGCCGTCGAAGGCGTGGCCCAGTCCGCTTTCGGCTTCCAGGGGCAGAAGTGTTCTGCTTGCTCTCGCGCGATCGTTGACGAGCGCATTTATGACAAGTTTCTGGAGAAGCTAAAGGTGCGGGTAGAGAAAATCACCGTCGGCGATCCCGCGGAAAACACCAACATGGGGGCGGTGATCAATGAAGGCTCGATGAAGACGATCCTCGAGTACGTCGAGCAGGGCAAAAAAGATGGACGCCTGATCTCTGGTGGCAATCGCACGCCTAACGCGGGCGAAGGATACTTCCTGCAGCCCACCGTCATCGCCGATATCCCACCGAAATCGAAACTCGAGCAGGAAGAAATCTTCGGCCCCGTCCTGACTGTCACTAAGTCCAGGAACTTCGACCACGCGCTGGAGATCGCCAACGACACCGAGTTCGGGCTGACGGGCGCGGTGTACACAAAATCGAAGGAGAAGATTTCCCGCGCCATCCGCGAGTTCCACGTCGGCAACCTCTATATCAATCGCAAGTGCACGGGTGCTACCGTGGGAGCGCATCCCTTCGGTGGATTCAACATGTCCGGCACCGATTCCAAGTCCGGAGGGCCCGATTACTTGTATTTGTTTACCCAAGGCAAAGCGGTCGGAGAAAAAATCGGCTAGGAAATGTAGGCGCGAGCGTCCTCGCTCGTGCCGAGCTCGTCCGAGCCGCACAAGCTGGAGCGTACGAACTGGGGACGCTCGCGACTACACCGTGAAAGCTGCTCAGGCGGCTTTCGCCTTCCATAATCCGAGTGCTGCTCCCGTCGGATCGAGAATAATGCTGAACCAGCCCGCGCCCATCACCTCGGTAACGTCTTTCATGACCGTAGCGCCCAATGACTTGGCCTTTTTGGTCGCCACGTTAATGTCGTCCACTTCGACATATGCCAACCAGGCCGATGGCGCGCCGGAAACCGGATGATTCATCATTCCGCCACCGGTGCCCTTACCGGGCTTGATCATGGTGTAGGCCCCGCCGGGCATGGGGACGTCTTCGAGAGTCCATTCAAATAGCTTCCCGTAAAAAATCTTTGCCTTGTTGATGTCGGTTGTGTTGAGTTCAACATGTACGAAAGGATTTGCCATGACTTTCTCCTCATTCGATATTTGCGAAACGGTAGATTTAAAGCCGGAAAGGAGTCTCCCTTAAAGAATCTTGGCCAAAGAATCTTGGCGTCAAAAAATCTTGGTGAGTTGGTCCAGGCAGCCAGTCCAGCCATGACTGTGCTTGTCCCGCTCCTCGAGGTTCGGGAGGTGCTCGTGAGTCAGGACGATTTCAGTCGACGGTCCCAGATCGTGGAACTCGACGGTTACGAGCGTCTCACTGGCTTCCGGGCCTGATTCCCATTGCCATGTGAACACAAGTTTTTGCGGTGGCTTTACTTCGCGATAGATTCCTTCAAGCCTGTGAATGTTGCCGCTGTCTTTGTGGTGCATCTCCAATTGGTATTTGCCCCCGACGCGCAAATCGAGCAGCGCAATCACAACCGTGTAATCCGGGGAAGGGAAGAACCAGTGGCTTAGTTCCTCGGCGTCCGTCCAGGCGCGAAAGACCCTTTCCCGAGAGGCCCCGAATGTTCGTTTTACCTGGAGCGTGGTTTGCGATAAGGGATGTGCCTGGGCCATCTTTTAACCTCCACACTTTGCTGCTGCGAAAGATATCGATCAAGGGCGTCGAATTGCTCCTCCCAGAACGCGCGGTACTGCGACAGCCAAGCCGAGGCTTGCTGCAAGGGTTGGACAGCCAGACGGCAGCGGCGGACCCGCCCGGTCTTCTCCTGCGAAATTAGGCCTGCCTGCTCGAGCACGCGAAGATGCTTCATAACCGCTGGAAGCGACATTCGATGAGGTCTGGCTAATTCGCTGACCGAGGCCTGTCCCGCGCAAAGTGAAGCTAGGATTGCACGCCGGGTAGGATCGGCGAGGGCTGAAAAGGTCCCATCCAAATTTTGATCATACTTAACCACAAGGTTAAGTATAGGAAGCAGTACGAAGGTGTCAAGTGAAAAGAAGAGTTGTCGCCAGAAATTAATACGGCCGCCCTCACAGGCGGCCGTATTTTGAATCTGGCAAGCTTGAAAATCCTACGACGCCACGCCGGCACCCGGGCCCGGCTGAGGCGTAATGCCCGCGGCTGTGGCCGCTGCAGCCTCATTCAGGATGCGATGATGAATCGTAAACAGCGCCAGCTCAAGCCGGTCGGAAACACCAATCTTGTCATATACATTGCGCAGATAGTTCTTGATCACCTGCTCGGTGGTTCCGAGCTGGGAGGCGATTTCTTTGTTCTTGTATCCCTGCACAATCAGCGCGACGATGCGTAATTCCTTAGCGGTGAGGCGGTCACGTACCCGCAATCCGACCATGTCGTTTTCGGTCAGTTCGCTGGGTACGGCGATATCTTGCACCCAGGTTTCGCCGCGGGCCACTTTGCGCACGCAATCCACCAGTGCAGCGCTGGTCACATTGCGGTACACCACGCCATGCGCTCCCGCGGTCATGTAACGCTGAGCACTTTCCCCGGTATCGGCCAGCACTACGACCCGGGTCTTATTTCGGTTGGCGTTCTGCAAAACGCCATTGAAATCAGAATGGAATCCGCCGGCGACGATCAGTACAGCGGCACGAAACTTGTCCAGGGCCATGAACATCTGCTCCTGGGTCTGCGCCTGGGCAACGATGCGCATTTCGTCTTCAACCGCCAGCACTTTAGCGATTCCCGCTCGAAAGATTGCCTGGTTATCAGCCAGAATCAATTTCAGCATTGCGTCAGCACCTCGATTACGACTGGCGAACGAAATCGTAGGAATCGATCACGCAGGCCACGCCCCGGGCCTCGGTGGGGCTGCCGCCCTCAGCGGGTTCGTCGGTTCGTACCACGCGTCCGTGGCATTGCACCACTACATTCTCTTTGGCTCCGGTCACCTCTGGCGGCAGGGTGATTTCAAACTCGACGTTCGAACCCACTTCCAGAGAGGCATCTGCCCGGATGTAGACTCCGGCGGCGCTAAGGTTTCCCGTCACACCGCTATGCTGCCCCCCCTCTTCCGCTCGATGAATCTTGATGGG
>JABCYV010000104.1 GCA_013290025.1 Acidobacteriota bacterium
TCGGGAAATCGGCGTGGAGAAGGCCCTGGGCGCGAACAAGAGCCACATTCTTTTCCAGTTTCTGGCTGAAGCGCTGACCATCACGTTTACCGGAGGGCTAGCTGGAGTCGCGATCGCGTATCTCATTTCCTGGAGCGTAGGGTCGCTTACGATGATGAGCGCCCTCGGCGACAGCACTAATGCCGGCGACATTCACCTTCACATTAACGTAAGCAGCCTTATGGTGGCGACACTCATTCTGAGCCTGGTAGGAATTGTTAGTGGCATGTTGCCCGCGATCCGGGCCGCCCGTCTGGATCCAATCGAGAGCCTCCGCTACGAATAGACGCGCGATCAGGGAGTGCTATCCCCCATTTCGAAGAGTTCGACTTCGCGGTGCCAGTCCGATTCGGCATGTTGATGAATCAGACGAACGCAGCGATTCCAGCGCAGGATAGCTTCGTCATTCCCCGTCGGACGAATTCTTTCCGCCTCATCGTAGCAGCGCATGGCCTCCTCCAGGAGAACAAGCAGCGTGTGTGGCGGACGCCCGGCGCGAAGCTGTGCTTTAGCGCGCCGTTCATGCAGTAGTCCCAAATAATAGAGGCGCTCATACCGATCGGTAAGTTGCTGAAAGATTCCCTCGGCTTCCGAATGGCGATCGGAGGGATTGCCAGTGAACTGGTCGGTGATCGCGAGGCCCAATTGCCGCAGTGCCAATTGATGTGTCGGCTCTACTGCTAGTACATCCTGACAGATGGATTCAGCCTCTTCCGGCTCGTTCAGGAAACGATACAGCTCCACTTTGGACAGGGCTGAGTCCACGCCTTCTGGTGAAATCGACTTCAGTTTGAGTTCCATAGGCCCTCCCTCATTCATTTGGCTGGCGCTTGCTTGGGCTCACTGCATTTCTGATCTTCCGCACCAAACCCAGCAGGGGATCGTAAAAATCATCAACGACCCGTTCCTTGAGCGGAATGATGGCATTGTCGGTAATGTGGATGTCCTCTGGGCAGACTTCGGTGCAGCACTTGGTGATGTTACAGAAGCCGATGCCAAGTTCGTTCTTTAGCAGACCCGTACGGTTGAGCGCGTCGAGCGGGTGCATCTCTAGTCCCGCCACGCGTACAAAGAAACGGGGTCCTCCGAATTGTTCCTGCTTATCGTGCTCGCGAAGGACATGGCACACGTTCTGGCACAAGAAGCACTCAATGCACTTCCGAAATTCCTGAACCCGATCCACATCCTCCTGATACATCTTCCATTCCACGCCGGCGCGAGGCTGAAACGGCGGGATTTTTTTGTTCACCTTGTAATTCCAGGAAACGTCCGTCACCAAATCTTTGATGACCGGAAACGACTTCATGGGCAGGATAGCGATCGGCTTGTCCTGGGGCAGTGTATCCATGCGAGTTTTGCAGGTAAGGCGGGGTCGGCCGTTAACCTCGGCTGAGCACGAACCGCACTTGCCAGCTTTGCAGTTCCAACGCACCGCTAGATCAGGCGCCTGATGCTGCTGGACGTAATGCAACGCGTCGAGCACCACCATCCCGGGAGCCACGGGTACGTGGTATTCCGCGGGCGTGCCGCCCTCTCGAGTGCCTCGGAAGATTTTCAGAGTCGCTTCTGCCATGATTAAGCCGCGCTTCCTTTTTTTTCTTCGATAACCAGCGATTGCAAATCTTCGGGCATATCCGGGACAGGAACCTGTCGAAGTTCCATGCTTTCACCTCGTCGCGAGATAACATTATTTTGTTTTCCCCACGAGGGATCGGGCTTGGGATAATCAATTCGACTGTGGGCTCCTCGACTCTCGCGGCGCGCCAGCGCACTGCGGGTTACTGCTTCCACTACCGTGAGCATGGATTCTAAATCGCGACTCAGGTGCCATCCCGGGTTAAACATGCGGGAGCCGCTCACGGTCATGCGGGTACTGCGTTGTTTGAGTTCTTCGATCTTGGTCAGGGCCAGCCGCAGGTCTTCTTCAGTACGAAAAATACCGACAAGCTTCTGCATGTTCTCCTGCAGGTCGGCATGCAAAGTGTATGGACTCTCTCCATCCTTGCGTTCAAAAGGCGCAAGCATCGTGCGCTCGGCCTCCTCGATCTGTCCTAGGTCGAGTGAGGGCGTGCTGGTTCTCTTCGCGTGTTCCGCGGCCGCCAGCCCAGCGCGGCGGCCGAAAACCAGAAGATCAGAGAGGGAGTTTCCACCCAACCGGTTGGCCCCGTGCAACCCGGCTGCGGCTTCTCCGGCGGCGAACAGTCCAGGGACTGACGATGCTGCGGTGTCAGCTTCGACCTTAACGCCGCCCATCATGTAATGACACGTTGGCCCGACCTCCATTGGTCCTTTGGTTATGTCAACGTCTGCGAGTTCCAGAAACTGGTGATACATGCTGGGTAACTTTCGCTTCACGTATTCAGCGGGCTTTTGCGAAATGTCGAGATATGCGCCTCCGTGTTCGGTCCCTCGTCCCTCGCGCACCTCGGTATATATCGCGCGAGCCACCACGTCGCGGGTAGAGAGTTCCATGCGCTTGGGATCGTAGCGCTCCATGAAGCGCTCGCCCGACTTATTGCGGAGAATGCCACCTTCACCCCGCACCGCCTCTGTGACCAGAATTCCCTGAACTCCGGGGGGCCACACCATGCCCGTAGGATGAAACTGCACGAACTCCATATCCATCAGGTCAGCGCCCGCATCGTAGGCGAGCGCCATTCCGTCGCCGGTGTATTCCCACGAATTCGAGGTGATCGGCCAGGCTTTCCCGATGCCGCCCGTGGCCAGCACGACAGACTTTGCCTTGAATACGACGAACCGGCCGTTCTCTCTCCAGTAGCCGAAAGCTCCGGCGATCCGGTCACCGTCCTTCAGCAGCCGCGTAACCGCGCACTCCATGTATACGTCGAAACCCATCTGCACTCCGCGATCCTGCAGGGTGCGAATCATTTCCAGACCGGTGCGGTCGCCGACGTGACAGAGGCGCTTGAAAGTGTGCCCTCCGAAGGCGCGTTGCAGAATACGGCCATCCTTAGTGCGATCGAACAGCGCGCCCCACTGCTCCAGTTCCCGCACGCGCTCGCTCGCCTCTTGGGCGTGAATCTGTGCCATGCGCCAATTGTTGAGCATTTTTCCGCCCCGCATGGTATCGCCGAAGTGCACTCGCCAGTCGTCAGCTTCGTCGACATTCGCCATGGCAGCGGCGATTCCGCCTTCTGCCATTACGGTGTGTGCTTTGCCCAGGAGGGACTTGCAAACCACGCCTACGCTTGCTCCTTGGGCCAGAGCTTCAATCGCGGCCCGAAGGCCGGCTCCGCCGGCTCCGATGATTAGGACATCATGTTCGTGCGTCTCGTATTTTGCGTTCACAGTAGTCTGAGGTCCCTTATTGCGCCCGAGGAAACGAGTCGCACGTAGAAATCGGCGAGGCCAACTCCGAACAGGCTGATCCAAGCAAACAGCATGTGGTGTTCGTTCAGCGCGGAAAGAGAGCGCCAAGTTTTGTAGCGGGGGCGACCAAAAGTCGTGCAAGAGAAGCAATCGAGCTTGCCTCCCACGAGGTGGCGCAGGGAGTGGCAGGAGACGAGATACAGGCTCAGCAGGGAGACGTTTACCAGCAGGACGATAGAACCAACACCAACTCCGATTCCATCTTCAAAGAAAAAGCTGCGAACCGCGTCATGCCAGAGGAACGCCATGAAAATCACGGCTAGATATAGGAAATAGCGATGTGCGTTCTGAAGAATGAAGGGAAACCGAGTTTCGCCGCGGTAGCGGCGTCCAGGTTTCTCAGGCGCGGCACAGGCCGGGGGATCGAGAAAGAAGGCGCGGTAATAGGCCTTTCGGTAGTAGTAGCACGTAACCCGAAAGCCAAGTGGACCGCCCAGGATCAATAGCGCCGGAGAAAAGGGCCAGTACTTGTGGTGCACATCGATCAGCGGAGAGTAGAAAGGAGAAAGATAAGGGCCCCACTGGAAGTAAGCTCCCTCGAACGCCCGCAGGGTGGCGTACACAGCGAACGCGCCCAGTCCCAAAATCACAGGAATAACTTGCGGCCACCACGCCTGCTGCTGTGCTGCGCTCCCCAACCGAGCGTCCCCAACCGAGGCCATAGTCTCTCCGGTAGATAGATTCGCGTAATTTCTCGTTGATGAAAGAACTGGAAATTATAGTCCGGTGGCGATGAAAGCGCTGCTCATTGTACTGATCACTTCACAAACGTCAGTCCATGAGGAACGGCGTGGGGAAAGGCATACGCGTATAGCATGACGATGATTCCGACGATGGCTCCCAAAGCAACCGAGTGCCACACCACGAAGCGGAAAATAGTGCCTTCATTCCCCACCTGTTCGGTTGCTGCAGTCGCAATCGTGATTGATTGCGCATCCACCATTTTTCCCATCACACCGCCGGCGCTGTTGGCCGCGCACATCAGAACCGGATCAATGCCGAGCTGCTGTGACGTAATTCGCTGCAGGCTCCCGAACAGAGCATTTGATGAAGTGTCACTCCCGGTGAGCGCCACTCCGAGCCAGCCGAGGAACGTTCCAAAGAACGGATAAGCCCAGCCGGTACGGGTGAAGGCTAGTCCCAGCACGGCGTCCAGTCCTGAGTAGCGAGTAACGTATCCTAGTCCCAGCATGAATGAGATGGCGATCATTGCCAGTCGCATCCGAACTAGCGTGCGCCAGAACGTCTTCATAAGCCGGAATGGCGTTAGACCAAGCAGTAATCCCGAGACAATTGCTGCTAAGAAGCATCCTGTGCCAGTCGCCGACAGCCAATTGAAGTCGTACCTTGCGGCTTCGGGCGTCGGCTTGGTTGCCACGGGCGCAGCCCGATAAACCGCGTTGTGCAAATAGGGAACGTCCCACCCTGGCGGGCCGGGCCGCGGTTTGCCGTCTGGCAGGACAACCCTGAAAGCCGGAGTAGTGGCCTTGTTTATTGCTAACTTGACGGAAGGGAGACCCCAGATCAGCACAAAGACGGACAGGATGGCAAAGGGAGTCCAAGCTTTCAGAACTTTTCCCGGCGGGTAGGACTTGGGTTTCACATTTCCATCGAAATTCGAGGCGGACCATCGTCCTCCGACATCATCAGTAATTTCTTCCGTGGGTGACAGATCAGGCTTTCTCTGATCGTCGTAGTCGAAGCGCCAAATTTTCTTCGGTTTCCAAAAGCGCAGGAAAGCGACCGTCGCAATGATCGAAACCACTCCTCCCATGATATCGACGAGGTTGCTGTCCACATGGTTTGACCAGAAGAACTGGGTTAGAGCGAAGGAGAACCCCACAACCAAAATTGCTGGGAAGACTTCAAATGTTTCGCTCCAACTCACCATGGTCCGCACTAACCAGAACGGAACGATGATTGCGGTAAAAGGGAGAATGCGGCCGATAGTCGCATTCAGATCAGATTCTGGCAGCCCCGAGACAGCGGCGAGTGTGTGGACCGGCGTGCCGATGGCACCCCACGCCACTGGCGCCGTGTTTGCAATCAGATTCAGCGCAGCGGCGTGAAAGGGCCTGAAGCCAAGCCCGATCATGAAAGCTCCCGCAATCGCGACGGGTGCGCCAAATCCGGCTGCGCCTTCAATGAATGCGCCAAAGCAGAATGCCACAAGTAAAACTTGCAGGCGACGGTCGGGAGTAATTCCAGCGACCGATTCCTTCATGATTTCAAACTGACCGGTTTCAACCGAAATGTCGTAGAGATAAACGGCTGCCAGCACGATCCAGGCTATTTTCAACAGCCCAAAAGCGACCCCGTACCCAAAACTCATCGCCGCCAACATCAACGGCATCTTGAAGAACAAGATTGCGACCAACACGGCGGTTGTCGCACCCGCGATCGCGCACCAGTGTGGCTTCACCCTTAATCCCGCCAGCAGCCCGAATAAAACCAGGATGGGAAGCATGGCAACCAACGTGGACAGCCACCAGTGACCGAAAGGGTCATATACCTGCATCCAGTGCATGACCTTCTCCTTGCTTAGCAGTAATAGGAGCTACGCACGTCTACAGTTCGTTAGCTCATCCCCATGTCGCCGGTACATCAATGTATGAGCGATCCAGCATGGCAATAGACGGGCACCCGAGCAGCTTTAGCGTACGCTCGACGTCAGTTCGCAGAATCTGAATCGCACGGGCGACCCCCGCTTGACCCGCGGCCGCGAGGCCGTAGGCGTAAGCGCGTCCACACAAGACAGCGCGCGCTCCCAGGCAGATGGCTTTGATAATGTCGGCGCCGCGACGAATGCCTCCGTCCATCAATATCTCTACGCGGCCGTTTACTGCTGCCACAATCTCTGGCAGCGCTCGCAATGAAGCCGGGACCCCGTCGAGCTGGCGTCCGCCATGGTTGGAGACAACGATAGCGGCTGCTCCCTCATCGATCGCGCGCCGAGCATCGTCAGCAGTGAGAACACCCTTAATGACGATCAGGCCAGGCCAGAGATTGCGGATCCATCGCAGGTCGTTCCAGGTCACGGCTGCGGCGGCGAGAGCCGCACTCACATCGATAAGCTCCATGGGCCCTTTACCGGGAATAACAACATTAGAGAGCTTCGACAAACCACCGTCGAGCAGGAAACCGGCGAGCCAAGCGGGACGCGACAGCACCTGGGGAAGGAATGGAATCTTGGCCAGCACGCTGTCACCCATGAGTTCTTTCATGCCGTTACGGAAGTCGCGCTCGCGCATTCCCGCAACCGCGGTGTCGATAGTAACCACCAAAGCCGCGCATCCCGCGACCCGAGCCCGCTCGATCACCGCTTCAGACGCCTCGCGACCACCCATCAAATAGAGCTGATAACAGACCGGACCGGAGGAAGCCGCTTTGACATCTTCCAACCGGTGCCCGGAAAGAGTGGAAAGGATGTAAGCGGTGCCGGCTGCCCCAGCCGCCCGCGCGGCACCCGCTTCACCATCGGGATGCATCAGGCGGCTATACCCCACTGGAGCGAGCAAAGCGGGGAAAGAAACGTCGAAGCCCAGAACGCGCGTTCGTAAATCGCACTCAGGCACGGCTACCGCGTGACGTGGCCGAAAGGTCACGTCATCAAAGACACGGCAGTTCTCTCGCAGTGTGACTTCACCATCGGCGCCGCCGTCGAGATAATCGAAAACTGCTTTCGGCAGTCTGCGGCGGGCCAAGGGCCGCAGGTCCATGACACTGACGACCCGGGGGGACGCCACCGCGCGCGACTTTCGACTCATCGGCAAATTTTTCTAACCTGCCCGATTTTGGGCTGGCATCTTATCACGGCCGCCGCAACTGATTTAGCTGGCTGAATGGGAGTTCGAGGGCAGTTACTATCAAAATTCCAAGGCACCGTCTCCACTCAAGACAGTGATGTACACTTTGTTGTTGGCTCCCCATCATCGCTTCACCATTGTAGCTGTGGTTCCACAACCCAAATCCCTGGCTGCCTAAAATTCAACTGTCGAAGGAGTACCTCTTGAACCTAGTGACCGTTCTTGCCTTGCTGGTTGAATGCTTTGTGTTCGCAACCGCCAGTGCGGCGCAGACGATTCGGGTGGATACGACACCAGCTCACGCCACCAACCACTTCGTGCCCAATGAAACGCTGGGTGCAGGTATCGACCGTATTCCGGTGGAAGCTATCGACAAAGACCTGGTCGAGCCCAATCTGGGGCGCGCGCTTGAATCCGGTTGGCAGCCTGTGAGTTACCGCCAGAACACTGAACTGGCGGTCGAGGCCTGGCATTGGAATCCGAAGGGGACTTGGAGTGATCCGAGTGGCAAGGGCTATTTCACAGGGTCAGCGAACCCAAGTGAGATGATTCGCTACTCCTACGGCTATTCGCTGCCACATCGCGGATTCACGCGCAATGATGGGACCGATAACGCCGGCTTTTCCCGGCTCACCGATGGCGATCCCGCCAGCTATTGGAAGAGTAATCCATATCTTACGCAGCACTTCACCGGTGAAAGTGATTCGCTGCATCCGCAATGGATCGTCATTGACCTTGCTCAAATTCAGCTTGTGAACAGCATCCGCATCGCTTGGGTGGATCCTTATGCCACTCGCTTTGTGGTTCAGCACTGGACAGGAGAGGATCCCATCAAGAAGCAGACCAGTGGAGTATGGCAAACCTTTCCGCATGGTGCGGTTACAAACGGGAAAAAAGGATCAGAAACGATTCGTCTCAGTGACGATCCTCTGCCAGTTCGCTTTCTGCGCATTCTGATGACCGAATCGTCGAATACCTGCGACTCGCACGGATCAGCCGATCCCAGAAACTGCGTGGGCTACGCCATCAGCGAGCTCTATGTGGGTACGACTACGGCTGACCGCGCATTTCACGATATTGTCAGGCATACTCGCGACCAGGAGCAGACCACCACGTACTGTTCTTCAGTTGATCCGTGGCATGAGCCTTCTGACTTGGGCACAACTAAAGATGCTCAAGTGGGATTCGATCTCTTCTTCACCAGTGGAGTTACGCGCGGACTGCCAGCGATGGTGCCGGTCGCTCTGCTTTATGACACGCCGGACAATGCCGCCGCCGAGATCGCATATTTGAAGAAGCGTAAGTATCCGATCTCCTACGTCGAAATGGGCGAAGAAGCCGATGGGCAATTCATGGTGCCGGAAGATTACGCGGCACTCTACATTCAATGGGCGGCGGCGCTCCACCGCGTCGATCCCTCGCTGAAGCTGGGAGGGCCGTCATTCCAGGGCGTAAATAAAGATATTGAAGTGTGGCCAGACGCCAACGGCAAAGTCTCCTGGCTGGGACGTTTTGTCGACTATCTGAAGCAACACGACAAGATGAGTGAACTGGCTTTCTTTTCGTTCGAGCACTATCCGTATGATCCTTGCAAAATTCCCTGGGGCAGCCTCTATGACGAGCCCGACCTGGTCAGCCACATCATGCAAGTCTGGCGGGAAGATGGTATGCCCGCCAATATTCCGATATTTATCACGGAATCGAATCTTTCTTCGGCGGCTAGTGAGACCTCGTCGGACCTGTTCGCGGGACTCTGGTTGGGTGACTATATCGGTTCATTCCTGAACGCGGGCGGAAGCGGGGTTTACTTCTTCCACTATTTGCCCCTGGAAATGGAACACGGCTGTAACGACTCCCCGGGAACTTTTGGGATGTTTACGCTCGACGCCGACTACCAGATTCAGCAGCCACTCTCGCAGTTCTTCGCCTCACAGCTCATAAATATCGAGTGGGTGCAGCCGGGTGCCGGAACGCATCAGATGTTTCCAGCAAAGAGTGATATCGACGATGGTGCAGGCCACGCGCTGGTGACGGCCTACGCGCTGAAACGTCCGGATGGGCAGTGGTCTCTCATGCTGGTGAATCGAGATCAGCAGAACGCACATCGAGTACGGATCGTGTTTCAGGGTGAAAGAGGTACAGATCAAACGCACGGCGACGGGAATTCTTTCCTCGGCTCGGTCGATCTCTCTATTTTCGGAAGGGCCCAATATCAATGGCATCCGGCGGCCACGCGCTTTATACCGCACGCCGAACATTCGGGTGAGAGCGCCGTTGTTGCTAACACCCAAGGCACGGCCGATCCCGACGGTCCCATTGTGCGCGTCAAGCAAAGTGCAGGACAGGACGCTTCGTACGATCTGCCGGCAGCGTCCATTGTCGTAATTCGGGGCAGGATCGGAGCTCAATAACCAGGTGCGGCGGATCGTCCGAACCTGTAGCTGAGAGTAACGCCGGCGTATGAAGGCATACGGACCCCCACAATCGCCGATATGTTGGAAGGGAAGAAAGTTTCCGTGGTCTGGCCGGTATAGCCCCTGGCGACGAGGAAATTCACGCCAGCATCCATGCGGCCATTCAGAAAAGGCCTAACCATCGCGCCTCGAAACTCCTTCACCGGAACGCCGACCCAGGCATTGATTGGCGCACATCCAGTGCCAAGCGGTTTTGCGCCCCCGTATTCAAATTCACCCCGCGCTTGCAGATGGAACGGAAGCTTCTGAATTGATCCCAAGAAGTCGAAAAGCGTCCGGGGAGCTTCTGGAGTCGGTTCTCGCGAGTAGAGATCACGACCATCGGCTTTAGAAAACGTTGCCAGTATCGAGCCGAACTGAAAGTTGTGACGCACTGCGATGGTGATGAATCGAAGGCGGCTTGGCCCTTCATCAAATTGCAGGCCAGTATCTGGGTCGACCTTCACGAGGGTCTGGCTCTGGGTAACGTGTCCAAGAGTCATCCTTAGCTCTGTTTTGTGGATGGTCTTGCTGGCGACGAGTTGATAGGAATGCGCCGTGCTTATGGGGGTGCCGACCGTTGTTCCGGTACCGATCCGAGGGTCGTTGGTAAAGAAGGATTGACCAAAACTGAGAGAAATGAGAGGAGCGAACCAGGAGTCTTTGGGAAGAAAAGAAACAGTGGCCTTGGGCGAGTTCACACCCACCCATCTTTGAAAAGAATTCTGGGAATTGAGAAGATCATCGTTGTTGAAATTGATTTCATCGCGACGCCAGCCCAGGTAATAGTGGACGTAATGGCCTAGAGCTCCTTCCGCAGCAACATAGGGACTGACCGGCGTTATGGTTAAGTTGTTCGAAGCAACCGAAGTGAAAGATCCGTAGTAGTTAGGCTTACTGGGATCAAAGAATCCGTAGTGATCAAGATCATCGCGGCGGGGCGCATCCCTCTGATACTCAAATCCGCCCAACAGCGAAAAGTACTCAGCGAGATTATTCGCGTAGTTCACGCTGCCACCAGTCACCGTGCGGAATTCACTCTGGCGGATGAGGCCCTGTCCGAAATCGGAAAGCAAAGCGAGATTGTAGGTACGAAAGAAACCAGAGAGGTGCAGTTGTTGGCTTCCGCTCAACTTCCAGACGTCGTTTGCGGCTACGAGCGCGGTATGTGTCTGATCTTTTTGCCGGGGATCGATGGTGTCGCCGACATTTGGAAACCTGACATTCACAGCGCTGGACGAGAGTGGAACCAGCCCAGGTATGTAGGAAGAGCCATAATACCCGATGCCAAACAGAGTGAGTCGATGCTGATCCAAATGGAAGACTCGCTGGCCGTTGAACTTGTATTGCTGCCGATGTTCCAGGCGGTCGAGGAATCCGTTTCCATATGACGCCGAGAACGCCGTCCACGAGTCAGGCGTCGGACTCAGCCCGGCGGCGACGTCGACGTCCCTGTAGTCTCCGGTGAGAGTGACGAACGGATCCATACGGGAGCGAAGGCCATAGGTCGCGGCCAGATTGACTGAATGATTTCCCTTACGAGCGTTATAGGCTCCGCCGTCAAGCTGAGCGCTCTCAATAATTTCAGGAATCAAGATATTCGGATCAGCGTAGCCGTTACCGTGAGCGTTGGCGGAGAGATTATTCGGCACGAGATAAGTGCCAACCGCGATGTACTGAGCGATGGGCTCGCCGTGATCTCCAGCTACGCCCGGAGCAAAATATTGTGGCGCTTTGATCCCGCCGGACGCCGTTTCGGTCGGGTATCCGGGAATCGAAACCGGCGCGCCGGGTCGGCCGGGGTTGGCATCAAGCAGGTCCTGACGGACAAAGACTTTTTCTCCAGGATCGGGCGAGAACACGTCTGACTCATTCACGCCGGCGGTCACGGTAACGCTGTCAACCCGGGATGCGAGTTGAGACACGGCAATCTCGATGTCCGGATTGTCGCCGGGATGAACGGTAATCGAACGCTCGACCGCACGAAATCCAGTGGCTTCCACCTTGAGATCAAACTGCCCGGCTGAAACCACTTTCAGTTCGAATATTCCGTCCGGGCCGGAAGAGGTTTGACCAACGACCTGGCCGTGACTGACAAGCTGTACCGACGCATTTAGCAAAACGTTGTGCTGAGGGTCGGTGACACGACCTCTCACTATGGCCTGCTGGGAAAGCACCGGGATTGGCAGCAGAAGAAACAGCAGTAGGCAGAGTCGTGGAATTCTCACTGGACTAACATTACGTTTCATCGGCTGGTGCTTTCCCGTTCATCTGCCGTTTTGGATCACTTGCGTGAGACTCGCCAAGATAACCCGCGCCCGGTCCGACCCGGGAGCATTGAGCGAGGCGGACTCCTGCAGGTGTCGCTGAGCGGCCTCCCGATCACCGAGTTGCAGTGCTATCTCACCCGCATGGCGGAGCATCTTCGCATCTCGGATGCCTACGCTTAGGGCGGCCTCGATCTGTTTGCGCGCTTCGGCATTCTGTCCGTTTACGTGCAACGCCCAGGCGTAGGCGTCCAGGGTGTACACATCATGGCGGCGGGCAAATTCCTGCCTGGCGATGTCCAGCGCTTTAGCTGGTTGATGAGCGTGATCAGCGTAGTAGAAGATCAGTTCTCGGTTGGAGTTGTCCGCCCGAACGGACTCCCACGGAGACTTGGTTTCGAACTCCGCAAAAGCCTTGTTCGCTTCATCCCTACGCCCGGCTAATTCGAGTGCTTCCGCCAAGTCATACAGGTTCTCTGCATGCGGAGTCGCTTGATAGCGCTGCTGCAACAGAGTGACAGCCTCGTCATAGCGACTCTGGGAGATCCGGGCCTTGGCTAGATTTCCCAAGGCATAGTGATAACCCGGAAACTTTGCCAGCGCTTCCTGCAACATGGACTCGGCCGCCGCAGTTTTGCCGGAGGCTAATTGAAGGTGGCCCATCTGAGTAAGGATCCACGCGCGATCTTCAACCTCGGTGGGCGGAGTTGACTGGTAGGCCATGCCCATCAATTCGAGTGCTCCGTCGACATCGCCAAATAGCTCGCGCAGATAGGCGGCCCGAGTGATGCCGGGCAGGTTGCCGGGACGAAGATCAAGCATCCACTGCGCTGCCTTCTCCGCCTCGTCGTAGTTGCCGAGTTCGGCATTGGCGTCGGTCAGGAAGCCATAAACCAGCACGTCGTCGGGCACTCTCTTGTTGAGAGCTGTGGCAGCCTCGCGAGCGGCCGCAAATTCATGGCGGCCAAGCAGCAGCCAGACGCGTATCTTTTCGCCATCGAGATTCTGCGGCGCCAGTTCGAAAGATTTCTTGAGTGCGTCTTCGGCCTGAGCATAGAAGTTGACGTCAGATGTTTCCCGCGCCCGCCGCGACAGCGCCATCGCCAGCAAATTGTAGCCAGCGTATTGGGTTGGCTTTTTTTCAATTGCCCTTCGGGCTTCGGCGATGCTGCGTTCGGCTGGAGTGAGCACGGCGTTTGCGCTCGTATTGTCGTCCTGAGCCACAACCAAGGTGGCAAGCGTCATCAAGATGAGAGTCAATAGTTTTTTGGCGATCGCGCTGTTCATGGCATTCCTCGGGTTCATTGAGAGAGAAAATCGCGGCCGCTACCAGAAGATAGCGGCCACGAGAGTTGAAGTTACTTAACCGGACAGATGCCGGAGGGTTGTCCGGTACATCCGGCCTGACCGGGCCCAATGTGATGGCTGTTGCGTCCGCTGTTGGCTGGCATCACGTAGGGGAAGGAGTTGTTCAGGCCTTCAGGATTCGTGTTGACTCCATCCCCGATGCGAGTGCCAAACTTCACCGGATCCACCAGGATGCCGGCCACAGCGCGTGAGGAAATATCCACGACGTCATCGATTGGCCTGCGTCCATTGGGGTATCCGGCAACGTCACCAGCCAGGAAGCCGAGCCGTTTTTGCTTTCCTACCGGCGTCGGTGGAATGCCGGTATTCAATCGCATCAGGTCGGCTACCGGGCCAGCATCTCCGGGGCCGCATCCCGGACAGAGTGGCGGCATGTATTGTCCGAGAATCAGCAAATCCGTGCGTGGCGGTGAAGCCACTGGAATGCCGATTGAACTGAAAACAGCCGCCAACACTGGATTCAGGAAGAAGTTAGCGAACTGCGCGTCGTTCTTAGGATCGTCCATGCTGAAACGGTCTTTGAAGCCGGTGCCGATGATCAATTCGTTGATCAGCGAATTGCCTTCGCGCTGAACCTGCCGGAACGGGCCTGAGTTTTGGTCTCGGAAGGGAGAGCGACGGATCGTAACCCTGGGACGCGAGGTGGTGCCGTAGGTCCCAATGACCGCCTCTTTTTCTCCTGGACCGTGGATCTTGCCGTCAACCGTGAGCATGGTGATGGGGACTTCCAGCACTATGGAGTTGACGTTAAAGCCGGCTACGGCATCGGGCGCATAGTTGTGAGTATCGTCGGCATCCTCCGCGGCAGGCAGAACTCCGCCAACTCCCATGCGGAAGTTCAGGGAATCGAAGGCCGCACCCAAGTCAATGAAGAAGGGATCGTCCACCGTACCCGCGAAAACTCGTACGTCATTACCCAGGTGATAGATTCCCTGGTCGAACAAGGCTCGGTAGTTGGGCATGGTTCGTGGACCAACGTTCGAGGGAACCGCAAACAGCGTCTTTCCTTCGGTCAAGTCCGTGGAAACCCCACCCTTGAGCATGGTCACGGTATAGGTTTGGCGCTCGCTCAGGCCAACGGAACCAGGACCATCGAGGGAAGTGATGGGTGGGATGCCAGCGATACCTCCTACGAAGCCCGTGAACAAGTTGCGCTGACGGATTTCGCTGGTAAAGCGGAACTGAAAGGTAACGTCTTCCACGCCGTCCTGGTTGTTGTCGATTTTCATCTCGTACAGCACGTTAGGATCGAAAGGGAAATAGTTGGGACCGTTCGAAGGCTCGAGGAACGGGTCGACGTTGAGGATCATCGTGACCCGGTCGGGATGGTCGAAGCTGACAAAGGCGTACCAATCGGTGATGTCGGCCGTACGGTCAAGTGCTGTGATTGGCGCTTCGCGATGGCTAGACGCAAACAGGCTGGCGGGGACCAGCAAGCACAGCGCCAGAACAAAGGCCGCTGCTATCTTGATCTTGTTCATGGATGTTGCCTCTGGGAGTAGAAGATGGACGTCGCTCCAGGCGAGTAATGATGCCAGGTTGGCGCCACTCCCCGGCAGTTACCTCTGATGACGTCTACTTTCCCTAGTACGCAGGGCGCAGCGGATTGGATTGGCTTGGGCAGCAGGCTTCTTCAGCACCCATGCCAGATGGACGCCATAGACCTATCGGCGACCAAAAGCTCGAGAGTGGAATTCCAAGGTCTCGCCGAGATGGGTCAGAAAATAATTGATGCTGTGGTTGCCGGGGTAGAGATGATATTCGTGTGGAATACCTTCGGTCTGAAGTCGCTGATGCAACGCCACAGCGCCTTTCTCGAAGCCGAAGTCATCTTCCTGGCCGCAGTTGAAGGAGACAGCTAGTTTCCGGAGGCCGGCTTGGTTTTTCCTGGCCAGGTCAAAAGGACTATTCTCTTTCCAGTGTGGTGCGTCAATCGGCTGGCCGAAGACAGGACCCAGCAGGCTACCTAGGGATGTCCCCGCACGCTCAGCAACACTGAGGTTTTCGGGTGACTCCGTTATCAGCGCCGCGCTTTGCGCACTCACCGAAGAAAACAACTCAGGATGCGAGAAGGCGAAACGAAGCGCGCCGTAGCCTCCCATGGAAATCCCAGTAATGGCTCGGGTTGCGCGCTCAGAGCGGGTTTTGTATTTCTTCTCGATGTAGGGCATGAATTCGCCGATGAAGAAATCGCTGTAGCGTACGGAGCCATCGGCCGAGTTAATAAAGAAGCTGCGTCTTCCATCCGGTACGACGATAAGAAAGTCGGCAATCTTGCTCTGCTGGCGCAGATCTTCGATCAGGTTCCAGCCGCCGCTATTGAATAAGGTCTGCTCATTCTCTCCGAGGCCATGCAAGAAATAGAGTACCGGGTAACTCCGCAGCGAGTGTTTCGAGTCATTCGCGTCGTAACCCGGCGGCAGTTCCACGCAGTAGCGCACGGCTTGTTTCAGGATCCTGCTGTTTAGCGCGTTGCAATCGATCCGGCCGCGCACTTGCGCCGATAGAGGGACTGTCCAAGTAAGAAAAACCAGGAAAAGAGAAAGGGACCGAGGAAACCGGCGCATGAATTCAGTCTACTCGTAGCGCAAGGCCTGCACCGGATCGAGGCGGGCAGCACGAGCTGCCGGATATAGACCGGAGAGGAGGCTGACGATGAAGGCAAAGGCAACGGCCGCAGCCACCAGCCACCATGGTACGGACCAGAAGTTTTCTGGCGGAAGAGCCTGACGTTTGAGATAGACGTTGGTTCCAAGGTTGATCGCATGCCCGATTGCCCAGCCCAACGCCACCCCTACAATACCGCCGAGCACGCCCATGGCTCCAGCTTCGGCAAAGAAAAGCTTTTTGACGTCTCCATCACTGGCGCCGATCGCTTTCATGATCCCGATTTCGCGGCGGCGTTCCAGAATAGCCATGACCAGCGTGTTCACAATGCCGATCGAAGCCACTGCCAGCGCTAGACTGCCGAAGATCCCCAGAAAAAGATCCAGCACCGCAAAAAATTGCCGCAGGCTGCGGGTGGCGTCCAGAATCGAGAAGGTATTGAATCCCATCTTCTTGACCGCATCTTCAACCGATAGTACTTGTTTGGGATTCTTCACTCGCACGCTTAACGACGAATAGATGGGCTGATTACCGAAGGAGCGCATGCTGTCGCGCAAATCCGTGGGCTGCATAACATGCAAGTTCTGCGCCAGCTTAAGAGGCAGAAAAACCCGCGCCCGGGCCGCCCCATGCATGCTATCGGGATCAAGGTCGCAGATGCCGACGATTTTGAGTTTCTGCTCCCGGGAGACTACTGAATACGCGTTGTCTTCCGGGTTTGCGATTTCCTCCAGATCTGACGGACTTTCAATGTCGGAAATCGTGGGAAGTGACCCGATGGACGCAACTCGTTCGGCGTAACGCATGATCAGGTCTTTGCCAAGCAATGGTTTGGCCAGCTCGGAGACGTGGACCTCCTCAGCACCCGGTTTGGCTGTTTTGCCCAACAACTCCGCTGCGAAAGATTTCTGCAGAATCGCTTCAGCCGCTGTTTCCGAGGAGAAGAAGCTACCCTGCATATTTTCGAAGGCGTCGTTGATCTTGGCGGAGGCAGGCAGTCCGGCCACAGTCGCCATT
>JABCYV010000105.1 GCA_013290025.1 Acidobacteriota bacterium
GATCGCTCTGTCGCGGGCTGGGACGAAAAACCTCCGAGCCAAAGCGCGCAATATCAAAACGCGCTGTCGAAGACGCGATCATCTCGATGGCGCAGCAAGCCAAGCCGAACGTCATGGGCCACACCGCGGACTTGCGCGCCCAGTTGAAGACGTAGTCTACCGTGGTAATCAGGAAATTCTTTTCAAACTTGTTTTGCAGCCAGCCCATGAGCGCCCTCGGAACCCCACAACGTATCGGCTGCCAGCCCACTGGGATATGGCTAGCTTGTCGATGACATTTCAGTCTAGGGTCGGATAGAACGAGTGTCAATGTTTACCGCGCTACTCGCTTCGGGCTTCGCCCTCCGCCTCGTTTCAGTGTCAGCCCTCCGGTACTAAGCACCCCAAAAGAGTAACCGCGCTGCCCTTGGAGAAACTTGAGGTTGCCGGAGAGGAAGCCCATCAGATACAACTAAGGAATCCCGGTTAACGCTCACATCTGGCCGGACGGGCTTAATCCTTTGCATGACCAATGCCACCACTAGTCCGCCGATGCGCGTCAAAGCGCTTAGCACACGCGGCCGCTGGTGGGCCCAGGCGCGCACTTCTTTTTTCTGGATGGTGCTGATCGCCCTGGTTCTGAGGCTGGCGTTGATCGTGATCGGGCACACCTATAAGTTCCGCACTAGTCATAGTGATTTCAGCTTCGGCTGGGAAATGGGACGCATCGGACGTTCCCTCGCTACCGGTCAGGGCTTTAGCAATCCTTTTGATGAAACTACCGGGCCGACGGCTTGGGAACCTCCGCTGTATCCGTTTCTGATCGCCGGCGTTTTTAGAGTTTTTGGAGTTTACAGTTACGGTTCGGCCCTAGCACTGCTGGCGATCAACAGCGTCTTTTCCGCTCTAACCTGCGTCCCGATTTTCCTGATCACAAAGCAATGTCTCAGCGAGAAGGTCGCGGTCTGGTCGGCCTGGACGTGGGCACTTTTGCCGTCGGTAATGTACTGGTGCACCCGCTGGGTGTGGGAAACTAGCCTCGCAACGCTATTGCTGACGGTGATTTTCTGGCTCACCCTGACTTTGGCAGGAAGAGATGGGTCGAGACCATGGCTCGAGTTGGGTGCCCTATGGGGCATTGCCGCGCTCACTAATACCACGCTGCTGTCGTTCCTCCCGATGTCTGGGTTGTGGGGGTGGTACCAGCGTCGGAAACGCGGTAAGAGTTCATGGACCGGACTGCTCGTGGCTTCGCTGATGTTCGCGGCTTGCATCGCCCCGTGGCTGATTCGCAATGAGCGTACGTTCGGACAATTTGTTTTTCTCCGATCCAACTTTGGTGCGGAGCTGCGTCTGGGAAATGGCCCGGGAGCCGCTGGCGTCTGGATGGAGTATCTACATCCGACTCAAAACGTTTTCCAGATGCGGCGCTACCGCGAGTTGGGTGAGATTAGCTATGTGGCCGAGCGCAAACGGGAGGCGTTGGCCTTCATTCGCGATGACTATGCTCGTTTCGCCGAGCTCAGCCTAAAGCGGTTCATCTATTACTGGGCAGGAGTTCCCCGATTGTCGGAAAGCCCCATACTAGCTCCGTTCAAAAATTCGCTGTTCCTGGCCTCTTCCGTGCTGGCATTCTGGGGGTTGGGACGCGCGCTGCGCAGACGCCGGCCGGGGGCGTGGTTGTTCGTCTGGCTAATCCTGTCCTATCCAGCGGTGTACTACTTCGTCTTCCCACATCCTCGTTACCGGCATCCTATCGAACCGGAACTGGGAATTCTTATCATATACGTGATTTCAGAAGCAGAATTGCGGAAACAGAGATCACAAAGCCTGCCCACACTTCCTCGTCTCTGACGCACTGCCTAGCCACCCGGTCAAGCCACCTAGCCATCTGGCGGATGCGCCACCTTCATATATTCCGCAATGATGAAGTCGGCATGATCACAAACGGTCTTGTCAGTCCGGTCAAGGAGAATGAAATGTCCGATTCAAAGATTGGCAGCTTTTCGCAAGAACTCGCCGCGGCGACGGAGCGCGCGGGAACATCAGTCGTCGCGGTGGGAGCCAGGCCGCGTCTGCCTTCGAGCGGAATCCATTGGCGTAAGGGAGTGGTGGTGACAGCGCACCACACGGTCAGACGGGAGGATGACATTCACGTTCTGGCACCGGGAGGGAAGCGGGTCGTTGCAAAATTGGCGGGACGCGATCCGGGAACCGACCTAGCGATCTTAAAGCTTGAATCTGAGGATGGGCTTGCAGTTCCCCAATTCGCGGATGCCACCGGCGTGAAACTTGCCCACTTCGTGCTCGCGCTGGGACGCAGCCGGGGAGGTAGTTTGGTGGCCAGCGCAGGAATTATCGGAGGGCTGGGCGGCGAATGGCGTACCTGGCGCGGCGGACGAGTGGATCAGAGTATCCGGCTTGATCTCGCGCTTTACCCCGGATTCTCCGGAGGGCCGCTGGTCAATGTCGAAGGCAAAGTCGTGGGCGTGAACACTAACGGCTTGGGCAGGGGCCGGGCAATAACGGTCCCAGTTTCAACCGTGAACCGGACGGTCGACGAGTTGCTCGAGAAAGGCCACATTGCTCGTCCCTATCTTGGGCTGGCGATGCAGCCGGTCGCCATCCCCGAGAGTCTACGAGGCAAGGTGAAGTCCAGTGCAACCAGCGGATTGATGGTCTTGCATGTCGAACCGAGTGGCCCAGCCGACAAAGCCGGAATCGTTCTGGGAGATGTAATCGTCGAATTACAGGGGAAGGCAGCTTTGGATACGGACAACATCCAGGAGTTGCTGGCCTCAGCGAAGATCGGCGACAGTATCTCAGCGGGCGTGTTGCGCGCCGGAACGCTGTTGCAGATCCGGGTCAGTCTGGGTGAGCGACCCGCGAGGCAGTAATTAGTGATGAGACAAAACGGAGGCAGCGTCATTCGTGTGGTGCTAGCTGCTGCCTCCGGGGTGCGCCGCGCCGGGCTGGAAGCGATGATTGCAAACGCTGCGTCGCTGAAGCTCGTTGGGAGTTTTCAAAGCACGCGAACCATCGCCTCGCATCTCGCGGACTTGCAGCCAGATGTGATTGTGCTGGACGTAGCAGACAATGATCTCGTCAGTAACAACTTTGATCTGGAACGGCAACTTCCCGGTGGTTCTCTCCCTTCATTAAGCGCAACTGGTTTACCAGTTGTTGTCCTGGTCGATGAACCGACCTCGGATTGGACAGCGCATGCTTTGCGGTCTGGCGTGAAAGCGATCTTGCCAAGGGACAGCGAGATGGATGAGATCCTGCCGGCAATTCAGGCTGCATACGCAGGGCTGGTGCTACTTGATCCCGAAGTTACGCAGAACCTCGTAGCGCGCGTCCAGCCGCGCAACGGCCTTACGGCTGCCCCGGAAGATCTCACTCCGCGCGAAATCGAAGTCTTGCGCAAGCTGGCCGAGGGGTTTGGAAATCGGGAAATGGCATCCCGACTGGGAATTTCAGATCACACGGTCAAATTTCACGTCAGCTCCATCCTGGAGAAGCTTGGGGCGGCAACCCGGACCGAAGCTGTGACCCTAGGAATCCGTATGGGGTTGATCTTGCTTTGATGAGCCTGCTCGAGAGTTAGAACTTGCGCGAGTGTTCCTTCGCCCAGCGCTCTATAACAACCTTTTCTTCGGTATAGAACTCAATCGAATCGCGGCCTTGCCCATGCAGGATACCGAAAAAGCTGTCTTTCCAGCCGCTGAACGGGAAATAGGCCATGGGCGCAGCCACGCCAATGTTGATACCAATATTTCCGGCGGGCGCTTCGTAGCGAAAACGGCGCGCTGCAGCGCCACTCGAGGTGAAGAGCGAAGCCTGGTTGCCATACGGACTGCGCTCCAAGAACGCCAACGCTTCATCCATGTCGTTGGCATGAATCAGACTCAAGACCGGACCGAAGATTTCGGTGTCGGCCAGTTCGCTGGTGGCCGGGACATCGTCAAGAATGGTGGGCTTTACGAAGTTTCCCGACTCGTATTTCGGAATTTTCGAATTGCGGCCATCCAGTAGGATTTTTGCTCCCTGCTTTTCACCCACTGCGATCAAAGATTCGACCCGCGACTTGCTTTGCGGCGATATCACCGGGCCCATTTGCACACCTTGCTCGAGGCCATTTCCGACCTTCAGCGATGCAGCAGCCTCGGTGATCGAATCGCGGAACGTTTTTTGGGCCTCGCCGATGGTCACGGCAACGGAGACTGCCAGGCATCGCTGCCCCGCGCAACCAAAGGCACTATCGTTGATTATTTGCGTGGCCATCTGCATGTCGGCATCGGGGAGCACGATGACGTGATTCTTGGCGCCGCCTTGGCATTGCGCGCGCTTCCCATTCGCTCCCGCCCGCGCATAAACGTACTTCGCCACCGGCGTCGAACCTACAAAGCTGATGGCGCGAACCTTGGGATGATCAAGCAGCGCATTGACCACGGCCTTGCCGCCGTTCACCAGGTTGACCACGCCTTTGGGCAGTCCAGTCTGGTCCAATAATTCGAAGGTCCGCCTCATCGTGAGCGGGACCCGCTCGGATGGCTTCAGAACAAAAGTGTTTCCCGTCGCAATCGCGTAGGGCAGGAACCAGAACGGAATCATCCCGGGGAAATTGAAGGGAACGATGGCGGCGACGACCCCGAGCGGCTGGCGGATCATCATCTCATCGATGCCGCGAGCCACGTCTTCCAGGTTATAGCCTTGCATCATCATGGGGGTACCGCAGGCCACTTCGACGTTCTCGATGGCACGGCGAAACTCGGCCTTTGCCTCGGTGAATGTTTTCCCGTTCTCTTGGGTAATGATACGGCTCAGTTCGTCGACATGATCTTCCAAAAGCTGCTTCAACCTGAACAGCGGCTGAATACGATCTTCGGGAGGCGTCCGCCGCCACTCCGGAAAGGCGGCAGCAGCAGCCGCGACGGCGGCGTCAACCTCGGCGGCGTCGGAAAGTGGAGTCTGGGCGATGGTCTCTCCGGTGGCGGGGTTGGTGACGTCGATCCACTCGCCAGCTCTCGATTCAGCCCAGCGGCCATTAATGTAGTTGGGAACTTTAGTTAGCGTTGGCGCAGCGACTGTCATTTTCGGACCTCTACTATCGCGAAGAATAAAGAACGCCGATCGTTGAATTCATGACCGGCGCTGGTGGGAGTTTGGCTACCCTATACAGGCTGGGCGATGGCTCCCTTCTTCTCGTATACCGATTGTAGCGCGGACTCAAGCACATCGAGGCCTTCATCCATTTGCTCGTTGGTCACGACCAGTGGAACCAGCACGCGGATCACGTTGGAATACGAGCCTGCCGTGATTGTGATTAAGCCGTGCTCGTAGCAGTACCGCGTGATCTGCTTGGTTTCCTCGGGAGCAGGTTCACGACCCTCGGGCGATTGTACTAGTTCGATGGCCTGCATTCCGCCTAGACCACGAATGTCTCCAATGATGGGCCAGCGCCTCTGCCATTCCCGGGCCCGCTTCTGAAAGTGTTTGCCCAGTTCATTGGCACGATTCAACAGATCTTCGCGATCGAAAATGTCCAGCACCGCCAGCGCCGCGGCACAGGAAAGCGGATTACCAGCGAACGTGCCGCCGAGGGCGCCGACGCCCGGGGCGTCCATTATCTCGGCGCGACCGGTAATTGCGGCCAAAGGCAACCCACCGCCGAGGGATTTAGCGGTCACGAGAATGTCGGGCTCAATGCCATAGTACTCGCTGGCGAACAAAGTGCCCGTTCGTCCGAAACCGCTCTGCACTTCATCCGCGATAAACAAGACACCATGCTTGTGACAGATGTCGATGAGCACTCGAAAGTAATCTTTGGGCGGAACGACGAATCCGCCCTCGCCAAGCACTGGTTCCGCGATAACAGCAGCGACGTCTTCGGATGCGACAACGCGTTTGAAGGTGTCTTCCAGATGGCGCGCGCAGAACAAGTCGCACGACGGATATTTCAGCGAATATGAGCAGCGATAGCAGTAGGCATAGGGTATGCGATACACATCGCCAGGGAAAGGCGCAAACCCGGCCTTGTAGGGATGAGTTTTGCTGGTCAGTGCGAGCGTCATCATGGTGCGGCCGTGGAAAGCATCTTCAAAGGCGATAATGCCCGATCGTCCGGTGTGAGCACGCGCGATCTTCAGCGCGTTCTCTACTGCCTCGGCGCCGCTGTTCACGAAAAATGTCTTCTTAGGAAATCTTCCGGGTGTAACTTGGTTCATCCGTTCGGCGAGTTGGACGTAGTTTTCGTATGGAGTCACCTGCACGCAGGTATGCAGAAATCGATCTAGCTGTTCCCGGATGGCAGTGATGACAGGTTCGCGGCGATGCCCAACGTTGATGCAGCCAATTCCCCCGGCAAAATCTATGTAACGATTACCGTCGACATCTTCCAGCCAAGCTGCTTCCGCCTTTGCGACATATACTGGAGTACCGTGGGATATGCCCCGTGGCACCGCTGTATTTCGCCGCTCGGCCAGCGCTTTCGATTTCGGGCCGGGAATTGAAGTTCGCAGATGAATGGTTGCCATCGTAGTTCTCAATTCTTAGTGTGAAAAACGCAGTTCTCGGTTCTTTGTTCTCTGTTCTTAGTTAGTACCAGCCGATTGGAGCTTCGTTCAGATTGATATACACCTGCTTGGTTTCCAGATACTCCTCAATGCCCCAAGGCCCGAGTTCTCGCCCGAAGCCAGATTGCTTGTATCCGCCCCAGGGTGCTTCGACGTAGGTTGGCTGCATGTGGTTGACCCATACGATGCCGGCGCGCAGCGATTTCACGGTGCGGAACGCCTTGAAAATATCGCGCGTCCAGACTGCGGCCGCCAAACCGTAAGGCGAATCGTTCGCGATTTTGACCGCGTCTTTCTCATCTTCAAAAGGAATGACGGCAGCAACCGGACCAAAGATTTCCTCGCGGGCGATGCGGGCGCTGTTATCCAAATCGTAGAAGATGGTTGGCTCTACGTAGTAGCCTTTAGCAAATTTTTCGGCGCGCCCTCCGCCGGTGGCCAGCTTGGCTTCTTTCTTGCCAACTTCCTGGTAGGAGCGCACGCGCTCATACTGCTCCTTACTGACCAAAGGACCCATCTTAGTGTCGCGATCAAGGGGCGCGCCCAGTTTGATTTTCTTGGCTTTCTCGGCCATGGCATCCACAAATTTCTTGTAGATAGACTTCTGCACCAGGATGCGGCTGCCAGCTGAACAAACCTCCCCTTGATTAATGAAGACGCCGAACAGTGCGCCATCGATAGCAGCCTCGAAGTCGGCGTCAGCAAAAAAGATGTTGGGGGACTTACCGCCGAGCTCCAGAGTCACGCGCTTCACGGTGTCCGCGGCCTGCTTGACGATAATCTTGCCGACCGCAGCGCTGCCCGTGAAGGCGATCTTGTTCACGTCCGGATGTTGTACCAGCGGCGCTCCACAGGTTTCTCCAAATCCCGTGACTATGTTCACTACGCCAGGTGGCAGGCCTACGTCGGCGAGCCAATTCGCCATTTCGAGAACAGTGAGCGGAGTCTGCTCGGCCGGTTTGAGGATACAAGTGCAGCCCGCTGCCAGCGCGGGAGCCAGTTTCCACGCTGCCATCAAAAGCGGGTAATTCCACGGAATGATCTGACCGGCAACGCCGATGGGTTCTTTCAGCGTGAGGCTCACGGCGTTGTCGGGAACCGGATTCACGAAACCCAGCACCTTTGTGGCTAAGCCCCCGTAATACTCGTAGCAGGTCGCGACGTCATTGATGTCAAACTCCGCTTCGACGATCGGCTTGCCGGTGTTACGGGATTCGAGCTCGGCCAGCATGGCAGCATTCTGGCGAATCTTCTCGGCGACGCGGAATAGGACACGCCCTCGTTCCTGCGCCGTGCTCGTAGCCCAGGAACCATCATCGAAGGCAGCCCTGGCAGCCGCCACGGCGCCGTTCACGTCGTCGGTATTGGCATCGGGGACTTGCGCGATGACTTCTTCCGTCGCTGGATCGTAGACCGCAAACGTCTTATTCGACTTGCTGTCGACCCACTCGCTGTTGATGTACATCTGATAAGTGCGAACATCGGTTTTGACTCCGCGTGGCATGAATACCTCCTGCTCGTTTTTCTTAGGACGCAAGGTGCGTCCATGGACTCCGACGCACGGTTAGAGTCGGGCTCTGGTGTCTGCCTGAACCGGCGATTCGCCTGTCCCAACAGGAACCGCTTCGGGCGTTTTCAGCCGGCCATATCCAAAAAAGAAAAACACAGCCAGTGCGACAAAACCCAAAGTGATACCAAACATACTGACTTCGTACTTCCACAACGACGTGATCTGTTTAGCCGGGAAAAACGCCACAATGATCGCCAGCGTCGTTGTGAGGAGTCCGGCCACTCCGGCAAACATGAGCGTCCCCCTGCTATACACTCCGCGTTGCAGAGAGCCGAGCGCAGCGAACTTTACCAGGGCAGCGAACACGTACAGAAATGGCACCAACTGCAACACGACGGCCGCAGAGAGCATTTTCTGAAATGCTTCCTGCACTCCTCCAGAAGCGGTGAAGTCGATCACGATCAGGAGGAGAGAGACCAACCCCTGCACGATCAGGGCTACGTAGGGCGTCGCGTACCTGGGATGAAGTTTGCCCATCGCTGAAGGCATGTAGGAATCGAGGCCAGCGACGAACGGGATACGGGCCGAGCCTCCCATCCAGGCCGAGCCGATGCCGGCAATGGACAAACTCAGCATGACCGCGAAAGGCGCGATGATCCAGGCCACTCCAACCTTGCCCGCCATGTGGCTGACCGCCTGCACGATTCCTTGAAGCACGCTGATGTCGTTCTTTCCGATGGCGACCAGCAGCGTGAGTGTTGCGCCGATGTAGAGAGCGCCTGAGACCACACCACCCCAAGCGACAGCGCCGGGGAGCGTTTTCTGGGGATCACGTATCTCATCGCCCATCACAGAGGCGAGTTCCAGTCCTACCAAGCCGAAGCAAATTACGCCAAATGAGTTCAGAACAAACTTGGGGTCGGCGGGGATGCGAAAGTCGGCGGCGGTTACAGTGGTGCCGAAGCGCGACCAGACGGTCACTCCCAAGCCCATGAGCACGGCCGCCGCGACAAAGGTGCCGATCCCACCCAGGTTGTTGAGCCATTTGCCGACGCCCAAACCAATGATGTTGAGTACGGTCAGAAACGCCAGCAGAGTTACCGACGCCACCATGGCGAAGTTTTTGTCGTCAGCCAGCGAGGCATGCCCGGGCCCCATGGCGAAAACCGACACACCGACGAAATACAGCATCACTGTGGGCACGTAGAGCATGTTGTTGGTCCAGTAGCACCACCCGGAGAGGAAACCGTGGAAGTCGCCGAAAACTTCCTTGGCCCACAGGTACACACCACCTTCTCCAGGATAGCGGTGAGCCAACTCGATCACAGCGATGCCCTGTGGCCAGAAGAACAGCAACAGAGCGATGATCCACAACCAAACCGTCACACCGCCGTTGGCCGCAATCGACGGGACCACATTCAGATTGAAGACCGCGACCACGAACAACAGGACCAGGTCCCAGCGGCCGAGGACACGCTTGAGGTGCGGCTGGGCTTCGGGTTGGGTGGCGCTAGACAAATTTCCTCAAGAGTCGCTGAGCTTCGCTCGGCGTGACAGCCGAGGGCGGCTGTCCCCACACGTGTTTTGCCGCCGCATGCCAGCGGGCCAGGACGCCTGCGTTTGAATCAAGATGCTAGTGGGCCACTACTTCTGCCGTGCGTTCTTGCTGTGCCTTGGCCAGCGCCGGCGCCACATCCTCGAACGCCGCCAAATGCCTGTCGATATCTGCTTCTGTGTGCTGAACCGAAATCGTCCATTGTTCATCCCACCAGTAAGGCTGCGCCATCACGCCGCGGTTGACCATTGCGAACCAGTAGTGGCGCCACAAATCGATGTCGATGGTTGTCCAATCGCGATAGTTGCGAATCTCCCTCGGATAGAGCATCAGAGCGCCGTTCGCACCGGCGCTCGCGATGTAGCCCTGCAACCCGACCTTGGCAATAGTCTTTCGATAGCCATTGGTCAGCCTCGTGCTGAGCTTATTCACGTGCGTATAGTTTTCACGACTGAGGACTTCGCGGAAAGTTGCCAGCCCCGCCGCCATGGAAACGGGATTGGTGTTGTAAGTCCCGCCATGAAAGACTTTGTGCTGCGAAATCAGGTCCATCACCGATTTGTGTGTGCCGAATGCGGCCAGCGGCAAGCCACCGCCAATCGACTTGGCCAGGCAGATCATGTCCGGCTTCACGCCGAAGTATTCGGAAGCCCCGCCCCATCCCAGTTTCGCGCCAGTCTTCACTTCGTCGAAGATGAGCAATGCGCCATTCTTGATAGCGATTTCACGCAGGCCTTCGAGGAAGCCTGGCTGTGGCATGCACAAACCGACGTTCATTAGAATCGGTTCGAGGATGATCGCAGCAATCTCTCCGGGATTCTGTTTGAAGCGAAGCTCGACGGTGGCGAGATCATTGAACGTGGCGACAAGCACGTTTGCGAGCGCGGACTTTGGCACGCCGAGCCCACCGGGAACCGAGATGGGAGCTGTGATTTCGCCAAATTCTGGAGCATGGGGCTTGACGCTAACTAGCGCCGAGTCATGCAGACCGTGGTAGCCGCCTTCAAACTTGACAATCTTGTCGCGACCCGTCGCAGCACGGGCCAGTCGAATGGCATGCATCGTGGCTTCGGTTCCGCTGTTGCCAAAACGCACCATTTCGACCGGGAAGCGTTGGCAGATTTCTTCGGCCAGTTGCCACTCCATGTCGTGCGGCATGCCAAACATGGTTCCGAGATGCAGACGCTCCGCGACCGCCTTCATCACCGCAGGGTGACAGTGACCCGCCATGAGCGCGCCAAAACAAAGGTTGTGGTCGATATAGTCGTTGCCATCGAGGTCGCGGAAGTGCGAGCCCTGCCCTTCTTTCACAAAGATCGGGTAAGGATCGTAAGCCCGGTAATTGCTGGCGACACCTAGCGGGATGCGCTTGAGGTTTTTCTTATGAGCTTCGGCCGACTTGGGGGTACGGCGCTCGAAGGTTGCGATTTCTTTGTCCAGTGCGGGGTACATCGGGTCTCCAAATATTCTCAAGCCGCCGTTTTTGCGGCCATTAGATTGTGCCGGGCAGACGTGGCCACCCGGCTTCGTGCTCAGAATGCGAACTTCAAAGCAAGCTGAATCTGGCGCGGATCACGGGTATGCTTGACCCGACCAAAATCTGGTCCGTCGCTGATATCGCCGTCCGGGTTGAGGAATTGGGCGTGGTTAAAGATGTTGAAAAACTCGGCTCGGAACTCAAAGTGTTTTGCCTCTCCCACGGGCAACATCTTCTGCACCGAGAAATCGAAATTGCTGATACCAGGTCCGCAGCACAGAGTGCGCGAACCGCCCAAGGATCCCAGCGGAGCATTCGTAATTGGGCAGGCTGTATTGGAACTAGGATTGCAGAAGTAATAGCGGCCGTTGGTTCGGGGATTCAGAAAGTGGACAGGGCCTGTCTCAATCGGTCGCCCGGGAGCCTCGAAGCCGCTCGTGTCATTCTCGAGTTCCTGATCGTTCAGGGACCGCATCGCGATGGGGAAGCCTGATTGGAAGCTGGTGATCCCCGAGACCGCCCAACCGTTCAAGGCCTTGCCCTTCAGACCATCATACTTTGGCACCGGCAGCTCCCATAGATAGCTGATCACCAAGCGGTGCCGGGCGTCGAATAATGACAACGAGCGATTGCAACTGAAGTTGTTCAGGATACCGTTGCAGATTGGTTTCAACGCGTTTTCGAAGCTTGACGCACTGTCGATGGACTTGCTGTAAGTGTACGCAAACTCAAACTGCAACCCATGCGACAACCGCCGCTCCACTGATGCCTGCAGAGAGTTGTATGCGGAGTTTGCAATCGTGTCTTGGGCGAAGATCGCGCTGAACACCGGGGTTCCATCCACCGGACAACCGTTTCCGGTTATCGGGTTACACAGGGGTGAAGAAAACGGACGCAAACCCACGAGCGTAATGCCAGCGGGTCCCACGACCGTGCCACCGGGTATAAACGGAACCGGGCCGTACGGCAGATGCAGGCCCTGCGGCGCAATTTGGGTGCCCGCCGGAATCGAGATTGCCGAGTCACCAAAAAACGGGCCGCACCCCGTCGGTCCGAGGGTCGCAATGATATCGAGGCAGGTCTGCGGTAGTCCTGGACTGAGATCGCGTGTGGCCAAGAGACGGTGTCCCTGAGAGCCCACATATCCGACGGATAAAACCGTATTTCCCCCCAGTTCGCGCTGGATGCCTAAGTTGTACTGCTCGGTGTACTGCGATCGGAGCTGCGGTTGCAATTCGCCGAAAAGCACAATCGGACGGAAGGCTGACCAGTCCGTCGGAGTTCCATGGGGCGGATTAAGAATGCTGCCGAACGGATTGGGAATCACTCCCCCTGCCGGGTTGCTAGCTGAACAGGGAACGGCGCAACTTTGTAGGACAAACGGCGTGCTGAAAAATCCCTCCGTGACGGTCGTACTGCCGCCAAATGGCGGCTCCGCCTGGAACTGTTCCAATACCAGCTGTTCGATGGGATTATAGAAGAGGCCAAATCCGGCGCGAATGGTGGTCTTGCCGTTCTTCCCAGGGTCCCAGGCAACACCAATGCGTGGTGCGAAAGAGTTGTAATAAGCCTTGGTTAAGCCCTTGGGGACGCCGGCATCTCCCGGAACCACCAGGCCAAGCGGGAAAACGGCGTTGGCCGGTCCGGTCGGACTGCAGTCGGTGCTCCCGTATTGGAGCGCCAGTGGGCTTCCGGCTTGCAGCTGACAGGGATAGGTGGTGGTTGCCTGCCCCGGACGGTACGTCTGGTACCGGCCGCCGGCATCGTAGAAGGGCTGGTTGAACTCCCAACGCAGGCCGTAGTTCAGAGTTAGATTCGGCTTGAGCTTCCAACTATCCTGCGCAAAAAGGTAAATGGCCTTGCCTCGGACATCCTCTGTGTTGGTCGAACCCAGCAAGTCGGAATCGGGTAAACCCATGAGGTAGTTGGGAAAGAAATTCGAGGAACCATCAGAGCTACGCGTGGCGGCAAAGTCGTTCGGTCCACCTCCAAAGTACGAATAGTCACCTTGGGGCGCAAAGAATAAGGTTTGGACAAACCGCTGAACTCTGAAATCAGCGCCAAACTTCATGGTGTGGTTGCCCTTCACCTTGGTGACGTTGTCCGCAAACTGGTAGGTGTTGCCGGTCTGTGGCAATTCACCCTCGAAGTCGTTGCCGATCGTGAAACCACCCGAAACAGCGATCTCGGGAACGCCCTCGTGGTTTGGCCCCAGCCCCGGAGTAATGCCAACCTTGCGATCGGGGGTTATGACGCCAGGGGTGTCTGTGGTGCCGGTAAAGCAGAACGGTACCGCTGGCCCATTGCATACATCCGTGACGTTTTTTGTGAACTGCGGATGTAGAAAGGTGCCTTGGCTTTCCCGGAAGTAGGTGGCGCGGGCTTCGTTGACCATAGTGGAATTTATGGTCCAGGTATGGCTGATGTTCACCTGCTGAGAACGAGTCTTGTTGATATCGCCAAATCCCGGTAACAAGTTGGCGGATGGCGCCTGAAATTTGGTAAAGGGCTGGCGGTCATTGAGATCGTTGAAATAGTAATACGCGGCCAGGTTCTGACTGCTGTTGATGTGATGATCCAACTTGACCGTGAATTGGTCGCCACGCTGGTGATCGTTTGGAATGGATTGGAAAATGTTGTCAGGGCTGGACAAGTTTGAGCAATTTGGGTCGGCGTTAGGACATGGCACAAACTGATTCATCAGGCTCAACGCAACCGGGTCGAAGCAGGTGGTCGGAATTTTGTTGCCCGGGAAAATGTTGGAATAAAGCAGTTGCGTTGGTACTGGATTTAGGCTGCCAAAGCTCGATGGAAGTGGAATACCGGTACCACACCGCGCGTTCAGGATTGAAGCGAAGGCGTCTGTAGTGACGGCTCCCGCAAACGGGACGAAATTCGCGTCAGTGGGCGCAAGCCCGCCAGAAAAATCCCCCACACGCTCAGCCGCCGTTGGCACGACCGTTGGATCACCGGTAATGCCCTGGACGATGCGGCGTCCCTCATAGGAAGTAAAGATGAAGGTCCGGTCCTTTTTGATCGGGCCGCCAAAAGTGCCCCCGAACTGGTTTTGTTTGTTGTCTGGTATGAACGGATCCAGAAATCCCTTTGAGTCGAGCACCTTGTTGCGGAAGAACTCGTAGGCGCTGCCGTGCCATTGATTAGTGCCTGACTTGGTCACAACGTTGATGACCGCGCCGGAATTACGGCCGTACTCGGCATCGAAGGTATTAGAAAGTACTCTAAATTCAGCAATGCTGTCCGGAGTGGGTTGTATGGCCGGCCCATTGACAAACAGGTCGTTGCCATCTCCGCCGTTCACGCTGAAATTATTGGAGCGCCCGCGTCCCCCGTTGACGGAGACCGCACCCGACGTATTGCTGCCATAAAAGAGGTCCGAGCCGCCTACGCCTTGCACGCCCGGCTGCAATTGAAGAAGCTGATAGGTATCGCGCGCGTTCAGCGGCAACTGCGAGACCTGTTTGGAGTCCATAACAGAACCCAGTTGCGTACTACTCGTGTCCACCAGCGGCGCTTCCGAGGTAACTTCAACGGTCTCCTTGGTCTGGCCGATCTGGAGTATCGAGTTGACCGTCACGACCTGGTTGAGATCAACATTCAAAGCCGACTGCACGTTTTTCTTGAAACCAGCCAAACTAAATTCCAAGCGATATGTACCGACCGCGACCTGCGGGAACGAATAGTCGCCGGTGCCGTTGGTTTGCGTCGTGCTGCTTACACCAGTCGCTTCATTGGTTAGGTTGACGGTGACCCCCCCCAGCACGGCGCCGGTGGAGTCTGCCACCCGGCCGAGGATTCGGCCGCCGGTACCTTGCGCCAATACAAGCGCTGAACTCGCCAGACAAAAGAGGAGAATCAGCCAAGAGATCGAGCGTGCTCTCGACGACGGCATCGAAGCCTCCAGATCACGGACGGAAATTATTGTCGAACTGACAATGACGGGCCTTGCGCTCGTGGCAAACCTTGCTATAATCGCGCAAGGTTAGAGGGCGCGCCGTAAACTGTCAAGCAAAAAATACCGATTCCCCCTGAACACTTAATAGTTGAGCGGAGAGAGCAGTTTCGAAATGAAACCGGCCAATCCTGAACCTTACTTGAAAATTGGCGATGTCGCCCGCCTGGTCGGCGTTTCTCCATCGGTGATCCGCTCCTGGGAGAGTCTTGGCCTCACGCGGCCCCGGCGTTCCGCCAGCAAGTATCGCCTCTACAGCGCGGAAGATGTAACGCTGCTCAAACGGGCACGTTTTTTGCGCCGGGTTCGGGGACTGAACGCGCCCGCCATCGTGCAAACCCTCAAGCGGGAGGGATTGGTGCGGCCAACGCCCAACGGTGCGCCTGGCGCGATCGGCGTTCATCTCCGCCAATTGCGCACCAAGCGTGCGCTTTCTCTCGCCCAGGTTGCACGATCGGTGGGCATTTCGCTGGGGTTCCTCAGCGCTTTGGAACGTTCGCACATGAGTGCCTCGGTAAGCACCCTGCGCAAACTGGCTCGCTTCTACAAAACTAACATCCTTGATTTCTTCGACGCCGCAAAATCCCAGAGCCGAGTGGTGCCGCCCGGCGGGCGTAAAGTTCTTGAGGCTGGCCCGGGCGTCCGCATGGAACTGCTGGCATGGGGAAATACGGTAATGGAGCCACACTTATTTCGCATTGCCCCGCGAGCCGGCAGCGGCGAATCCTACGCCCACGAAGGTGAGGAATTTTTGTACATATTGCGTGGGCAACTACAGATTTCACTTCATGATGAGGAGTACCAGCTCAAGAGCGGTGACAGTTTTTACTTCGAGAGCGCGACGCCGCATCGCTGGGAAAATCCGGGCCGGGCTGAAACCTGGGTGTTATGGGTGAACACGCCGCCGACTTTTTAGTTAAGAGCGCGTCTTAATTGAGGGGTACATCGAGGAGAATTGTTTTGTTCGATGCCACGGACTTCACTCGCTGTTTTCGGCAGATAACTTTTGTGCTGGGAACGACGGGCCTGTGGGTTGTCCTCGCGCTCGCCCAGACCCACAAGGCGGACACGATCCTGGTCAATGCGAGGATCTACACGGTCAACCGACGGCAGCCGTGGGCGGAGGCGCTTGCGATCCGAGGAGAGCAGGTTGTCGCCGTCGGCGCAACCAAAGACATTGCGTCCTATCGTGGTGCGACCACTCAGGTGATTGATGTGGGCGGACGACTGGTCCTTCCCGGCTTCACCGACAGTCACATCCATTTCCTCGAAGGCTCGATGAATGCGCAACAAATTGTTATTGAGGACACGCAAACTCTCGCCGGATTGCAGCAGCAGGTAAAAACATACGCCGCAGCGCATCCGGAGAAGCCGTGGATCCTGGGACGGGGATGGTCCTACCCGATGTTTGGCGCGGCTGCACTTCCCGACAAGAAGTACCTGGACGAAATCGTTCCCGACCGGCCGGTCTATTTGGAGGCGTTTGACGGCCACACCTGGTGGGCGAACAGTAGGGCCCTGCAACTCGCTGGAATCACGCGACAGCCGACCGACCCGGTGCCCGGCATTATGCGTGATCCCAAGACCGGCGAGCCCACGGGTGTCATCAAAGAGGATCCTGCAGATGGCATTTTCGAGCGCGTGATTCCCTTGCCAACCCGAGAAGAAAAGTTGCG
>JABCYV010000106.1 GCA_013290025.1 Acidobacteriota bacterium
CGCCGTTGCAATGGTTTCCTACTGGCATGGAGCTCCGCAAAGATCCCATCACCCGGTCTTGGGTAATTACTGGCGATGACGTCCAGGAGAGCGCGCCTCGTTCCGAACCATTCTGCCGCTTCTGCGCGGATTCGCCGGCTGTGCCACAACTGGTCTCCACGATGGGCGGGGGCGACGGGCCCTGGTCGGCGCGGGCGGTGGTGCATCCCACGCCCTTGTATCGAATCGAAGGCGAGCCCTCCCGGCGTGGCGAAGGCCTCTACGATCGAATGCGATCAGTGGGTGCGCACGAGGTGTTGATTGAAAACCCTCGACACGATCGCAACCTGTGGAATGCAAGTGATGGGGAGATCGAACAGTTCCTTATCCTCGCAGCGCAGCGCATCCAGGACCTCAAACGCGATGCACGCTTCAAGTACATCAGCATCTTCAAGAACCACGGGGGCAGCGCTGGACAGGAGTTCGAGCATCCCACGGCGCAGCTCACGGCAACCACTTTTGTGCCGCGCCGGGTGCTCTATGAACTGCGGGCGGGCCGCGATTACTTTGCTCAGAAGGAACGCTGCGTATTCTGTGACATTCTTTCTCAGGAGTTGCAACAGAACCAGCGCGTACTCGAAACCCGGGGCGATTTCGTCGCACTTTGTCCCTATGCTCCGCGCGTGCCCTACGAGACCTGGATCATGTCACGCGTCCACGAAGCCGCCTTTGAGCGCTTCGGACTGGCCCGTCCGGCCAGCCTGCGTGACCTCGGCGCGCTGTTACGCCACACTCTGCAACGTATCCGGACCATCAGCGAGGAATTCCACCTCGTCCTGCACACGTCACCCAACACTCTCCACCGTTCGGAGAGCCTGGGCTACTGGAAGACCATTGACGAGGATTACCACTGGCACATCGAGATCCTGCCGATCATTGCGTCCAAGGCGAAATCGTACACCTTCAAGGAGGTTTATTACTCGCCTGTAGCGTCGGAGACGGCGGTGAAGCGGCTGCTGGACGCAAAGATCGAAGGGTAGTTGGTCGCGCTTATCGTGCTTCGCCCAGATGCGCGAATGAGATAATGTTCTCTCACTCTAATGACCTTGCGCCGAATGAAGAGCTATACCGGTGGCCAGGGATACGTCTATCAGTATTACTTTGTCGGCAAGAGGCCGGCCCTAGCCGAGTCAACGCGGGCGCACGCGACTGAGTACATCTTCGATGTGACCTCGGACCGCAAGACAACCTTCGCGGTGAGCGTGTTCCTACATGATGACGCGGTGCGGAGCTGGTCCTCCGCCCATGGTCGTGCCCTCACCGATGCCGAACAATACGGTGCCGTCAAAATGCGCCTATTTCAGGCGTTCGATGAAATCGAGGACATGATGGCTCAGGGCCGAAACCTGCTGGTGACTCCCGAGCAACTTGAACAGGTTCTGGCCACACTGGGGGTGCAATAGAACTCATCTCCTAGAATCCGCTGTTCAACGATTACCCCTATGCTGATCTTACCGAGCCCGCTACGACCTGCTCAGTGAGGTAGAGCAAGTTGATGTCAGCCAAGCCGTATTCGTGCGTGTGGCCGCAAGCTGGGCACGTAATTTTTCCCTCGCGCTTGGCGGCTTCGCTGACGAATATCGAAAAGATGTCGCGGCAGTTCTTACAGGGAAGTTCAACTCTAATCTTACCCATGGTGCCCCTTTCGCCGGTTTGGGAGGTTTTTCAAAACAAATGAATCGTTGTGCTCAACTGGTTCGATACGTGTAAGGCGTTGGCCTGAAAGCGCATGTTTGACAACCCCGGCCAACGCCTCCCACGTCATCTGATATTTCTCAGATTTCTTCCAGCTCGTGCTTCCGAAGGAACCCGATCGTGCGTTTCGCGTCTTCGAGTTCCATCAGTTCGCGACGGCCGGCAGGATCAGAGCGCACTTCAAGCAACCGATCCTGCACCGCTTTCAATGCCGCTTCCAGTTTGGGTTTAAAACGTGTTTGATCGAGCTCAAACAGCGCGTCTTGGTAAACCTGCTTCCAAATGGATTGATTCCCGGCTTGTGAGACCTGCATGAAACACCTCCAGATTGCCAGTGAGACTTTCCGGCCAAACGTAGCCGACGCGGGCAGAGCTAATCCCTGCGGCTGTGGCAACTCAAATTTGAGGTCGGATGAGTTTCAGCAACGAAGAACACAAGCGGCGAGAGATAGCAGTGTTGGAGGGGTTGTTTTCTCTGAAGAACTTGGAGAGCACGTATTTTTGTTGGTGGCGAAGAGCCTCGGGGAGTCCAAGGCAAGGCCCTGCCGGTCCCGGTGACTCGGGATTCGTACGGGGGACACGTGCAGCATCTGAATTTGGCTGCAGGAAGAGTCGTCGTCCGAGAGGTCGTCAGGGTAGGCGAACGAAAACACCGCAAAGGTGGCGAGAACCACGAATAATATCCGGACGAATTTTCTTTTCACGGTTTGCGGTAACATCGACGAAGTGAGTTTATCATTGAATGTAATCGGTCAAAGACCTTTTCTTGTTGCCGTGGAAATCTCGTTCGCGAGTGTATGGGTTAGAAAGCCTGGCGTGGCGCAAGCCCGAAGTCGTAAACACTCGTAGATTGACCGACAGCAACCCGGTACGAGTAGGTGTTGCAAGCACGGTGTTTACACCACCCTATTTTGGGAGCGTCGTACCCAACCATTTGTGAGAAAGCCTAGGTGGCTTCGGGCTTGCAAACGGAATCGGTTCCTTCTACCCCTCCTGCCGCGCAGACTATAATCAGCTTGCGGATCGTCTATCGTCTAAGGAGCCCGGCTTAACTAGGGCTTCCGGTCAATCTATGCCTGTGCTTTGGCTGCGAGTTGCGCTCGCTTTCTATACTGTGGGTCTGCTTTATGCGCTGCTAGCGCTTACAGGCACCAGCTCCCGACTCAGCCGCATCGCCTTGCCCGCGATGAGTCTTGGCATGGTCTTCCAGTTCGTCTCTCTTTCGGAATCGGTGGTGCGCTCCGGGCAAATCGCGCTGGGATCAGTCAACGACTCCGAGTCCCTCCTCGCCATTCTTGTAATGGTGGCGTTTCTGATCGTATTTCTGATCTACCGAACTACTTCACCGGGCATCGTGATCTTTCCCCTGGTTTTCGTTTTGACCTTCATGGCTGCCACCGGCCAGCAGCCGTTCCTGGTTACCTCTCCGGGCCTGCGCCGGGGATGGCTGATCGCGCACATTGCCCTTATCTTCACCGGATACGCGGCACTGTTCCTCAGTTTCAGCGCCAGTCTTTTGTATTTGGCGCAGGAACGCAGTTTGAAGTCCAAAAAGTCGGGCGGATTCATGTTACGGCTGCCAGCGCTGGAAGTAATTGACGAGATCGGCTATCGGTCACTGCTCCTGGGTTTTCCGTTCATGACCTTCGGCTTAGTCGCGGGTATGGTGGTTGCCCAGGCCGCATTTGGCCGGATCGATTTATTCGATCCAAAGATTTTGCTCTCGATTTTGATGTGGGCGGTTTACATGCTGATGCTGTACACGCGTTGGAACGCGGGATGGCGTGGCCGTCGGGCAGCGTATCTGGCTGCAGGCGCGTTCGTAGCCGCAGTAATCGCGTGGTCAGCAAACTATTTCAGCGCGATTCATAGGTTCGTGCAGTCATGAAATTCCAGCTCATCGGAGTAAACCAGAACAGCGCGCCGGTGGAGGTGCGCGAGCGGCTGGCCATTCCCGAGTCGCGACTGCCCGACGCAGTAAAGCGCTTGGCGGAGCACCCCGGCGTGGATGAAGGCCTGATCCTGTGCACCTGCAATCGGGTGGAAGTGCTGACCCAAACCAAGAACGGCAGTGCTGACCTTCGGCGCTTTCTGCGCGACTATTTTCGTCTTGATCCCGCCGACTACGAATCCCACTTGTACGAGTATCACGAACAAGAAGCCATTCGGCACTTGTTCCGCGTGACCGCGAGCCTGGATTCGATGGTGGTCGGCGAACCGCAAATTCTGGGGCAGGTGAAGGAAGCCTACGCCACTGCCCGAGCCGTGGGCGCAGTCCACTCCCACCTAGATTCGCTCCTAACCCGTGCTTTTGCGGTAGCCAAACGGGTCCGCACAGAGACCGCAGTGGGATCGTCGGCGGTTTCGGTGGCGTCGGTCGCGGTCGAGTTGGCCAAAAAGATCTTCGGATCGCTACATAGCAAGCATGTTTATCTGGTCGGCGCGGGAAAGATGAGCGAACTGGCTGCGCGTCATCTACTGGCCCATGGCGCTGGCTCAATCTTTGTCGCAAATCGCACTTTCGAACGCGCTTCCCAGTTGGCCGCCAAGTTCAATGGACAGGCAATCCACTTTGAAGAGCTTTATGAAACCTGCGATCGCGCGGACATCGTGATCACGTCGACTGGCGCGCCGGTCACTATCTTCCGCCGCGAGCACGGCGAACGCTTCCTGCACCGGCGGAAGAACCGTCCCATGTTCTTTATCGATATTGCGGTGCCGCGCGACGTGGACCCGGAAATGAACCGGCTGGACGGTATCTTCGTCTACGACATCGACGATTTGCAGCAAGCTGTATCTTCCCACGTGGCTGATCGTGCCCGCGAAGCCGAGCGCGCCGAGGCCATTGTCAATTACGAAGTGGAACGTTTCCAGGCACGACTCCAAACGCTCGACGTCGTGCCTACGATTGTTTCTCTTCAGGACCATCTTGAAACCATTCGCCAGGCTGAAATCGATCGGGTACGAGGGCGCCTGGGACCACTTTCGCCTGAGCAGGAACTGGCTATTGAAACTCTCACCCGCGGGATCGTGAGCAAGATCATGCACACGCCCATCACCACCCTGAAAACTGCGGCGCTAGAACCTGAAGCCACCACGGTCATTGACATTGCACGCCGGCTGTTCAACCTCGAACAGAAAGATCGGAAGGAAAAGAAGAAAGCAGCCGAATCCGGGGGCGGAGAGTCCGGAGTCGAAAGCTAGTGGCCCGGCTCCGCATCGGCTCGCGGGGATCACAACTCGCTCTCTGGCAGGCGAACCATATCAGCGCTTTATTGCGCGAGCGTGGCCATGAAGTGGAAATCGAAATTATCAAAACCACCGGAGACAAGATCACAGATGTTGCCCTCGCCAAGATCGGCATCAAGGGAATGTTCATCAAAGAGATCGAAGAGGCGCTGGCTGCCGCAGGAATCGATCTGGCTGTGCATAGTTTGAAAGACCTGCCTACGGAGATTCCCCAGGGTTTCGAAATTGCGGCCATTACTACGCGCGAGAATCCTAGGGACGTGTTCTGCTCTTCCAAGTACAAAGACCTTGCCCAACTGCCTCACAAGGCGCGGGTCGGCACCAGCAGCCTGCGCCGTCAAGCGCAATTGAAGGCGCTGCGGCCCGACCTCGATATTCATCCCCTGCGCGGCAACGTGGATACGCGCTTGCGCAAACTCGAAGCCGGCGAGTATGACGCGCTTATTCTGGCAGCAGCCGGACTGAACCGTTTGGGCAAGATGGAACTGGTGCGGCAGGTTCTTCCCGCGGAGGTCATGTGTCCGGCGGCGGGACAGGGCGCCTTAGCCATTGAGATTCGCGCCGGTGATTTTGGAACACGCCAGCAGGTGAAATTTCTGGACGATCCTGCGGCGCGTGCCACCACGACCTGCGAACGAGCATTGCTCAGCAGGCTGGGCGGAGGCTGCCAAGTCCCGATTGGAGCACTGGCGGAACTGCGGGGCGGCCGTCTACATTTGGATGCGATTGTGGCGCGACCCGACGGCACGAGGTTATTGCGCGAGTCGGGTGAGGGCGGCGAACCGGTCGAGTTGGGCGAGGCTGTGGGCGAAAAACTACTTCGGTGCGGGGCTGATGCCATTCTCACAGAAGTCTATAGCCAAAATGTAGTTTCGCCGCAACAGCCGTGAGACAGTGTGGCGCGGGCGCTCGCGTCCTGCTGCTTGTAGAAATTGAAATACGACGGCAAATCACGTGGTGCCAAAACTACGGCGCTGCCTTTAGCTGGACTTCGCGTTTTGGTCGGCCGCGCCCGCCACCAGGCCAGTGCACTCTCTTCGGGTCTGCGCGAACTCGGGGCGCGAGTCGTCGAAATTCCCTTCATCGAAATCCGAAGGCCACGTTCTCACAAGCGGCTCGATGCTGCGCTCAAAAGGCTTCGCGAATATGACTGGCTCGTCCTAACCAGCGTCAACGGAGTCGAAGCCATGTGGGATCGGCTACAAAAACTCCGTCTCAGCCGCAAGCATTTGCGTCACCTGAAAGTTGCCGCCATCGGTCCAGCAACGAAACAGGCGATCGAGAAGCGCGGTATAAAAGTAGACGTTGTGCCCCGGGAATACATAGCGGAGTCGGTAGTCAAGAGCCTGCGCCAGCGTGTCAGAGGAAAGCGAGTATTACTGGCACGTGCCAAAATCGCGCGCGATGTGATCCCGCGCGAACTGCGCAAGCTTGGAGCCCAGGTGGATGTTGTCGAAGCCTACGAGACCGTGATTCCCCGATCCTCGGCTCGGCGTCTGCGCGCGATGCTCAGCAATCCTAGGCGTCGTCCGGATGTAATCACGTTCACCAGTTCATCAACCGCAAAGAACTTTGTCGTGCTGCTGCACGGGCGCGACGCCCGCGCCTACATGAGTCGGCTACAGCATATCTGTCTCGCATCCATTGGCCCGGTCACATCGGCAACACTGCGCAAACTGGGACTTGGCGCGGATATTGAGGCGAAGCAGTACACGATTCCGGGGCTGATCAAAGCGATCGTGGCAGATACTGGTCGCGGAGGCGCGCCCAAGTCCAGACGCTAAGGGTTCAGCGAACAGCCACAGTCCGCTGGCGGCACACGCGCTTTTAGAAAATCGGCCACACGCTGGTAGGCGTCAATCTGGTTTTCCAGGCGGGCGAAGCCGTGGCCTTCATTTTCGTAGACTTTATATTCGGCGACTCCGCCCCGCTTCTTGACTGCATCGATCACCTGCTGGGCCTCTTCTTTTGGACAGCGTGGGTCGTTTCCACCCGCGAGCAAAAGCAGGGGCGCTTTAATCTGGTCGACAAAGAAAATCGGAGAGCGATCTTCATAGAGCGCCTTGTTCTTGACCAGATCACCCATGGTTGCCAGGTCCATCTCGCGGAGCACGGGGTCCTCATTCTCGATTTCGGTAAAGTAATTAACAAAAGGCACGATTGGGACAGCTGCGGCCCAGACGTCAGGCGCCTTGGTCACACCCATCATGGTCAGATAGCCACCGTAACTGCCGCCCATCAGGACCATCTTTTTGGGATCGAGATAGCCGGTTTGCTTGATGAAGTCCGCCGCCGCCACCACATCCTGGAGATCACCGCCGCCCATGTCGAAGAGATTCGCCTGTTGAAATTCCTTTCCATAGCCGGTCGAGCCTCGATAGTTGGGCGCGATCACCATGTAACCCTGGTTCACCATGTGCTGGATGAAACGACTAAACGAGTTCACGGTCTGCGACGTGGGTCCACCGTGGACGTAAACAATCGCCGCGTTCTGCCCATTGCGCTGCATGTTGTAGGGCGCATAGACGAACGCAGAGATAGTCCACTTGCCGTCGCGGCTGGGATAGTGCACAAGAAACGGCTCGACCATATCTTCCGGACGAACGCCCGCGATGAGCGATTTCGTCACCTGATGTGAACTGCCGTCCGCTAGCGAATACCCCCAGACATCACTGGGTGCGGTTGGGCCGTTATGGTAATAAAGCAGGTAGGAGCCATCGCGCGTGAAGGCTGACTCCGCTCCGCCCAGCGTGTTTACGCCTTTCGGCAGGGGCAGGGAAGTGGTCTTTCCCGAGGCCAGATTGTGCAGGTAGATGTCCGTGTAGCCGTCCACATTCGCGGTCCAGGTAACGGACCGGCCATCAGGTGAAAAATTGCCCCCACTGATCTCCCACTGGTCCTGAGTAAGCCATTCAATCTTTTTCGACGCGATATCGAGCAATCCCACGTTGTCATAGCCGGTCGCATTCGAAGTGATGAGCAGACGTTTACCGTCCGGCGAGAAGTCGTTGGCGCGGTACAGTCGCTCACCCTCGTGAGGGGTAAGCAAAGTGGCTGTCCCCGTCGCCAGATCGGCGAGAAAAATATTCGAATCCGTACCTTTGGCCTGTTCTTGCGTGTACGCGGTGTACTTGCCGTCGGCGGACCAGATGGGACTCACGTTCATCTTGTCTTTGGGGGTGCCCGTGGTTATATGCCTGGTGTCGCGCAGCAACGTGTCGTAAACATCGATCTCGTAAACTGACGACGTCTTCGGTTTCACCGTGTATGCGAGATAACGTCCGTCGGGAGACCATGTAGGGCCCTCCTCCGCGATCTCCCGCGTATTCGTGACGTTGATTACTTGCCCAGTCTTCGGCGAGACCAGAAAAATATCCCACTGCTCATCGCCATCGTAGTCGGACTGATAGGCGATCCATTTGCCATCGGACGACCAGGCCGGCTGGCTCTGACGCTGGTCACTGATGGTGAGTTGGGAGGGCCAGCCGCCTTCAGCGGCCACCAACCAAAGATTGTTGCGTCCGCTGATGTTAGAGACGAAAGCGATCGTCTTGCCATTTGGCGACCAGGTCGTGCCGCCCATCGATCGCGTCATGTAGAGCTTCTCAAGAGAGAGGCTTTGCGAGCGCTGATCCACTCTCGCGTTTGGTTTGCTGATGATCTGCTTGGGATCGGTGATGGCTCGGGGCACAGGCAGAGTCTGGGCGAGAGTGACAGTGCTCATAATAATGACGATAACAAACCGGATGAGAGGGCGCATGTAGGTCCGTGGCTCAGAGAGCAAAAAAAGTGTAGCAGAGGCGCCGGGAGGTCAACCTTCACCTCATTGTCATCAGCCCCATTTGTCATCACCCCAAGATTGTCATCCTGAGCGAAGCAGGTTCTTCGCGAATGCGAAGGAGCTGCGAAGTCGAAGGACCCCTTCCGCTACTCTACTTTGCGTTCTTGTGAGTCTCTACGGTTGTCCACGTCTTATCGGCGGCGTGGCAGAGGTTCTCCAGAGAGCACTCTACGCATTTGGGCCGGCGGGCAATGCACAGCTTGCGACCGTGCCAGATAATCTGGTGGGCGAAGAGGGTCCACTTCTCCCGAGGAATGATCTTCATCAGATCCTGTTCGATCGTCTTTGGGTCGTCATTGCGGGTTAGTTCCAAGCGCCGAGCGATGCGGTGAACATGGGTATCAACCACCAGGCCTTCGTTCTTCTTGAACCAGGTTCCCAGCACTACATTGGCAGTCTTTCGCGCTACCCCAGGCAGGGTGAGGAGTTGGGTCATCTCGCAAGGGACCTGGCCACCGAAGTCGGCGACAATTTTTTGGGCGGCTCCGACCACGGACTTGGACTTGTTTCGAAAAAAACCAGTGGAGCGGACATCGGGCTCAAGTTGCTCAGGTCGAAGCGCAGCGAAATCCTCAACCGTTGGGTATTTGCGGAACAGTTCGGGCGTGACGCGGTTAACGTTTACATCGGTCGACTGGGCGGAGAGAATCGTCGCAACCAGCAGCTCCCATGCGCTCTTGTGTTGCAAGGCACACGTGACGTCGGGATAGAGCTGATCAAGCCGCTGGAGGATTTCGTGGATTCGCTCTGACGCTACTGGATTATAGCCTTTGAGCCGAGCCCCGACCTTTGCTGCAGCCGACACTCCATCCCGACGTGCGTGGGCTAGAACCTGTCTTTTTTTGATCACAACTCTCTGCTTTGGCTGACCGCGCGTACCTTCGTGACGCCCAGTTTTAGCGGGTTGGCGGGGAACGACGCCGCGTGGCATAAGTGCTCCTTTGCAATCGATCGGCTCGGAGTTCGACGGTCAATGTTAGCAAATTGACCAGAAGCGCGAGGGAGGACCGCTGGCCGTGACTTGCCAAAGGACGCCTGCCATTGCCACAAGCCAGCACAGGTCCTTTCGTAATCACGCGGAAACTCAACCGCAATTGACGTGTCCTACGCCTCCCGGTAGTCTGGAAGCGAATTCCACTAAACACAGGGAGCCCCTAGTGGCGGTTAAGTCTATCCAGCTTGGGCAGGTCTGGCGTAACGACGCTGACAGCCAGGACTATCTTGTGACCAAGATTTACAGCGAGGTGTTTACTCAGTACGCGGTACTGCGTCCTGCTGAGGTGACGGCGCCGGAGGCGCCCACGGTGCGGGTGAAAGTGGCGAAGACCGCGGATGGAGCCTCACTGCCCGGGTATACCTTCACTCAAGAAGGCTCGTTCTAGGCTCCGTACGGAATTCAGTACAAAAGCATAACGTCTTGCGTCTCTACAGATATTCTTTCCAACTTCTCCCATGACTGAAAGAATCCTCGCTGTTCTGTTTCTTTTCATTAAGTCTGTGATCGCTGCCACCGGATACGGCGGTATCGCTCTCCTCATGGCGATTGAGTCGGCTTGCATCCCTTTGCCCTCCGAACTGATCATGCCCTTTGCTGGCTACTTGGTCTATGAGGGCACGTTCAAGCTGCTGTGGGTGGCCACGGTTGGGGCGATCGGGTGCAACCTGGGCTCGCTTGTGGCCTATGAGATAGGCTCCTACGGGGGCCGTCCGCTGGTGGAAAAATACGGGCGCTGGATTCTGATGGGGCGGCGTGAACTGGATTGGTCCGACCGCTTCTTCGCGCGCTGGGGCTATTTGGCCGTGTTCATCGCACGTCTACTGCCGGTGGTCCGTACGTTTATCGCTCTGCCGGCAGGCATCGCCCGCATGCCGCGCGGACGTTTTCATCTCTACACTTTCCTGGGATCCTGGCCGTGGTGCCTGGGGCTGGCGTGGCTGGGCATGAAGCTGGGTGAGAACTGGCGCTCCCTGGGCAAGTATTTCCATCAATTTGATGCGGTGATCGGCGTCGCCCTGCTGGCGGGCGTGGCATGGTTTGTGTGGAGTCACTGGCACAATCGGATGCGGGCAGCGCAGTAAGATCCGCCGAGGCATTTACGCATGGATATCAGGCTGGCTTCGCTAATTGCGACCCGACGATCTGCCACCTCCCACTGCGCTTCATCACCACATCCGTGTAAACGTAGCGGACTGAGAATCGCTTGCCGCCTTGCTCCACTTCGTCTTCTTCGGAACCGTGGACAATGGCGAAGTCTTCGAACAGGCGAACCTGCCGGCCGCTGGAGATCATCGAGATATACCGGATCTTGCCCGACTTGAGATTCTCCAGTACGTCATGTTTGGTGAACGCCCTGCCTGACTCGTTGTACTGAACGTAGTCGTCTGCGAAAATCCGCGACAGCTCATCGATATCGGCGCTCATCAGAGCCCGATCCCCATCTTCGAAAAGCGCCAGAATCTGGTGCTCGTCTGCCGACTCCATCCATTCTCTCCTTTGACGCGCAAGACGCTCTCGTGTACAAGCCTAGTGTACAAACCAGTAACTCGAACCCACGAGGAGGATCAGTGATCCCAACGTCCCGCATCTTGACTGCATTACTTCTCTTCATCATGTATGTCCCCGCTTCCATTCACGCCCAATCCGCGCCTTCCGATAAGCCATTCGTGGTCGAGTATTACTACAAAACGAAGTGGGGACACGCCGACGAATTCCTGCGGCTGTTTAAGAAGAATCATTACCCGCTGCTCAAGAAAGAAGTCGAGATGGGACGGATGCTCAAGGTTTGGATGGACCAGCCGCGCTATCACACCACCGAAGATGGCCGCTGGGATTACCGCGTGACCATTGTCTTCAAGAATGCCACTGTGGCTAATGAGCCATTTGACGAAGACGCGCTCAAGAAACAACTATTTCCTGACCAGACGGCATACGAAAAGGAAGAGCAGCGGCGATTTGAGATTCTTGACGCGCATTGGGACTTGCCCATCAAGACGGTAGACCTGGAAGGGAGATAAGAAATCTGAAGTGACGAGACCACAGACCCGGTTTCGCCGGGTTGATTCGTGTTAATCAATCTTCAGGACCTTCGCCACCAGCTTCTCGTGCCACTTCCACGGTAGCGCACGCTTGAGCCAAAGTTGAATGTGGGCGTCTTGCCCAACGAGATATCGCAAGCGAGGATTCGGGTCCCGCGCAATGCGCGCAATCAATTGCGCCACTACGATGGGATCGCGCTTACGAATTTTCTGGATCGCATCCCGCATGCGTTCGCCGCGGGCACGGTTGGGCGAAGTGCCATCCACCGCCTTCTGGCCCATCATCACATTGCGCGTCCAAATGTCAGTCTGAAATGATCCCGGCTCGACCAGCACCACCTTGATGCCGAGCGCGTTGACCTCCATGCGCAGCGACTCGCTCCAGCCTTCAAGCGCAAACTTGGAGGCGGAATAGCTGCTGACTGAGACTGATCCGTGCAGCCCGGCAATGGATGACACCATGATGATGTGTCCTGAATGCTGGTGGCGCATGGTGGGCAACACGGCTTGGGTCACGGCCACGTGGGCGAAGAAGTTGGTCTCGAACTGCGTGCGGATTTCTTCGAGCTTCATGTCTTCGGCGAAACCAGCCACGGCGAAGCCAGCGTTGTTGACCAGGACATCGACGCGTCCGTGGTCGCGGACCACCGATTGAACAAATGCCGGAATGGCATCGAAGTTTGTGACGTCGAGCTGACGGACATCGATCTGGCCGGCGACCCCAGCGGAAGCCGCCGCCTGGTCGAGCCGCTCTCGGCGTCCAAGGTCCCGCATCGACGCGACAACTTTGAAGCCGTTCTTAGCCAGCTCAACTGTGGTCAGCAAGCCGATGCCGCTGGAGGAACCGGTAACCAGAGCAACTTTTTCGGACGCAGTCATGTGGCTTTTTGTACCACAAATGGTCGCGCAGTAGAGCCCCATTCAGTCTCCCGCTCGCGCCGTTGAAGCGGAATTCTGCGCATTCGGCCGCTCTCATTTGCAAATCGCGGCTCAATACGAGAACATGACCGTTTGCCATCCATCCAACTGAACCCTTAAGGAAGCAACCTAAATATGCCGACGCGGCAGAAGCACGTAAAGAGGGAGACTCAGCAACAGGAAAGCGAAATCCAAGCGCCCAAGGGCAAGCTCGGCATCATGATTCCCGGAATGGGCGCGGTGGCCACGACATTTGTGGCGGGCGTTGAGGCAGTTCGTAAGGGATTCGCCAAACCCATCGGGTCGCTCACCCAGATGGGAACCATACGCTTAGGCAAACGTACCGATGCCCGTTCCCCGAAGGTCAAGGAATTTGTTCCGCTGGCTGGACTCGACGACCTCGTATTCACCGGATGGGACATTTTCGAAGACAACATGTATGCGGCGGCAAGCAAGGCCGGCGTGTTGGAGCGCGAACTCCTGGACCGGGTAAAACCTTTCCTCACGTCTATCAAACCGCGCAAAGCAGTCTTTGACCGCAATTATGTGAAGAAGCTGGACGGCCCCAACGTCAAGAAGGGCAAGAACAAGATGGATTTGGCGGAGCAGGTGCGTGCTGACATCCGCGAGTTCAGAAAAAACTCAGGAGCCACCCGCCTGGTGACCATCTGGTGCGGATCAACCGAGACTTTCCTTGAGCCTACGGCTGCCCACCAAAGCATAAAGGCCTTCGAAAAGGCGATGACAGGGAATGACGAGAATATCGCGCCATCGATGATCTACGCCTACGCCTCGCTGATGGAAGGAGTGCCCTTCGCCAATGGAGCTCCGAACCTGACGGTCGATCTCCCGGTCATGGATCAGCTATCACGCGAGCATGAGGCCCCCATCTGCGGCAAGGATTACAAGACCGGCCAGACTCTGATTAAGACGATTCTCGCGCCGGGTTTCAAAGCCCGCATGATCGGACTGAATGGCTGGTTCTCAACCAACATTCTGGGCAATCGCGACGGCGAAGTGCTCGAGGATCCAGGATCGTTTAAGACCAAGGAGGAATCCAAGCTTTCGGTGCTCGAGCATATTCTGCAGCCCGAACTCTATCCCGAGCTCTACGGGAAGTTTACACACAAGGTTCGGATCAACTATTACCCGCCGCGTGGTGATAACAAAGAGGGTTGGGACAACATCGACATCTTCGGATGGCTCGGCTATCCCATGCAGATCAAAGTCGATTTCCTCTGCCGCGACTCCATATTGGCCGCACCGCTAGTTTTGGACTTGGTACTTTTCCTTGACTTGGCGCAGCGCACTTCCGAATTGCGAGGAATCGGAATTCAGGAATGGCTCAGCTTCTACTTCAAGTCCCCTATGTGTGCGCCCGGCTTATATCCCGAGCATGATCTGTTTATTCAGTTGATGAAGCTGAAGAACACATTACGACATTTGAAAGGCGAGGAACTCATCACGCACCTGGGGCTGGAATACTACGACTAGGTTGGTATGGCATGGGATTGGTGTGGCGCGGGCGCCCTCGCCCGCGTGTTTCAGCCGCTAGTTGGGTCGCAACGCTTTCAAGGGGCGTGCCGTCTGCCAAAGCTCGTATAGGTCTTCGTCGGGCCTGGTTTCTCATAGCTTCTTCTCCCGCTTGTACTCATCGAACTTCTCCAAGAATCGATCAATATCCTTCTTCTGCAAATAATAGGGTGTCGACAACCGCAACTTCGACGGTTCTCCACCTCGGATTCTGATCTTGTGCTCGTTCCACATCCATTTTTCCAGATCCATGCGCTGAATCGGCGGAATGTTAACCGTTGCAATCGCACAGCGTAATGCCGGGTCAGGAGAAGTCCAGGATTCCGCCCCACGCTTCGTCATCTCGCCCAGGACGTAGTTGGCTAACTCACGATGACGGTGCTCGATGCGATCCATGCCAATATCGTTTGCCAGCTTGATCGCGGCGCGCAGCCCGCAGAGCGCGGGCACGTTGGAGCTCCCAATGCGCTGAAAGCGCTCCGCACGCAGCTTGGGTTCGTCCCAACCTTCGGTGGCGATGGTGTTCCAGACGCGGTCAATCACTTCATCACGCACGTAAAGGAAGCCGGAACCTTTTGGCGCCTGCAGCCACTTGTGCGGACTCGATGAGTACAAGTCGCAGCCAAGGCTGTGGATATTCAGAGCCATCATCCCAGTTACGTGGGCACCATCCACGGCAGACAAAATCCCTTTGGAGCGAGCCAGGGAGCATAGTTCCTTGGCGGGCAGCACAACCCCGGTTACGGTAGTGATATGACTGAAGAACATGACACGGGTGCGAGGCGTGATGGCATAGTTGAAAAGGTTCAGAACCTGAGCCGCGTCGTTGACTGGCTTGGGCAGTGAGACTTTGTTGACCACAATGCCGTAACGCTTGGCCCTCAGATTCCAAGGGTGCTCGCCACCAGGATGCTCTTGGTCGGTCATCAAAACTTCATCGCCCGGTTTTAGGTCGATTCCGTTAGCGATGTAGCTGTTGGCTTCAGTGGCGTTGCGCAGCAGGGCGATTTCGTCGCGGCCACAGCCCACGAATGCGGCCAGCGGGTCGCGGAATTCGTTCCAGGCGGCATATCCCCAAATCGGATAGTCTTCCGGATCCTGCTGGTCCATCTTCTCGGTGCTGCTATAACCATCGAAAATAGCGCGCAAGACAGGCGCCGGGCTGGAACCTACGGTCCCGTTGTTGAGGTATACCTCGTCCTCGGGAATAAGAAACTGTTTGCGCAGTTCAGACCAGTAGGCCTCGGCGTTGCTTTTGTACTGCCCAGGATCGGGCAGAGTGGAAGGGACTTTTTCGAGCTGTGCCCAGAGGCTGCCGCGGAGAGCAAGAGCAGCAACTCCAGTGGTGGCAGTGAGAAAGCGGCGACGGTCAAGCAAGCGGACCTCCCAACAGCAAGACCGTCATGTTACGGCGGGGACCGAGATGTGGCAAACCCAAGGCTGGTGGAATCGGCCGGTTACGTCGAACGCACGGCCCAAGGCGGCATAGATCGCTCCAGACGCCGGATAACCTTCTTACGCAATTGCGCGTCCAACCTGACAGGAAATCCACGGTGTACTGTCTCTGGGCGGGCGTATAATCAAAAACAGTGGCGGGACAAGGGAGTCAGTTATGAAGTATCGAACCTTGATATTGGCAGGGACGCTGTTGGCGTTCAGCTACGCAGTGCCATGGAGCTTTTCGCAGGATAAAGGTGGCACGCCCCCGGCCGACCCAGTCCCGGGCAGTGGGACAGCTCAGACCGACCAAACCGCCCCGCCTCCGACACCGCCCATTCAAGCTGCGGATCCCGATAAAGTCAAACACGATGGTGGCAAGAGTGATGTGGATGCCGTAGGCAATCGTAATGTGGGCTGCAAGACGGGCGTCGGGAACTGGTACGGCGTGGAAAAGCAGATTGCCATGGGCAAGCAGTATGCCCAGCAGGTGGAATCCACGGTAAAGCTGGTGCAGGACCCAGTGATTACAGAATACGTCAACCGGCTGGGACAGAATTTGGTGCGGAACTCAGACGCGCAGGTCCCATTTACCATCAAGGTGATTGACGCGGACGAAATCAACGCATTTGCGTTACCCGGCGGATTCTTCTACGTAAATTCCGGCTTGATTCTGGCAGCCGATGAAGAGGCTGAGCTGGCCGGCGTTATGGCCCACGAAATTGCTCATGTTGCGGCTTGCCATGCTGCGCGGGAGAATACTCGCGGAAATTTGATGCAGATGGCATCTATCCCATTGATCTTCGTGGGTGGAGCGGTCGGGTACGCGGGTTATGAGGCTGCTGGTCTCGCCCTCCCGTTGACGTTCTTGCACTTCTCGCGCGGATTCGAAGCCGAAGCTGACTACCTCGGGCTCGAGTACA
>JABCYV010000107.1 GCA_013290025.1 Acidobacteriota bacterium
TTCCTTGTGCACGTCCATGCCGATATACTTGATGTCGCGACTCATGCAGTTGCCTCCTTGAGGGAAAGATCATTCGCGCTCAACGGAGCTCTTTCCCTCAAGGTAAAGTGTCATTCTTCAGCCGATTTGCCTATCTTCTCCTCTGATTCTTGCCCCACATCCCCGGTTTCCTCCACTGAAAAGGGCCGCTTTCTCATAATGCATTGACCCGATTGTCGGTGTAAACGCGTGACTTCTGTAGTTAGGCATCGCGGGGTCGTGGTCTTCTAGGATTGCGAACCTACGCGCGGGTTGCGGATGCCCGCTCGCCTAACTGCTTTGCCGGAGCCAGCAGTATCAATCGATGCGACGTCCCCAGCCCGCGGACTAGGTAACTACTAAACCCTCGTTTTCTTGGGTGCTCGGGTTTTCTTGAGACGCTTTTCTTTCGCATCGAGGAGTCGAATAATCTCCGCGACAAGTTTCAACATTTGTTTTGGGTCCTGTTCGCTCGCAGCTCGCTCACAGAGCTCCATCCAGCGTTCTTTGTCTTTCCCCATCATCCGAACACTCCCCAGCTTGCAAGGTTCTTGGACAGAAATAGATTCAGAGCTTTCGTGAAGCATAACAAAAATAATGAGGATAAGTCCGTAGCCGGTCTACGGAAAGATGCAGGCGAAACCTAGGGTTTGTACTGTATCGAACAATCCCGGCCACTGTGGAAATCTGACCTGGCTGTGCTGCTTCGTCATCTGGAAGACCGAATCCGCGATCTCTACGAGAAGGCTATCGCAGCCACGGAACCCGACGACTTCAGCCAAATTATTTCAGATTTGCGGTCGGCCCTTCGGCAACACGCTGAGCAAGTCCGAAAGCTGGCATTTGCCAGCGCTCCGGGAATATCCTCATCAGAAAAACGTAAGCCTGCCGCCTAGTCGTCGACGCCTGACCGCAGAATCGTTATTACAATTTCACGGTCGGCAAAAACTGTGGAGCCTTCCTCGCCTTGGTCATTTGTTCGAAAGCGTAAGCGATCTTAAATAAGGTAGGCTCGCTCCAGGCCCGCCCAAAAAAAGAGATCCCAACCGGCAGCCCAAAAACGAAGCCAGCCGGCACCGTTATGTCGGGATATCCCGCTACCGCCGCCGCGTTTGAACTGCCTCCGGTCGAGTGGTCCCCATTTGCCAGATCAGTGATCCATGCTGGACCGCCTGTCGGCGCAAGGATTGCATCCAGTTGGAATTTGTCCATCACTCCATCAATTCCTTCTTTCCGCGTCAGGCGGTGATTTGCCTCGAGCGCGTCTAGATATTCTTTGCTCGTCAACGGACCCTTGGCTTCGGCTTTGATAAACAGGTCCTGCCCAAAGTAGGGCATCTCTTTGTTCTTATTGCGCTGGTTGAAGTCAATCAACTCCTTTAGAGAAGCCGGCGCACCCGTCCGGTTCGCCAGATAAGCGTTGAGGTCCGTCTTCAGTTCGTACAGCAGGACAGTATTTTCCGTATCGTCAAATTTTCCGTATGACTCCAGATCAGTCGGGTCCACGATCACAGCGCCGTGTTTCTTCATCTCTCCGATCAGGTCTTCCATCAATGCGTCCACGGCATCACTGAAGCCAAAATACTTGCGCGCCACTCCCAGACGAGCTCCGCGCAGCCCCTCAGGATCGAGAGACTTCGTGTATTCGTGAGGCGCCTTCCCAGAACTCTCCGCCGTGGCGGTGTCGCGCGGATCAACTCCCGCCAGCGCGGCCAGCACAATCGCCGCGTCGCGCACGGTTCGTGCCATCGCTCCCGCCGTGTCCTGGCTGTGCGCAATGGGGATAATGCCGGCTCGGCTGACCAGTCCCAGCGTGGGCTTGATGCCCACAATTCCGTTCGCCGACGCTGGACAAACCACCGACCCATCGGTCTCCGTGCCGACTGCGATCATGCAAAGATTTGCTGCGACGGCCGCACCTGATCCCGAACTGGATCCGCAGGGATTACGGTCCAGCGCGTAAGGATTTTTGGTCAGACCGCCGCGTCCGCTCCAGCCGCTGGTGGCATGGCTGGAGCGAATATTCGCCCACTCACTCAGATTGGTCTTGCCCAGAATGACGGCTCCCGCCTCCCGCAGTTTCTGGGCCACAGAGGCATCTCGTGTTGGCCGCGATCCCATCAACGCCAGCGATCCGGCCGTGGTCTGCATCCGGTCGGCAGTGTCGATGTTGTCTTTGATTAGAACAGGAATGCCGTGCAGAGGGCCGCGCGCGCCTTTGCTTTTGCGTTCTCCGTCCAAAGCCTCGGCGATGGCCAGCGCCTCGGGATTGATTTCAATCACGCTGTTCACGCCCGGACGGCTTCGGTCGATCTCCTCAATCCGGGCCAGGTATTTCTCCGTCAGCGAACGTGCGGTAAATTTTCCCGAGGCCAGAGCCACCTGAAGATCGGCCACGGTGGCCTCATCCAACTCGAATGGCCGAACCCCAACCGCTAGATTTGCTTGAGGTGCGAGCTCACGAGCACTCGCCAAGGCTGGCAGCACAGCGGCACTCACGCCTCCGACTAGGCTGGTTCGCAAAAAACGTCTGCGCGGTGGCACTTCACGATCGGGAGAAATATTCTTCTGCGTCTTCAATCGGTCTCGCCCTCCAAGGAAAACGGAATTATAGGCGATCGGGCAATCGTGAATTGTCAGGGACGAATGCCTGCTTTCCTTTGCCGAACTACTTCGTCCAATGACAGGCAGTGGGTGTCTTTGTGCGCGAAGCTGCTACAATCGCACGTTCTCAATGAACACTCAGCTCAGTTTCCCGCCCGTGGAAGTCCGCCAGGAGGAATCCTAAAGTGGCCTATTTAAAGAATTGGGTCATGCTATGTGTCATGGCTTGTGCCTCGTCGAGCGCAGCCCAGGAGTTGCCAGAAGGCCGGCTGATGCGCTTCCCCGACCTCTACAAAGACAAGGTCGTCTTCATGTACGGCGGCCACCTGTGGTTGGCCCCGAGTTCAGGCGGCGTCGCCCGACGTATCACTTCCGGCGCGGGACGCGAGCTGTTCCCGAAATTCTCGCCCGATGGTAAATGGATCGCCTTCACTGGCCAGTATGACGGCAATTTCAACGTCTACCTTATGTCCGCTGATGGCGGACAGCCCAAGGAGCTCACGTTCTATCAGGGCGCCGCTGCTCAACTCAACGATCGTATGGGAGTTCATAACGAGGTCTTGACTTGGTTTCCAGACAGCAAGCGCATTCTCTTTCTCACGCGCCGCGATGCTTCGAACGGTTGGACCAAGCGTCCCTACAGCATCAGTATCGACGGAGGACTGGCCGAACCTTTGCCCGTGATTGAAGGTGGGCTCACCTCCTTTTCGCCTGACGGCAGCCAAATTGCCTATAACCAGATCTTTCGCAATTTCCGCACCTGGAAGCGTTATACCGGCGGTCTGGCCCAGAGTATTTCCATTTACGATCTAAAGAACAATTCAGTCAAAGATGTGCCTCATACAGAGTGGACCGACACTTTTCCCATGTGGTCCGGTAGCACCATCTATTTCACCTCCGATCGCGGCCCCGAACATCGCTTGAACCTCTACAGCTACGACTTGAATAGCAAGCAGATTGAGGCTCTTACTCACTTCACCGACTTCGATGTGATGTGGCCCAGCTTAGGGCCGGGTGGCATCGTGTTCGAGAACGGTGGCCATCTCTTTACCTTCGACCTGCAATCGAAGCAGCCGAAAAAGTTGACCATCTATCTGCCCGGTGATGAAGAACAGAGCATGAAGCACTGGGTCAGCGTGACCAGGACCATCACTGATTTCGATATTTCTCCAGAAGGGAAGCGCGCCGTTTTCGGCGCCCGCGGCGACGTCTTCACCGTCCCCGCCAAAGATGGAAGCGTCCGCAATCTGACGCGCACTCCCGGCATTCGCGAAAAATCTGTCTCCTGGTCGCCCAACGGCCGCTGGATCGCCTATGTTTCCGACCGCACTGGCGAAGACGAAATCTACATCACTCCACACGACGGTATGGGTAGAGAGCAACAGATCACCAGCGGATACAAAGGTTTTAAGTTCGGTCCCGCCTGGTCTCCTGACAGCAAGAAGATTGCCTGGGCTGATAAAGACTTGCGCTTGTGGTACACCACAATCGACGAAAAGAAACCGGTCGAGATAGTACACGGCAAATTCTTCGACATCACCAATTATTCCTGGTCTCCCGACAGTAAATGGCTGGTCTACGACAACAACGATGAAAATGGCAATGCCGTCGTCTACTTGTACTCGCTGGCAGACCGCAAGATCACTCCCGTCACCAACAACATGACCAACAGCAATTTCGCCACGTTCGATCCGGATGGCAAGTATCTTTACTTCCTGTCAGATCGTGATTTCAATGAAGTCCTGGGCAATATCGATTTTGAATTCGCCAACCCCAAGACCACTCGCATGTACGTTGTTACCCTCCGCAAGGACGAGCCTTCGCCCTTTCCCGCACTCAGTGACGAAGCGCAAATAAAGAAGGAGGAAGCAACCGAAGGCAAAGAGAGCAAGACCGAGGGCAAGGCCGAATCTAAGGAAAAAGACAAAGAAAAAGACAAGAACAAAGAATCCAAAGATAAAGACAAAGAAAAGGAAAAGGAAAAGCCTGCCGAATTTCGCATCGATCTCGACGGAATCCAAAACCGCATCGTAGCTCTGCCCACCGAGCCCGCTGTGATTGGTACATTCGCCGCAGCTAAAGGTTTCATCTACTACGCGACCAGGCCAATTCAGGGGCTATCCGGTCCGCTCCCGGGTGAGGCTCCCGCCGTGCACGTTTACGATCTCAAGGAGCGCAAGGATAAGGTTTTGATCGACGGTGTCGAGCGCTTTGCGCTTTCCTTTGACGGTTCCAAACTCTTGTATGAGGCCGGTCCTCCCGATGCCCACAGCTACGGCATCATCGATGCCAAACCTGATGGCCCCAAGAAAGTGGGCGACGGCGCGCTCAACCTCGGCGGAATGCGTGCAGAAGTCGATCCTCCACAGGAATGGAAGCAGATTTATAACGAAGTTTGGCGTCAGGAGCGCGACTTCTTCTATGAACCCGCGATGAACGGCGTGGACTGGGAAAAGGTGCGCGACAAATACGCTCAACTGCTGCCCTACGTCGCCGACCGCTACAGTCTCACCTACATCCTCGGCGAGATCATTGGGGAACTCTCCAACTCCCACACCTATGTGAACGGCGGAGACTTTCCCGATCTTCATCCTATAAACGTCGGTCTGCTGGGCGCTGACTTCGAAGCCGATCCGTCCAGTGGCTTTTATCGTTTCAAGAAAATCTATCCCGGCGAAAACTGGAATCCGCAGGCGCGGTCACCTTTGACCGAGCCCGGAATCAATGTGAAAGAAGGCGACTACCTGATCGCAGTGAACGGCCGCCCATTGCGGGTTCCGCAAAACCCCGATGAGTTGTTTGTGAATACGGTGAATAGCACCGTAACTCTGACCGTGAATTCCAAGCCATCCGAAGAGGGCTCCCGCAACCTGCAGGTGAAACCCGTCGCCGATGAGTTCAGCCTGCGCGAGCTGAACATGATCGAAACCAATCGTAAGAAAGTGGATGCCGCGACCAACGGGCGCGTGGGTTACATCTACATCCCTGACATGGGAGGACCGGGGCTGAACGAATTCGTCAAGCAATTTTTCCCCCAGATTCGCAAAGAAGGCATCATCATTGACGTCCGCTATAACGGCGGCGGCTTCGTTGACCCGCTTATCTTTGAGCGTCTGCGTCGCGTTTTGTCCGGCATGGGTTCTGCCCGCAACTTTGAGAGCGGTACCGTTCCTGCGCCTGTCTTCTATGGCTCCATGGCCTGTATTACCAACCACTATGCCGCGTCGGACGGCGACCTGTTCAGCTACTACTTTAAGTATTACAAGCTCGGACCACTCATCGGCGAACGCACCTGGGGTGGTGTGCGCGGCATCCGTGGCCCGATTCCGCTGATTGATGGCGGCTACATCACTCGCCCCGAGTTTGCCCGCTATGACCTCAACAGCAAGTGGATCGTCGAAAACAAAGGCGTGCAGCCTGATCTCGTCGTGGAGAACCGCCCCGACCTAGTGGTCAAAGGGCAAGATCCGCAACTGGAGAAAGCGATCGAGTTAGTGATGAAAGACATCCAGGCCAATCCCAAGAAGCTGCCGCCGCGGCCTCCCGATTTGCCGGCATATCCCGAGGGACCTGGCGCAATGTAGGCATGCAGATGTAGGCGCGGGCGTCTCGCCCGTGCAGAAAATGGGTTGTAGGCGCGGGCACATGTAGGCGCGGGCGTCTCGCCCGTGCTCTTTGCCGAGCACTTCGAGTAACGGTTCAAGCTGGCACTTTGGGTATAATAAAGCTTCATGCCCAAGTACTCCATCGTCGTTCCTCTGCACAACGAGGAGGAGAACGTTACCGATCTCTACGACCGTCTGAAGGCTGTAATGGAGATCAGCGGGCAAAGCTTCGAGTTGGTTCTGGTGGACGACGGTTCCACTGATCGCACTTTTCACCTGCTACGCGAAATCGCCGCGGTGGACAGCCGGGTTACGGTGGTAAAACTGCGCCGCAACTTCGGTCAGACTTCCGCCCTGGCCGCTGGTTTCGACCACGCACGCGGCGACTACATCATCGCCATGGATGGCGACCTGCAGCACGATCCCGCCGACATCCCTCTATTTTTAGAGAAAATTTCCGAGGGCTACGACATCGTCAGCGGATGGCGGAAGCACCGTATCGATAATCTATGGCTACGCCGCATTCCCTCCCGCTGCGCCAACTGGCTGATGGCCAAGCTCAGCGGCGTCGACATCCATGACTTCGGGACGACGTTCAAAGCATACCGCCGTGACATTCTGGAGCAGGTTCCGCTCTATGGCGAGTTGCACCGCTTCATTCCTGCGCTGGCCTCGTGGCACGGGGCCACCATCTGCGAAGTCCCAATTCGCAATGTGAACCGCGAGCGCGGCGATTCGCACTACGGCATCTCGCGTACCTTCCGGGTATTTTTCGATCTGATCACCATTCGCTTCCTGCTGCGCTACCTCGCCCGCCCGCTGCACTTTTTCGGTGGTCTAGGCATGCTCAGCATTTTCGGCGGCACTGGGATCGTAACCTGGCTTCTAGTGGAAAAATTCCTGCGCCAGGTTCCCCTCATGACGGCCCACGGCCCTCTGATGATGATGGCCTTGGGTCTGCTGCTTGGCGGCTTCCAGATGGTCGCTTTTGGCTTGCTGGGCGAGATGCAGGTGCGCCACTACCACGAACCCACTCGCCGCGCCCCCTACTCTGTCGACCGCGTCCTCCGTGCCCAAAGCGAAGAGCACACCATTTCCGAATAGCACACGATTCCCAGCCTGCCCTAAGCGGAGTCGAAGGGGTCCCGCCGTTTCGAGACCCTGCCCCGAGTGCAGTCGTATAGGATCTTCTTTCTCCAGCCTCCGGAGGAGCGGAATATGTTAGCCCCGGACGTAAGTCCGGGGTTGAGGTGGAGCAAGATCACGCGCCCGAAGGGCGCAACGTCCTTCTCTGACAATTTCCCAGCGCTACGCTCCTTGTTGGTTATCCGGGCACCGCCGTGCCGCAGGTCTCGTCGCTTCGGCGACACCTGGAGCAACCAGCCCTACTCGATATTCTCAATCGCCCAAATGTCCCCGCCCTGCGGCCGGAAACGATCAAAGAGCACCCACTTCCCATCCGGGGACCAGACCGGGTAATCGATTCGGCTTTCGCCGTCAGGAAATTCGTATACCTTCGCTGGCTTGCCACTGACCGCGGGCGATACCCACAGCGTCTTGTGTCCAACCACATCCATGATGAGCGAATAGTTGGGTGAGAATGACATATGCGAACCGCCGGCGATCTCGCTGTTCAGAGGAAACGGGTCCCCACCACCCTTGACCGATACCTGATACGTCTGTGGCTTGCCCCCACAGGGACACTTGAAGACCACGTTTTCGCCATCCCGCGACCAGCGCAGGAAATGTCCCATGACTCCGATCTTCGACGATTGATGTTGATTGTTGCCATCAGAATTCATTACCCAGACTTCGAGCCTTCCACTGCGATCGGATTGAAACGCAATCTGAGTGCCATCCGGCGAAAAGAAAGGATTGATATCCAGCGCCGGATCCGAAGTCAGACGCTTCAACGAGTTCGTTGCCAGGTCAACCATCCAAACATCAGCGTTGCCCGCCCGCGAGGAAAAGAATACCAGCCGTTTGCCGTCCGGGGACCACTGCGGCTGAAAGTCACCACCCGGCCCAGTTGTCACCTGCCGATTCGAGCCGTCCACCAGCGAGTGAACGTAGATATTCATCTCGCCCGAGCGATCTGAGTTAAACGCGATTTGTGTGCCATCAGGTGACCATGAACCGCGGCTGTCTTCGCGTGTACTTGCCAGAACTTCTTCCGGACTGCCCGTGGGCAGCCCCGTCTCCGGAGACACCGGAAGCCGCCACACGTCAGCGTTCTGCCGCAATATGGAAAATGCCAATTGCTTACCGCCGGGAGACATCGCTAGTTGCACATCCTGGCCCGAGCCCATGGTTACTTGCTGCGGCGGGCCGCTGGCCTCACCGGTTGGCGCGACTCTGATCCGCCAGACGTTCAGCCCACCACCCCGGTCAGACGAAAAGTAGATGTATTTTCCTGATCGCGACCAAACCGGATTCAGGTCATGGAATCGACCGTCGGTGAGCGTGGCTATCGCGTGACTCGCGACATTCACTACCTTAATGCTGAATTTCGTTCGCTCCAGATTCTGAAAAACGATGTTCTTCCCATCCGGCGACCAGTTCGGTTCCAGGTGATCGACCGCTTCGGAAGTATCTGATGTGATCTGCTGCGGGTTGTGCCCCTGTGCATCGTGGACCCACACCCGGCGAGGACCCGCCCACGAAGCATCCACCGCAAGAAATTTTCCGTCGGGAGAGAACGATGGATTAAAAGCCTTCTCCAGAGACTTCTCTTCCTTGCCAGTGGCGAGGTCCTTTCTCCAAACGTCTCCGCCCTCATATCGGCCGAACACATCGCCCAGATCCAATTTTCCGCGCGGTTGATTGGAGCGAACGAACAGAATCCCTTGACCGTCCGGTGTCCACCTCGGTTGGATGTCGTCGGTATTGCCGAAGGTCAACTGCTGCGACTCTCCCTGCAGCGGCATGACAAAAATCTTCTTGAAGCCGTTTACCTCTTTGCTGTAAGCGATTCGCTTTCCGTCAGCCGACCAGGCTGGGAACTCGTGCAGCCCCTCGGTAGTCGTAAGCTGCACCAGCTTGGTTGCAGCCAGCGAACCTGCCGAGTTCCCGTAAAACTTGTGCCAGAAAGCGTAGCCGGCGATGAGGACCGCTAGAACCAGGATAGCCGCCCACATCGGATCCCAGCGCGGGCGTGGCGGCACCACGATACTGGCCGCTCTGGTGCCAGCGCCTGATTCAACTTCGCGCCTCAAGCGCTTGAGATCGGCGTTCAATTCGGCGGCGGTTTGACCGCGTAGTTCGCGTTTCTTCTCCAGGGCCTTACTGATGATTTCGTCTAACTTGGGCGGAACCTTGGGATTTACTTGTCCAGCAGCAATCGGTGTTTGATTGATGATGGCATTGAAGACCGCCGCCGTAGTCGCCCCTCGGAAGGGAAGTACTCCTGTGACCATCTCGTAAAGCACCACGCCGAGTGAGAACAAATCGGTCCGAACATCGAGTTCTTCACCGAGCGCCTGCTCTGGCGACATATAGGCCACGGTTCCTATCGTGGTTCCGGGAGAAGTCAGGTGAGGGTCGGTCGATCCTACATAAGTGGGATCGTCCGCTCCCGCATTGGCCATACGCCTTGGTTTTGCCGAGATCGCCAACCCGAAATCGAGCACTTTGACCTGACTCTTGGGGGTCACAAAAATATTGGCGGGCTTTAGGTCGCGATGGATAATCCCGGCCGAATGTGCGGCGTCGAGCGCGTCCGTCACCTGGATTCCGAGTTCCAACACTCGATCGATGCTCAGTGGCTTGTTCGCAATCAGGGCAGATAGCGTCTGGCCCTGCAACAACTCCATCGCAATGAAATAGTGTCCATCCTGCTGGCCGATTTCGTAGATGGTGCAAATATTCGGATGATTAAGCGCGGAGGCGAGACGCGCTTCGCGACGGAATCTCTCTAGGGCATCAGCATCCTTAGCCAGCTCCTCAGGCAGAAATTTCAGCGCGACCAAACGGCCGAGAGTAGTGTCCTCGGCTTTGTAGACCACACCCATCCCCCCGGCGCCAAGCTTTTCGAGGATGTTGTAGTGAGCGACTGTGGTTCCAATCATGTCGCATGCCCCACCCCAGCAGTGGGCCGATATTAGTGCGCTGGGCAAGGCACGTCAATAACGCAGACGCGTACTTCTGTCATCCCGACCGGAGCGAAGCGAAGTGGAGAGCCTGCCCTGAGCGAATTCGAAGGGGACCTGCTCTCTCCAGCTCCGGAGGAGCGGAATATTTCAGCCCCGGACGTAAGTCCGGGGTTAAGGTGGAACAAGATCATGCGCCCGAAGGGCGCAACGTTCGTTTTCGCCCCACACTCTTCCGGCGCCTGCAGTCTCACTACTTCCCAAACGCTTCTTTGTTCACCACGTACGGCATCTGCGTAATATCGCCACCGTAGTTTCCTTCCAGTACGTCGATCAACCCCTGCACGCAGCGTCCTGCCATACCCTTATTCGGATCCGTCGAAAGCCGCGTAATCCTCGCCGCGCTGGCGAAGTGCGGATAGAGCCGGCAGCGGTCTTCAATCGCGGGATCGCGCAGGGCTGAGTCAGCCGGCAATGGTTCTTTCTCGAAGACATCCAGTGCCGCGCCGGCAATCCACTTTTCTCGCAACGCCTTTGCCAACGACGTCTCGTCGACCACAGGTCCCCGCGAATCATTCACCAGGAATGCGCTGGGTTTCATCATGCGCAGCGTGCGTTCGTTAAATAGATGATACGTAGGAGTTGGACTCTCGCCTTCGCGCAGCAGCGGCACATGCACGCTGACAAAATCGGCCTGCTTCAGAGCATCTTCCAATCCCACGTACCTGATCCACGTCTTCTCCGTCTGAATCCCGCGAGCATGGCGCAGATCCATCGTCTCCTGGATCGCTTTCACATATTCGTGGTTCTGATACGCCGGGTCGTAGCACAGGATGTTCATGTCGAAGCCGGCGCACTTCTTGATCATCGCCAGCCCAATCCGTCCCGTGCCGATGACCGCTATCGTCTTGCCCGTGACTTCGTCGCCCAGAAACGGCAAATAGGGATGCCAGTATCCCCACTTGTTTTCGCGCGTGAGGTGTTCTGCCGGCCACATTTTCCGTGCCAGCACGCCCAGCATGAAGAATGCGAATTCCGCCGTGGCTTCGGTAAGCACGTCGGCGGTGTTGGTGAACGGAATCTTGTAGCGGTTGGCATCCTCGCGGTCGATGTTGTCGAACCCGACCGCATACTGCGCCACCACTTTCAGCGTGTTCTTGCCGGCTTCGAAAACCTTGGCGTCAATCGGATCCCGTAGCGTGGTGATCAAGCCATCGATGCCCGATTTTACTTTCTCGATGATCAAGCGCTTGGACGGCGCTTCCGGCTGGGGATAAACCTCAACCTGGTATCCTCGCTTGCGCAGAACCTCGATCGCGGGACCAATGTCGCAAGTCGCAAAAACGCGGAATTGATTGGTCATGATTCTTTCAGGGGTATTAGATTGCCAGGTTTTCCTTCGTGTTACTTCCTGTCCTTTGTGGTTCGACGACGTGGTTTGAAGACCTGAACCGCTACTCGAACTTCCACCGGGTGGCGCTTCCCATGAACTTCTTCTCCCATAGCCCGAATACAGTTCGCAGCCGCACTGCATACACCGGTTCTTTCATCGACAGCATATCGTCTTTCATCGACGACATATCCCACTTATATTTGCGCTCGTAGGCAGGTAGCAGCTTCCGGCGTGCGTCGACGTCAGCGATCTCCACCGTGCCCTCCACGATGACTGCTTCGTGCGCGTCTTCGGTGCAGACCACGCACTTAGGGTTCCGGGCTAGATTCCGCGCTTTTCGAGACTTGCTGCCGGTGCTGAATAACCAGCGGCCGTCCTGCCAAAGACCCCAGACCACCATCGTGTGCGGCGACCCATCGGGCTTGACCGTGGTGATCCAGTAGTTGTGCGATTTCTTCAGCCGCTGCTCAGCCCAGCTCCACGGCAGCAATCCTTTAGTGCTTTTTGGAAGGCCGTACCCAGGCGCGTACGGCCGGGAGGCTTTGGGCACGGTCAGCTTGCGAGACGCTTTCTTCCTGGGCACCGCTAGCACTCCGGATAATGCCGCTACAGATTCCGTTTCGTCCACTGGTCGATCCGCTCCAGCGCCTTGTTCAGGTTCTCCAGCGAATTCGCCACGCTGAAGCGCAGATAACCTTCCCCGAACTCGCCGAACGCCGTTCCCGATAAACAGGCCACGCCCGCATCTTCCAGCAAAGCGTCTGCCAGCTTCTTCGACTTCCATCCCGTCCTGGTGATATTGGGGAAAACGTAGAAAGCGCCTTTGGGCATCCGGCAGGAAAAACCTTTGATCTTGTTCAGCCCCGCGACCACCACATCGCGCCGCCGCTGGAACTCGGCCCGCATGTCCTCGACCGACGACTGATCACCACGCACCGCCTCGATCCCGGCAATCTGCGTAAAGCTCGCGGTGCACGAATTAGAATTGGTCATCAACCGCGTAATGTGTGCGGCCAGGTCGGCCCGCATCACGCCATAGCCCATGCGCCATCCCGTCATGGCGTACGTCTTCGAGAAACCGTCGAGCAGAATAGTCCGCTCTTTGAATCCGGTCACCGACATGATCGAGTAATGCTCACCCTCGAAAATGAGGCGGCTGTAAATCTCATCCGAAAGCACCATGATGTTGCGGTCGCCAATGGCGCTGGCAATGTCGCGGATGTCCTGCTTGCTCAGCACGCCGCCCGTCGGGTTGTGCGGCGAATTAAGGATGATCAGCTTAGTCTGATCTGTGATCAGCGAAGCCAACTCATCCACATTGAAACCGAAATCCCGCTCCTCGCGTAGCCGAATGGGCACTGCCCGCGCTCCCACGTAATGAATCATCGATTCGTAAATCGGGAAGCCAGGGTTCGGAAATATGACTTCATCTCCAACATCAGCTAGCGCCAGAATTGTAAAGAACATAATTGGCTTACCGCCTGGGACAACTACCACTTCATCGCTGTCGACGTTCACTCCCCGCGACCGACTTACCTCTTCCGCAATGGCCTGTCGCAGTTCGGGCAAACCTGCCGACGGACCGTAGTGAGTCCATCCTTTACGCAGCGCATCCACTCCCGCCTCAACTACATTTTTCGGCGTATCGAAGTCAGGCTCGCCAATCTCCAGGTGGATGATTTCCTTGCCCTGACGCTCCAGCGCGCGAGCCTTGTTCAGGACTTCAAATGCAGTTTCCGTCCCGAGCCGCGACATCCGTTCCGCCAGCCGTAATTCGTATTGTGTGATCGGTTCCATGCCCGCAAAACTCGTCATTATAACCCCCTTGTCATGCTGAGCGTAGGAACGAAGCTTCGCGCAGCGAAGTCGTTCCGCAGTCGAAGCATCCCTACGTGTCAATCTGAAATCTTCAATCCGAAATCAGTAGTCCAAGCCGACTTCGGTATTATGGTCCCTCATGTTTTCCAAGCGTACCAACTGGAAGCTCACGCCCAATCGCTTCACCGAAGCCGAGCGCGAGCTTCGCGCAGCGGGCAGGGAAGTGCTCGACCTCACGCTCTGCAATCCCACCCGCGCAGAATTGCACTACGACTCCGATGCCATCCTGCAAGCACTGAACAATCCAAAAGCGATGGACTACGATCCGCAGCCCAAGGGCCTGCTCAGCGCCCGCGAGGCTGTTGCCAACTACTACCGCAAGCAGCACGACGACGTCGATCCTGAATCCATCCTGCTCACCACCAGCACCAGCGAAGGCTACTCCTATGTCTTTCGGCTGCTATGCAATCCAGACGATGAAATCCTGGTGCTCAAGCCCAGCTACCCGTTGTTCGATTTTCTTGCCGACCTTCAAGACGTAAAGCTAGTTCCCTATCCGCTGATCTACGACCATGGCTGGCAGATTGATTTCCCTTCGCTTTCGAAAGCTGTCAGCGACCGCACGCGGGCCGTCGTCGCCGTTCACCCCAACAATCCCACCGGATCATTCGTCAGCAATGCCGAACGACAGAAGCTTAACCAATTCTGCCGCCAACACAACCTCTCCCTGATCGCAGATGAAGTCTTTCTCGACTACGCCCACGACGGCGCGCCTCGCCCAAGCTTCGCCGCTAACCAGGACGTACTCACCTTCACCCTGAGTGGGCTGTCAAAAATCTCTGGCTTGCCCCAGATGAAAGTGGCTTGGATTGTTAGCAGCGGTCCCACCGACAAAGTAACGGCCGCCCTCGGACGACTCGAGATCATTGCCGATACTTATCTCTCGATGAACGCTCCCATCCAATTGGCAACACCGGTGCTGCTGGAGCAGGGCAAAAGCATTCAACCGCTCCTTCTCGATCGCCTGCGCACCAATCTTGCAGAACTCGATCGCCAGTTGACGCTCCAAAAAACCTGCCAGCGACTCCAGCTCGAAGGCGGCTGGTACGCCCTGCTGCGCGTGCCCGTGACCCAATCCGACGAAGATCTGGCGATTGAACTTCTGCGAGAAGTTTCCGTGCTGGTTCATCCCGGCCATTTCTACGATTTCCCCAGCGACGGTTACCTGATCACCAGCCTCATCACGCCGCCCAAGGATTTTCGTGCCGGCGTCGAGCGCGTACTGGGACGCCTGAATCCGTAGACAGAGAAAGCAAGAAATGAAAGAAACGATCAAACACGCTTCTATCGGGCCCGACGGCAAGCTTCGGCCACTCTGGCGATCCGCGATCTATTACGCAGCGGGCACCTTCCTCGTTTTTCCGCTCCTGGGTGGGCCGGTCGCACTTATCGCGAAATCACTGCATCTCGGCCCAGGACTGAGCGCAGGCAACATCGCCCTGGGAGAACTCAGGAACTTTCTGGTCGCCCTCATTTGTACGGGAGCATTCGCGCTCTACGAGCGCCGGCGCCCCGACAGCTACGGCCTTCCGATCAATCGCGCTTTCAGTTGGCAGACCCTTGAAGGGGCGGCCGCTGGCGTCATCATGGCAGGCGCCGTTGCTCTTGGAATGATCATGCTGGGCGGCATGCAGATCAAAGGACTGGCAGGCAGCGGCAGTGCGCTCGCGCTCTCCGCGCTGGCATGGCTCGGTGCAAATATCTGTGTCGGCATTGCCGAGGAGCTGTGGTTCCGGTCCTATCTTCAGCAGACGATTTGGAAGAGTGTTGGCTTCTGGCCGGCCTCCATCGTCATTGCGCTCATCTTCGCCGCCGAGCACTATTTCTTCAAGGAAGGTGAAAACCTGTGGGACGTAATCACGCTGGTCTCGTTGAGCCTGCTCCTGAGCTACGGCATGCTGCGCACAGGCATGCTGTGGTTCGCCGTCGGCTTTCACATCGCTTTCGATTACATGCAGCTCTTCGTCATCGGAACGCCAAATGGCGCACAATTTCCCGTCGGGGGGTTACTGGATGCGCGCTTCAGTGGGCCTGCGTGGCTGACAGGCGGCGTACTCGCACCGAAGCCAGCTTCCTGATGTACCCTGCGATCGCGCTCCTGTGGTTCTATGTGCGGTGGCGTTATCGCGCTAATCCGCCGCTTCGACCGTAAGCACGATTGTTGGCGCCTTTCTCGGCCAAGCCAAGGTCGGAACGCGATGGTCTCAACATCGCTGGCTGCATCACTTCTCGCGTTCTGTTATCGGCGTTAGTATCCTAATGGCTCGCGACCAGATGAACATCCTTCATAGAAAAGCGTTCGCCGGACTCATGTTCGTTCTTCTGGTCATGGCGGCGCTGCTGTTTTTTCCAGCCTGGGGGCTCGATTATTGGCAGGCGTGGACATTCCTGGCCGTATATTTCGCATCCTCTCTTGCCATCACTCTCTACCTGATGAAGAAAAACCCGAAGCTCTTAGAGCGACGCATGCGTGGCGGCCCGACCGCCGAGAAGGAACCGACTCAAAAGATCATAATGTTTTTCGCGTCGCTAGGATTTATTGCTCTCCTCGTTTTCTCCGCCCTCGATCATCGCTTCGCCTGGTCTCGCATGCCGCCGTACCTAGCCCTGGCAGGGGACGTACTTGTCGCGCTCGGCTTTCTCGCCGTTTTCTTTGTGTTCAAAGAAAATCCGTTTACCTCCGCCACCATCGAATTGGCCCCCGA
>JABCYV010000108.1 GCA_013290025.1 Acidobacteriota bacterium
CTCCGGGTTCGCGGCACACTTCCACGTCACGCCAGCGCACACCGTGGTTCCAGCCTGTGCCGAGAGCCTTCATGGCAGCTTCCTTAGCTGCAAAGCGCGCGGCGTAACGCTCCACGCGGTTGGCCTTTGATTCACAGTAACGGATTTCGCTTTCGGTGAAGATTCGATGCAGGAAACGATCGCCATGACGGGCTATGGCCCGTGCAAGGCGCGGGACTTCCGCGATATCAATTCCGGTCCCGACGATCATGAGGAATTACGTTAGCACATTGAACATTACATACACCTCGTCGATCACAGCTGTGGATGCAAAGACGCCAAGCGCCAACCATGGATCGATTTGCCACACTGTCCTCATCTCCGGGTATGCTGGATGATATCTTGGTGAGGGCAAACCCTGACCACCGTATTCATGGACGTTCTCAAGAAGCTTTTTGAGCAGCATTTCCACTCACCAGTCGCACGGGTACAGCCTCTGCAGGGCCAACTCGGCGGTTCTGGCCGAAAGATTATCCGGCTGGCTAACGAAGAGCTAAGCGCGATTGGTATTCTCTACGATGTTCGTGAAGAAAACGTCGCCTTCCTGGAGTTCTCCAGGCATTTTCGCCGCCATGGCCTGCCTGTGCCCGAAATTTATGGGGAAGATTTGGGCGAGGGTGCTTATCTTGAAGAGGATCTGGGAAGCACAACGCTTTTTGAGTTTCTTTCGACAAATCGTACCAGCGAAAACATTGCTGCACCGGCGATCGAAGCATATCGCAAAGTTGTGGCGGTTTTGCCGCGGTTTCAGATCGAAGCTGGTCGCGATTTGAACTACAAACTGTGCTATCCACGAGCCAGTTTTGATCGTCAATCCATCGCCTGGGATTTGAACTACTTCAAGTATTACTTTCTTCGGCTGGCAGGCATTCCCTTCAACGAACAGGCGCTGGAGAACGATTTCGGCCGCTTGACGAAGTTCTTGTTGAGCGCCCCGCATGACTATTTTCTGTATCGGGATTTCCAATCTCGCAACATCATGTGGCAGGATAGCCAGCCCTTCTTCCTGGACTATCAGGGCGGACGCAAAGGCGCACTGCAATACGATGTCGCATCTCTTTTGTACGACGCCAAGGCCGACTTGCCGCCGGAACTGCGCCAGCAATTGCTCGATCATTATCTCGACGGCCTTGCCAGCATCCTCAAGTTGGAACGCGCAGTATTCATGCAGCACTACTACGCTTACGTCTACGTTCGGATCATGCAGGCTTTGGGCGCTTACGGGTTTCGCGGCTTTTATGAACGCAAAGCCCACTTTCTGCAAAGCGTCCCTTATGCGCTGAAAAACCTGCGCTGGCTGCTGCACAACGTCACGCTACCCATCGGCCTTCCCACGCTCATGGATGCGTTCAACAGCATGCTGGGATCGGAGAAATTGCAGAGCCTGGCTTCGGATGCAGAGAATCTAACGGTACGGATTTTCAGCTTCTCCTTCCATCGGGGTTGGCCGAAAGACGAAACCGGAAACGGCGGAGGATTCGTCTTCGACGGTCGCAACCTTCCCAACCCCGGCCGCGATGAACGCTTCAAAGCGCTCACAGGCAAAGATGCGCCGGTGATCGAGTACCTGAATCAGCAGGAAAGTGTGCATCAGTTTCTGGCTAGCGTCCTGTCGCTGGTGGATGCCAGCGTGAGCGAATATCAGCGTCGCGGCTTCAAGGATTTGATGGTGTCGTTCGGATGCACTGGTGGACAACATCGCTCGGTCTATCTGGCAGAGCAATTGGCGAAGCGGTTGCGTAGCAGAAATGGAGTGGAGGTAGTAGTGCGGCATCGTGAGTTGGAGAATGTACACGAATGAAGGCGATGATTCTGGCCGCCGGCCTGGGCACCCGACTGCGTCCACTCACCGACAACCGTCCCAAGGCCCTGGTGGAAGTCGCTGGCCGCACGATGTTGGAGATCACGCTTATTCGCCTACGGTCTTTTGGGATTCGCGAGGTGATTGTCAATGTGCATCACTTTGCCGACATGATTGTCGAGTATCTCAAGACGAATCATAACTTCGGAATGCGTATCGAAATCTCTCGCGAGGAGGTTCTGCTCGATACCGGCGGGGGACTGAAAAAAGCCGCGTATTTTTTTCGCGAGCGGTCCAGCAGTCCTGACGAATCGTTCGTTCTGCACAACGTCGACGTCATCAGCACCATCGACCTCGGGCGCGTAGTGCAATTTCACGTTGTCAAACGGGCTCTCGCCACTATCGCGGTACAAAACCGGAAGACCTCCCGCTACCTCCTATTCGACGACAGCCTGCAGCTTTGCGGGCGACGAACCGGGCGTGATCAGAAAACAGAATTGGTCCGATCCTCACCGCAGGCGCAGGCGTTGGCCTTTTCTGGCATTCACGTCATTTCGCCTCGTCTTCTAGCGATGATGACAGAAGATGGCGCTTTTTCCATCATCACGTGTTATCTGCGTCTCGCTGCTAAAGGAGAAAAAATTCTTGGTTTTCGTGCCGACGAATATTACTGGCGCGATCTCGGAACACCGGAGAATGTGGCACAAGCTGCTGCAGAGTTGGAGCAGAAGGTACCTAAGCAATAGAGTTTCAAGATTCGGCGTAGGCTCCATTCAGCATGCTCTTCGAAACTTGCCGTACGGCCATCGCTTCGACGGAAAACGGTATGTCGATCGAAACCTCGACTCCCCCCTCGGGCACGTTGTCAACGCTAAAGTTTTGAGAATCTCCATATAGCGCCTTAAGGCGTTTGCGCGTTGCCGTAAGTCCGACACCGTGACGCTGACCCATCGCATTCGAAGCCGGCTCAAGGCCGCGGCCGTTGTCCGTGATCCGCAAGTGCAGCTCAGTACAGTCGTGGAAGGAAGTGACGCGAACTGTGCCTCCTCCAGAGAGTTTTGCGATTCCATGATGAATCGCGTTTTCCACCAGCGGCTGAAGCAGCAATTGAGGAACGTGCGCGTCCAAGGTAGCCGGGTCAGCGTGAATGACGACCTCCAAGCGACCATTGAAGCGGACCTTTTCTATTTGCACATACATATCCAGAAACTGCAGTTCTTTACTCAGGGTCGTCTCCTGGATGCCCCCTTCTTCCAGGATAGATCTCAATAAATCGCCCAGACGCGACATCATCTTGTCGGCTGCTTTCACGTCAGAGAACATTAACGCCGAAATGGAGTTCAGGGTGTTGAATAAGAAGTGCGGCTGGAGCCTGCTCTTAAGTGCCTCGAGTTGTGCCTCGGCGAGTTGGACCTCTCTATTCTTGAACCGCTGGTAGTACGCGATCATCTGTCCGAACACAACGATCGGCATGTAAATCTGAAACATATCCTCGGTGCCGGCCGCCAGAAATAACCTCTTAAAAAGAAGCCACCCGACCGTAGGAACCTGACCAACCCTGGGATCTCTGACCGGGAACAAGACGCCGCGAAGCACAACATGGACGATCGTGAAAAGCACACCGCCAAGAAAGTATCCTAAAAAACGGCGAGCGATGTGATTACGCTCCACCGGGTAACGGGTAGCAAAACTTAGGACCGGGGGCGTCAGTAGAGCCCATATATACGAATTCACCAGCGGGACACCAAAATCATAGAGGGTGATCGGGAAGCCCAACGACTTTTGATACTGATACCGAGAGACCGTCTCGGCCAAACCGATTACGGTCCAAACTCCGAAGCTCACAACCCACGTGAGCCAAGTACGCAGGGTTTCGTCACGTGTGTAATCGACCTGTTGCAGAGTGTCCGCCCTTCACGAAGGGATTTCCGGCCCCGCCGATGCTGCGCCATTCTAGAATAAAAATACAACGACAAGCTAATGAATCCGGGCGACTGATGAAGTGTGGTCGACGTTGATTAACAAATCGTTGTCACAGCAGCCGGTCCCCACGGTAAATCAGTTTGCCGTCCACTAATCTCCCCTCAGGCGTGAGCTTGTGAGGCTTCGGAGGTGCCGTCCCGTCAATATGCAGCACTTCGTGTCCGTGCGCCACCAGCCAGTCTGAGACTAGCATGCGGTGACATCGAAAATAGAGTCGCTCGGCGCACATGTAAGCCGTTGGCGTGTGCTCACTCAGCGCGATGAGTTCTGCGATCCCGTGCTCGAACTCCGCAGCCAGCATGTAATCAGCGTAATTCCGGAAGCTCGGACTCCGCAGCGCGATATTCGGCGAGTCATCGCGGATTTTTCTGCGGCGCCCGCCTAATTCTTTCAGCCAAACGTAGCGGATTCCAGCTTCGGGCAGGGACTTCTCCAGTGATTCACGGTTGAAATGCGGGAGTCGGCGGGACATTGGGAACGATCGGATGTCCACCAGCGCTTGAATGGAGTGTGCCTGTAGGGCCTGGATCAGTTCATCCAGACCACGGGTAGAGTGCCCAATCGTGTAGAGAGTCGCCACGGCTCGATTTCAGATTGCAGATCTAAGAAGCGTGGGCGCAAGCTCGAACAATCTAAGATTATCCACCCAGGACTTGAAATGCTTTAACCAGCGCTTCGTCTTGCTCCGGAAATACAGTACGTAAATCCAACAGTACGTGACCTTCTTCTACGCGAGCAACGATAGGCGGATCAGAACCACGTAGCCGGGCAGCAACTTCATCTGTGCTGAGATCTTTATGGCTGATCGCCAACAGGCGCGTCGCTAACACCGCGGAGGGAGCAGCACCACCCCCGATTACGGATTCTCCATCCATTACTTCGACCGACAATTTCGATAATTGAACTCTTTCAGCGATGCGTTCAGCGCGCGCGCCAATTTCTTCTGCTGACAATCGCATCATTCGCAAAGCAGGAATCGCGTCATGGTCGCCCTTTACATAAGCCATCAGTGTGGCTTCGAGCGCAGCGTAGGTAAGCTTATCGACACGCAGTGCGCGGAATAGGGAATTCGCACGCATGCGGGCAATCAGGTCGCTGCGGCCACTGAGGATGCCTGCCTGTGGCCCGCCCAGAAGCTTGTCGCCGCTGTAAGTAACGATGTCGACGCCTGCGCGCAGGCTGTCGAGCACGCCGGGCTCGCCGCTTACTCCGAACGAGCGCAAGTCGATGAGCGCGCCGCTTCCTAAATCTTCTATCAAAGGAATATTCCGCTTGCGGGCCAATTCCACCAGGTCGTCAAGCCGAGGCTCCTCGGTGAATCCCGTAATCTGAAAATTCGAGCGGTGAACCCGCAAGAGCAGCCGAGTCTTTTCGGTGACCGCATTCTCGTAGTCAGCGAGGCGCGTGCGGTTGGTCGTACCCACTTCCCGCAAAACTGCGTGGGACTTTGACATGACATCCGGAATGCGGAATGAGCCTCCGATCTCGACCAGTTCCCCTCGCGAGACGATGGCCTCGCCGCCCTCGGCTAGCGTATTCAGCGTGAGCAGGACGGCTGCAGCATTGTTGTTGACAACGATGGTGGAGATGCTCGGTTCGTTCGCACGGGCGGGAACGCCCGCGCCTACATTGAGATCGGCGAAAAGTTTGCCGAACAGGCGATCGACGTGAACGTCTCGCTTGCCCCGTTCGCCGGTGGCGATATCGAATTCTAGATTCGAATAAGCAGAGGAGACTTCGCGAATGTGATCAAGCGCAGCGGCGGACAGTGCAGCGCGTCCCAGATTCGTGTGCAAGATGACTCCGGTCGCGTTAATCACTGAACGAAGCGAGTAGCTCAAAGCTTGCCGGGCTTCGCGCTCGACTGCCTGGGCGAGGCCAGAAAGAGCAAGATCCACGCCATCTGCCTCCAGGCGGCCGGCGGCAATTTCTTCGCGCAAGCGACCCAACACCACACGAACGGCGTCTGTGACGGCAGTTTGGCCTTCGCTGGAAACCAGGCGCGACAGCTGACCATGCCGCACTAATTCATCCACGGACGGCAGTCTGCGGTAGAGGTCTGCCTTCGAAATGGCTTTCACGATTGACGATTATCCCACCCGCCGCGACGGCGCAGCGTTCTAAATTCATGAACCCAAGATACGGACTCACACAGGGTTTAATCCCGAGGTTTCAGCCCCTTTTGTGTCCTTCGTGGTTAATTGGAGGAAACCAACGTTGGCACCACATCTTCGCTAACCCACTTCCACCAGCCCGTATGTGCGCTGCCAGCGGGCCCGCATGTGGCGCAGAGCGAGAGCGATCTCACTTTTGGAGATTTCCTCGCTAGGACCAGACAGAACAGCAGCGGCCTCGCGTTTAGCCGCTTCCAGCAGCTGCCGGTCGCGGATGAGATTCGCCACCTGAAAACTCGGCAGACCGGCTTGACGGGTGCCGAAGAATTCTCCTGGGCCGCGAAGTTCGAGATCGAGTTCCGCGATCTGGAAACCATCGTTCGTGCGGACCATGGCATCCAGGCGGCGTTCGCCGTCCTCAGAAATCTTCCCCCCGGTCATCAGGACACAGTAGGACTTGGCCGCTCCGCGACCGATTCGACCACGGAGCTGATGGAGCTGAGATAGCCCGAAGCGTTCGGCGTGTTCGATGACCATGACCGTAGCATTGGCCACATCGACGCCGACTTCGATCACTGTTGTAGCAACCAGAACATCGATCTCGCCTTTTTGGAACAACCGCATGGTCTGATCCTTCAGATCGGAGTCGAGGCGGCCGTGCAGGAGGCTTACCCTCAGATCGGGAAAGATTCGCTGGTCCAGCTCCTTATACATTTTGATCGCGGCTTTGAGCTCCTTCTCTTCGCTTTCCTCAATGACCGGATAGACGACGTATACCTGATGTCCGGCGGCGACCTGTTTGCGCACAAATTCCCAGACTTCAGCCGAGCGTTCGTCAGAAATGCGACGGGTGATGATCGGCACGCGGCCGGGCGGCATCTCGTCGATGACGCTCACATCGAGGTCGCCATAGAGGGTAAGAGCGAGAGTCCGGGGGATGGGCGTCGCGGTCATGACCAGAACATCTGGCTCAGCAGTCTGCGCGGTTGAGACGCGCGCGCCTACATCGCCCGACTTCTTCATCAGCTTGAAACGCTGTAGCACTCCGAAACGGTGCTGCTCATCCACGATCACCAGGCCTAGTTTGGCGAATTCGACCTTTTGCTCGATAAGGGCGTGAGTTCCGATGATCAGCTGCGCGTTTCCTTGGGCAATGTGGCGGCGGATGTCGCGTTTGCGAGCGTCCTCCATCGACCCAGTAAGTAGCACGACCCGGTAGCCGGTAGCTTCAAGGATTCGCCGAGCCGAAAAATAATGCTGCTGGGCAAGGATTTCCGTGGGCGCCATCAGCGCTACTTGAAATCCGTCTTCCATCGCAATGATGGCCGCTTCGAAGGCGACGATGGTCTTGCCTGACCCAACATCGCCTTGCAACAACCGCCGCATAGGGACGGGCTGCTCCATGTCGGAGGCGATTTCTTTGAGCACGCGTTTCTGGGCAGCGGTGGGATGAAAGGGCAGGATCTTCTTGATGGCCTCGCGCACTCGATCGTCGAGCTTAAATCCAATACCGGTTTGGGCTTTCTGCTCACAGCGTTTGAGTTCTAATCCCAATTCGAGGAAAAACAATTCTTCGAAAATCATGCGAATATGTGCAGGCGTTCGCGACGCCTGCAGGTCCGAGAGGCTTTCCCCGGGATCGGGCCAGTGAACTTCCCACAGCGCTTCGCGCGGGGCGATAAGGCCGAGGCGCTGGCGCACCATAGCGGGAATGGGATCAGTCAAGTCCGGGGTCAGATTGTCCAGAGCTGTGCGGATGATGCGGCGAAACCAACGCGGGGTCAGCCGGCCTTGACCGGCCGACTCGTAAATTGGAACGATTCGTCCAACCTCCAGGGATGAGGCGACCTTCTGTTCGGCAGCATCGGTCGCGCCGTCATCGGTGGAATCGCCGATAATCTCGAATTGCGGCTGGACTAACTGCGGTTCGCCGCTGTATTGGTCCTGTTCTACTTTGCCGTAGAGGGCAATCATTTGTCCCGGCTTGAATTTGTCACGAAGATAGGTGGCATTGAACCAGATACTTTTCAGGCGGCTTCGGCCCTGGCCGGCAGTCATTTGAAAGATTGGCATGCGGCGTGTGCGGAACAGGCCGGAATTGCGGACCTCCGCGATCACTGTCGCCATTTCTCCAGAGCGCAATTCCGATATGCTTCTCGGGTTTACCCGGTCCTCGTACCGAAAGGGCAGATAGTGGAGCAGGTCGTCAACTGTATGGATGCCTTTGGCCGCCAAGATTTCGGCTAGGCGGGGACCAATGCCTTTTACGTACTGCACGGAGGTAGCCGGTTCCAGCATCTGAGGGGATGGTAACAAAAGCAGTAGCTAAGCCTTGGCAAGTGGCGTCTAGTCTTGCCACGGGAACGGTGTTTAGGAACGTTGTAAACATGCCGAGGTTCATACATGCTCTGGTCGCAGTTCTGGCAGGAAATGCGGCCTATTTCTTGCTCATGCCACATCTGCCTCCCAGTGCACGGCATCAGCCACTTCGGTTGGATGTTGGGTTGGTGGTGGACTTCTGCTTCTGCCTGGCAGTTTTCGGCGTTGTGAAAATGTTCGCTAATAAGCCGAGCAACGATTCTTAACGTGCCTTCCGCAACGCCCTGCCCACAGAGAAATCAGGAGTTACTTTCGGAACCTCGGTAACCCTAAGCCGCGGGTTACAATCCGGCGAGTGGTATGCAGAAAATAGCCATCCTTTACGACGCCAGCCAGGCGGTGTTATCGACCTTTGATCTGGACGAGGTGCTGCGGCAGATCCTCATCATTGCGCGCGAATACTTCCACCTGCAGAATGTGGCCATTCTATTGCTGGACCAGGAAACCAACCAACTGCGCACTCGCTCCCAAATCGGCTGGGACGACGGATTCGACCTTATCCCCTTGGCCATCGGGACCGGAGTTATCGGTACGGCTGCGCGAGAGAAGCGCCCGCTGTACGTGCCCGACGTTAGCAAAGACTCGCGTTACATCGCCTGCGGAAAGAAGACTCGATCGGAACTGGCGATCCCTCTGATGGTAAGGGACGAGGTGGTAGGAGTGCTGGATTGCCAGAGTGAGAACCTCGACCACTTCGACTCGGAAACTATTGATCTGCTTACGCTGTTTTCGACTCAAGCCTCAATGGCGCTTCAAAATGCCCGCCTCTATACGCTTGAACGTCGCCGGGCGGCGCAGCTGGAAGCCATCAATGCCATCGCGCAGCAGACGACGACAATCCTCGACATAAAGGAATTGCTGGCCAGAGTTTGCCTGCTGATCCAGGAAAAATTCCAGGTCTCTCACGTTTCAGTCCTATTGAAAGATGAAGAAGACTTGGTGCTGCGGGCCCACCACGGAGACCTCACGCTTCGTATCCCTGAGGGTGGACGCCTTTCCGCCGGGACAGGGCTTTGGGGACGAGCTCTCCAGACTGGCAAAACTCTGATTGAAAATGACGTAGCGAGCAATCCAGATTACATTGGCTTCTACTTGGAAACCGGCTCTCGTATGTGTATTCCTCTGGTTTCTTTCGGACAAACGCTGGGAGTGCTAATGCTCGACAGCGCCCGGGCAGGAGCTTTCAACGCCAATGACACTCAGTCGCTTGAATCCGGCGCCGACATTTGCGCTACCGCAATACAGAATGCCAACTACGTCGAGCGCGTCCAACAACTCGCTTACCTCGACGGACTGACCGGAATCTTCAATCGCCGTTTCTTCGAATTGCGCATCGCGGAAGAAATCGAGCGCGCTCGGCGGTTCGGGGCTGGGATGGCGGTCATCATGGTCGACATCGACCAGTTCAAGCGCTTGAACGATGAATACGGCCATCTGCTGGGCGACGAAGTATTGCGCCAGGTTTCTTCGGTTTTCCATCAACAACTTCGGAAGATTGATGTGGTGTGCCGCTACGGAGGAGAGGAGTTCGCCATCCTGCTGTCGCAAACTAACGCGCAGCATGCGCTTGCCGTTGCCGAGAAGTTACGGCGCCTGATCGAGACCTGGCAGTTTCCCGGTGTCCCGCGGTCGGTCACCATCAGCGCGGGTGTTGCCAGTTGCCCTGATCACGGATGCACGCGCGACGAACTGGTGAAATCGGCAGATGCAGGATTGTATGCAGCCAAGCAGGCGGGACGGAACCGGGTGTGCTTAATTCCAGAACTCCAAAAAAGTATCGCCCGGAGCGGCAAGTAGTCTACAGAATTTGCCACGGGGAAGGATGCCGTGCCAATCCGCAGCGATCAATCAGTTCATATTTCGCTCAAGCTGTGCAGTTCACGCTCGAGCTCTTTCCGGATTTCGCTGCCCTGTTCGCGGAGTTCCCGTTCCAGTTCCCTCATTTCCTTTTTCAGTTCTTCTTGATTGTTACGGAGTTCTTTCGCGGCCCGCTCCATTTCAGGTTTCGCCTGTTCCATTTGCCGCTGTATCTCCCGCGCGGCCTGCTCCAGTTCAGGCTTTTCGCGAGCAATCTCGGAGTCAAGCCGGCTGAGATCAATACGAGTTTCAACGTCGATAGGGGGAATCGCGAACTTTTCGTCGAGAAACCCTGATTGCCGGCGTTCGGGAAGGCTGAGAGTTAGCGTCTGTTCCTTCTTGTCGCGAATGATGCTGATCTGGACGGCGTTCTCTTTGCGTCCCCGTAAAGCGTGGGTAAAGTCTCCGGCGTCATGGATCAGCTCGTCATTGACCCGCACAATCACGTCGCCAGCGCGAAATCCCGCCTTTTCGGCGCGGCTTCCCTTGTCCACAGAGCGCACCAGCACTCCCTGCCCGTTCTTGGCCCCGAAAAAGTCTCCCAGTTGAGGGGTGAGGCTTTCCACCATCAGACCGCTACGCGCGGAGGAGTGCACCACCACAACCGAGACCGGAATATCGATATCAGGCATGGCCGGCATCGCAGGCATAGCCGGCATGGCGGGCATCGCGGGCATCGCGAACTTGAACTGTTTGGACTCGCGCCCGGATGGAAAAGTTTTCTTGCGGTCGGCAAGTTGGGCTTTGAGGGTGATCGACTGGCCATCGCGGCTGATGCCCAGCGTGACCACTCGTCCGGGTGGAATTTCGTGGATCATGCGCCGTAATTGCTCCACGCTTTCCACCCCAGATCCATTGACGGTTAGGATGACATCATGCTCCTTGATCCCAGCCTTGCCAGCAGGGGCGTCCTGGTCCACCAGGGTCACTTCCACGCCGTGCTCTTCCTTTAATCTGAGTTCCCTCAAGCGATCGGGTGTGATATCGCGGGTATCGACACCCAGGTAAGATCCGCCGCCGTAGGCTTCGTCGCTCGAAAATCCGAATACTTCTTTCGGTGGTTCAAAGGAAAAACACTGTGCGCTATAGGTTACGATGGCCAGAAACGGCAGGATTAGCACAGCTATGTGAGCCGACTTGCACATGTTCATCCCTCCTTCCACACAAAGATCACTTATTTCGTGCGGCGGAACCAGATATCCCCAGTGGTTGTGCGCACCTTCAGCACCGCCCCCCCGCCGTTCAAACTGCCGTCTGCTGTGACCGTCTTCGGACCGTAGTCGCCGCCTTCCGTCGTCACTCTGATTTCCGAGAAGTCCGAGCGAATGCTATGGCCATTGGCCACTTCGATCGAGGCTCGAATGCTGAGCGCCAGGCTCGGTGCTAGGTAAACTGTAATGTCCCCGGCTGAGGTCTCCAGCACAGAATCAGTGCGCTCGCCAGTGGATGAGACAAACTTCGCTGTTATGCCACCTGCTGCCGTTTCCGCCCGGGCTGAGGGAACTCCGTTCAATTCGATGCTGCCTCCACCGGTTTCCGCGCGCACTGGTCCTTTCGCCGACGCCAGCCGGATGCTGCCTCCTCCGGTCTCAATCTCCGCAGGACCGCCAATCTCGCCCAGATCAATGCTGCCCCCGCCGGTAGTGGCCTTGACGTGTCCGGCGCAACGCTCAACCTCAATGCTGCCTCCACCCGTTTCCAGGACAGCACCCTGCAAACCTGAAACCACCACCACGCTGCCGCCGCCACTTTCAGCGCTGATCTTGCCCTTCGAGGACACAACTTTGATACTTCCCCCGCCTGTGCGCAAGCTAAGATCGCCGCCAGTCGTGCCCACATCGATGCCGCCACCGCCGGTTTCGGCATTAATCGCACCGCCGATATCGTCGAGATGAATACTACCGCCGCCACTCTGGGCGTCGACCCGGCCAGCAATGCCAGTGGTCGAAACACTGCCACCGTCGGTCTCCAGCTTTACCGCATCCGTATCGCGGGGAACATTGACCGTAAATTCGCCTGAGAATCGATGTGGCCTGCCGCCTTGCCATTCGGCGACGATCCAGGCCGTATCTCCCCGGACGTAAGCGCTGACTTTGTAGGAGTCGAATTCGCGGCGGGCGCTATCTTCGGAAGACGTATAAGCACGATTGCGAACCATGTAGCTGATGCCCGATTGCGAACCGCCTGCCACACGAACCGAGCCCATGTCCACCTTGATTCTGATATTTTTTGCAGCAGCGAGAGTACCGGTGATGTCCCGGGCCCAGTTTCCCCCGTCCCGGTAAACCCGCGCCTCTTGCGCCGCCGATAGCGGAAGCAACAGGAGGAGCGCCGCAACGAGTTTAGAGAACTTCTTCAACATGCACCTTCTGTCTTGTCAGTCTTATTGCCGAGTTTGCGCTCGAGCGGGACAGCCAAAAACGGCTGTCCCTATGTAGTCTCAGCAACCTAGTCAATTTCTGGAAGCTGGGCCAGCCAGTTGCGGGCCTGCGACCGGATGTATGGATTCTGATCGTTCTCCGCCAGCTTCTGCAGGACCACACGCACGCTGCTGTCAGCCCGGCAAGGCTCAAGCAAATGCAAAGCTTGAGTCCGGAGACCAGGATTGGAATCGTGCATCAGAGCCTCGAGTACTGCGTCCCGGACACGCACATCATCCTTCACGTAAGGACCCAACCCCTCCAATGCCTTCAATCGCACGCCAGGATTCGAGTCATACCGCAAGGCGTAAAGCAATGCCTCGCGAACATGGGTGTCGTTGGGCTTCTGGGTCAGCAAGTCCACCGAATCCATGCGCACGCCGGAGTTGTAGTTGTTGCGCGCGGCGAACAGAAGCAACTGCTGAATGCGCTGATCATTGAGCGAACCCTGCGCTTCCTGGATGGAGACGGTGTCGTACTTGATGCTGATCTGGTTCGATCCCGGTTCCTGAGAGATAGAACGTATGCCGCTGATGGAGGATTCTGTCACCGGGCTCGGGACTGATACTTGACTAATGTCTGGAGGACTACCTTTCACTACCTTGTAGGTGGCTCCGATGCCGCCGGCAAAGCCCACGATGACGAGCATGGCCGCGAGGGCGGGAGAGAGACGGATCTGGCGAAACCAGGCCCCCGGATCGAACGTCAGGCGCTGCCAGAAGCCACCTTGCTCAGCGGTTTCCAGCGCTTCCTGCAGGTGCATTCGAGAAGCCGCTACCAAGTTGGGCGTCGGTTCGTCCACCGGATACTGGGAGAGCGTGGCGTGGAGTTGGCGGCTGGCCTTCAGTTCGGCGGCGCACTCGGTGCAGCGCGCCAGGTGTTGTTCCAGTTCGTAACGAGCGTCATCGGGCAGCTCGTTGTAGATGTGCAGCAGAATGTTCTCTCGAACCCATTCGCACTTCATAGTTGCACCCCCGGAAAGGGGAGGAATTCAATTTTCATCGCATGTCCACCAAAGCGCCACGCAATTTTTGGGTGGCGCGAAACAAGGTATTCTTCGCTGTTTCTTCTGTCGTATTCAAAATTTCACCAACGGTCCGCAACTTCAGTCCGTGGTAGTGCTTCAACTCGAAAACCATACGCTCGCGGGGCGTCAGTCTCTCCAGAGCGCGGTTGATTCTGGTACCCAGTTCGCGGCGCATCAAGTCTCGCTCGGGATTTGCTCCGGCTCGCGCGTCTGGGACCTGCTCCAGCACATCGTAGGCTTGGCCGTCGGCATCCACCGCGACAGGGGCATCTTCCTTCCGCACCTGCCTTTTCCGCAAGTGATCCAGGCAGAGGTTGGTAACAATGCGGTAGATCCAGGTGTAGAAGGAGCACTCGAAGCGGAAGTTGCCCACGCTCTTATACGCCTTCAGAAACGCGTCCTGATAAATATCCTGGGCTTCGTGCTCAGAGCCGGTCAGATGCATGGCTAGCCGCAGTACCGCCTGGTCATAGTGCCGCACCAGCTCCTCGAAGGCCGCGCGATTGCCACGCTGCGCTTCGCGAACCAGCAGGGTGTCGTCGATACGGCCTGGACCTTGCCCAGCCATGTGGCCCCGCATGATGGGGTCCCGGGATCCGCTGCCTCTTTCCACCCGCTCGCTTCTCGCGTCCGGATGGGAACATGCGCCAACCGCTAAAGGTATCGCCCAAACATCGGCCGGCATTGCTCGTTGTCCTCGCCTAAACCGGGTGCCTTGCCGTCCTTCCCGGTTCGCATAGCCATAGACGTGTCAGCGGTGGAACCGTGAGCAGAAATTATAGGAGTTTGGCAGGATTCTTGCTGGCGTAGATGACCATCGGAGAAGGATTTAGGCGGGCTCACGGATCGGCGGGCGGGGTCCATCCCCGGCGAAGTCGAAGCCCGCCCACACACTGCGTATTTACTCCACCACCACTTCCCTCTCGATAACGACCTTCAGGTGGGTGGTCACGTCTTTGTGCAGCTTGATCGGTAAGGTGAACTCACCCAAGGTTTTTAGCGGCTCGTGGAGCTGGATCTTGCGGCGGTCAATATCAAAGCCCTTCTTCGCCAAAGCGTCAGCGATGTCGCTGGACGTAACTGAACCGAAAAGCTGATCATGCTCTCCCGACCGCCGCTGGAACGCAATCGACACGCCTTCAAACTGCTTCGCCAGCGCCTCAGCGCCGGCTTTCTCCTTGGCTGAGCGGCGAACCGACGCGGCTTTCATCTGTTCAATGACCGCTTTGTTACCGATGGAGGCCTCGATGGCCAGCTTGCGAGGGAGCAAATAATTGCGCCCGAAGCCTTCAGCAACTTTCACCACGTCGCCCCGCGAGCCCAGCTTGGGTACATCTTCTTTCAGTATGACTTCCATGAATGACTCCCGTTCAAAAAAAGTCTCTGGCAGTTGTTACGACGATCTTCACGGATCGGCCTAAATCCAAGGTGATCCGTCATCCGTTCAATCCGTCGCCAGGTCTTGTTACGATGCACGACCGGCAAAAGGCAGCAGAGCAATATTGCGCGCCTGCTTGATCGCCGTGGACAAGCGCCGCTGATGCGGAGTGCAGACCCCGGTCAGGCGCCGCGGAACGATTTTGCCGCTCTCCGCCACGAACTGCGCCAGCAACCGCACATCCTTGTAGTTGATGGCCTCGATTTTCTCCACGCAGAACTTGCAAACCTTCTTGCGGCGGAAATACTTGCGGCCACCTTCGCGCCCACCGCCGGGTCCAGCCGGACGAGGCGGACGCCGCTCTCCTCGGTCGGGACGATCTCCACCGGAAGTGTGCTCGGATGTAGGTGTTGCAGTGGATCTGTTTTCTTCAGCCATGATGCTCCTTAAACTCAGCCGTCAGTCTTCTGTCAGTCGACCGACATGATTGTCTATGCCGTAACGGCAGCGGTTTCTCCACCAGTTTCGGTGGGCGCGGCGGCAACTTTGCGCCGCGATTCCTTTATAGCTTTAATCTTGTCAAGGCGCTTTTGCTCCTCGTCAATCCGCACGGTCAGGAACTTGATCACGGGTTCGCTGACCCGCAAGCGGCGCTCTAACTCGTGAATGAGGCCACCACCGCCTTCGACCGTAAGCAAAATGTACATGCCATCGTGAAACCTGCGCACCATGTATGCCAGTCTGCGCTTGCCCATTTTCTCCACACTCTTCACTTTGCCGCCCGAGGAAGTTACTGCAGACTCCAGAGTGGAAATCAGTTTGTCCTGATCTTCTTCCACCATGTCCGGGCGAACAATAAACATCAACTCATAGGTACGATCCATCACTTTGTCTCCATCCGCCAGGGATTCTCACGGATCAGCACGGATCAAAATCCAGAATCAGATCCAGCTTCATGCATGTAAATCCGCAGCTAACTTCTTTCGTCTTCCTCCGGCTCGGCCTTGCGGTTGAAGCGATTCATGGCCGCGGCCGGGCCTTCCT
>JABCYV010000109.1 GCA_013290025.1 Acidobacteriota bacterium
TCGACGACGGAGATCACAAGCTGGCGTACACGACTGTGATGACGACGCTTGATCGTCTGTTCAAGAAACGTGTCCTGAACCGAGTGGCAGAAGGTAAAGCATTTCGCTACTCGCCGCGGCTGACTCTGGAAGAGTTTCAACGCGCCGCGGCGGGAGAAGCGATCCTACAATTGTTCGATTCTGGCGCGGCCTCCTCGTTGCCACTTTCTTACCTAGTGGAAATTCTTACCGAGCGCGATGCGCAATTGCTAGATGATCTGCAACAACTGGTCGAAAAGAAAAGGCATGAGCTCCGCGATCGGGATACGAAGAACCTCGAATCTAAGCGTAAGGAGAAGCGATAATGTTCTTAGCGCGCGGCATCGCTCTCTCCTTTTCTGTCATGCTTCTGCTTTACAGTGCTCTCTCCGTTGTCGTGGGCCTGCTATGGAGATTGGCAGAGCGAATCTGCCACCGCCGGTTTTCGCCGCGGATCACAGCGGATCTCTTGTTTGGTTTACGGATCATGCCGCTTGCGTTATCGGCTCTCGTGACCATTGTGTTCACGGTGCCGTCGTTCTTGCTTCTGGAGCCGCATTCGATTGACGAACCAATCGGCGCGATTCCACTGGCACTGAGCGGCTGTGGGGCGCTGTTGTTCGTAGTCGGCATGTTTAAAGCGACCTTGGCACAGGTTAGGACGACGAAAGTCGTAGCTGATTGGTCGGCCGAAGCTACCCGTGTCGCAACGGGTGCGAGTGTCCCTGTGTTCCGTACTGGCAAGGTCGTCCCCGCCCTCACGGCTGCTGGAATTCTGAAGCCCAAAGTTCTAATGTCTGAAGCTGCGGTCGCAGTTTTGACGGAGCCTGAGCTTCGAGGGGCGCTAGGCCACGAAGTTGCCCACGTACGACGCCGTGACAACTTGAAGAAGCTCCTCCTTCGCTTTTGCGCCTTCCCCGGAATGGCGGGGTTGGAGAAGGCATGGTCTGAGATCGCGGAGATAGCGGCTGATGACGCGGCTGTGTCCAACGCCAGTGAAGCGCTTGATTTGGCATCAGCTTTGCTCAAGCTTTCGCGATTGGAGCCAGTCCCGCAATCGGCCGAGCTGACTACAGGTTTGCTCCATAGCCCCGCCGCAACGGTGAGTGCCCGCGTCGAACGTCTGATCGCATGGGATTATGCTCACGCCTCAACTCGCCAGTTCTCCGCCTGGTATGCGTTGCTCCCAGCATTTGGAATGGTCGTCTGCGCGGGCGTGACCTACCATGCCATGCTCAGCCAACTGCATCTCGTTACCGAGTGGCTGGTGCGGTAGGCCCTCTCTTCATAAACTTCTTTGATCCCCAAGATCCCCGGGGGCGACACATTCAAAAAGTAATGCGCACGCCCAACTGAGCCGCCAACGGAATGCCGACGGTCGTACCCGGACCGAAGAAATCTCCCAGTGCGCCCGATGGAACGAGCAACTGCTTAAAGCTGGCGATGGGCGTGAACCCGGACGGAGGACAGCCCAGCGGGCTTGAACAGATCCCGGTGACGTTGGAAAGATTGTTGACGGGAAGAACCGATACGTCGGTAACGTAATTCGCTCCGGGATTGTTACGATTGAGGAGATTGAAGAACTCCACGAACGGTATAACCGACCAGCGCTCTTTGAATTTGAACGGCCGGCTAACTCGCAGGTCGGCCTGAACGTAAGGAGTCCCGCGGAACTGGTCGAGCGCGGTCTGCCGTCCGTTAATCACGGCGCGATCGTTGGCAGAATCTCCAAACCCGTTTATGTCTACCGGCGTGGTGAGCGTAAAAGGGCGGGCGCTCTCCGCCTGAGTGATGGTCGTGAGCTCGAAACCTCCTGGGACATAGAAAGTTCCCGCCAGAACGAAGCGATGAGTGACATCTTCTCCTGAAGGTCCATAGTCGCCCGGACCAAAGGCATTGAGCGGATTGCAGACGCCATTCACATAGTCGAAGAGTTCGCCGAGAACGCAGCCCCACGTCTTCGCTCTCGATAACGTGTAGTTCGCGACCAGATTGAAGCGACGCAAGACGTTGCCTTGCAGGTGGATGAATAGAGCGTTATAGCTGGAGCGGTTGTCCGACTTAAATACGGAAATATTGGGAACCAAGGGTTGGTTCGCGGGGTTGGGTGAAAATAAGGTGAAGCCCGCCAGGTAGTTGTAGGCCCGGTAGCTGTGATTCCCTTGCTCGTGAGTGTAATCGGCGGCCATCGTCCAGTTTGGGCTGAAAGCATGCTCAACTCCCGCCGACGCGTGGAGCGCGTACGGAGTCTTGTAGTTCGAATCAATAATGTTTCCCGCCGAAACACAGCCAGGGTCACTCGGATTGACGCAGCGCGCTGGGGGAGCATTGACGGCCTGCAGCGCCGTTACCCATCCGTTCTGGGCCAAATCGTCGTAGAAGAGACCGAAGCCAGAGCGGATCACCGTTGTTCCGGATTTTCCAGGAGAGTAGGCGACACCTAGCCGCGGACCGAATGCTTTGTGATAGTCGCGGGGAACGCCGGGAATCAGCGGTATCTGGAGAGCTTTAAGCGAGAGAAATACAGGGTTATCTCCCTGACTGCGGCCAGAAGCTGTGAGCAGTCCGAACGTGGTGTCGTAGCGCATGCCATAGTTCACAGTGAGGTGCGATGTTGCTCTCCAGGCATCCTGGGCATACAGCCCAAGCCGCTGGATATTCTGGGAAAAGCGGCCGTTCTGGGCGGGCGTGAATGTGCAGGTGATTCCGGAAGTTGGATCGAACGGCGCTGCACACTGTCGACTGAAATAGAACTGCGTGGAGTTGACGGCGTAGAAATCCGGATCGCTAGGGTACGTGATGAGCGTCTCTGCTGTGCCTGACAAAGCACCGCTCAACACCGGTTCGTCAATGAAGTTGATCCCGAGTTTCGGCGCGTGATCGCCGGAACCGCGGCTGAGGTCGTAGCGGAACTGATATTTCTCCTGATTGCGCAAGACTGGGAAAGCGGTGATGGGCGTTTGAAACTGGTTGTCACCAAAGGTTTCGAAGCCGGAAATCGTTTGAGAGGTCGAGGTGAACGGAAAAGCCAGTGCGAAGCCCAAGTTAGAATTGCGCGCCTCGGTAAGATGCAATCCGCTGGCATTGAACACGAAGTTTCCCAACCACGTTGGACTGAACAGGTGCTGATTGCTGATCACCATGTTCAAGTAATTGTTGTGCTGCTCCAGACCAGTCGAGGGCAGCGCACCTTGCTGCACCAGCGCGTTGTGGGTGACGTAGTTATCAATGGCAGCGCGAAGGAACCACTGCGACTTCGGCGATTGCGCCCAGTCGAAGCGCGCCGTACCCAGGTAGTCGCGAAACGGGACCGGCACGTTGTTGGGCACGGAAATCGAACTTATGCCAGGAATGAGACCTTGCGAAGCTAAGGAGCCTAAAGCGTTGAACTGGGTCTGGCCGGCAGGGCTATACGCGATGCTGGCGTTCTCATGCACATATTCAAAAGACGAGAAAAACCAGAGCTTGTCCTTCTTGATCGGGCCACCTGTGGTGGCTACATAGTTCTGCCGCGAGAATGGCTGTTTCGGATTGGGAGCTGGATTTTCAATTGGAAATCGTGCATTGAGCGAGGCCGCCCGTTCGTAAAAAGCTCCGCCCCCATGCCATTCGTTCGTGCCACGCTTTGTAGTGATCACAACCGAGCCGGCGGTCGTGCGGCCGGTATCGGCGTCTTCCTGCGCGGTGCGCACGGCGAATTCCTGAATCGCGTCGGGCGAAAAGTTCTGCAGAAATCCACCAATGAAATCATCTGAGTTGTCGCCACCGTCCACGGACAACTCATTGTTTAACCCTGAACTGCCGCCCGTGGAAACCGCGGTGATCCGCGCCTTGGTGGGATCCGAGGGCTCGACCGGCTCCGTACCTGGGGCTAGGTACGCAATGTTAGCGAAGCTGCGAGCCGCCAGCGGCAGGGTTTCGAGGTCGTGAGTGGAAACCGTGGCCTGATGTACGACGCTCGCGAAGTCAATCGGCTGGGTCGTGATGGAAGAAGGTGGCGCCTGCACATTCACGATTTGCTGCACGGTTGCAGGGCTCATGGTCACGGTGATGTCGCGTGCGGAACTGACGACAACATTCACATCGGATTGGGCGTCGGCAAACCCGGTGGCGGTCACGGTCACGTGATAGAGACCAGGCAGCAATTCGTTGAGGCTGAATTCTCCGTGGTCGTCACTTCTGGTCTCGCGCTTCAACGAAGATCCCGCTGCCTGTACAGCAATGTTTGCGGCTGGAACCCGCCCAGCGCTGGGGTCCTGGACCACACCCCGCAGGGTTCCTCTCGGATTCTGCGCGCTTATGGAGGACTGGAACGCGATGAAGGATAATGCCAGACAAACGGCGGCGACGAACCGATCCGTGGCTCTCATTCTAGGAAAGGACTTTTCTGACATGCCGTTTTCTTAGGCTCAGGTGCACCAAGCGCCCAGTGGCGCAAGACTAGCGTAGAAAAGCTGACTACTACCAGAGTTCGTAGGAGTAGAACGCCGTCAAACTTTCTTTTGTGCTGTGGCCACGCGCGGAATACCCTGCAGATCGTTCTTGATTTGCACGCACTGCCAGCTTTCCAGGAGAGACCGCACTCCCTCAGCAATCGTTCCGCTTATTTCCATGACTAGCCGACCCCCCGGTTTGAGAGCGGCGTGAGCAGAGGTGATCAGATGTTCGATGACCTCGAGTCCTGTCGGTCCGGCAAAGATGGCATTGCGCGGCTCGAACTTGCGGACTTCAAGTTGAACCTGGTCTGTTTCAGATTCGCCTACATAGGGGGGGTTGGAAACGACAAAGTCGAAGAAATTGGATTCGATCCCCTGAAGCAAATCGGTATCATGAAAGATGATTCGGCTTGCGAGTTGGTGGCGGGCGGCGTTGGCCTCGGCAATTTCAAGTGCGTCGGGGGAAATGTCCGTAGCGTGAATTTCGGCGAGGGGCAACTCTTGGGCGAGGGCCAGCGCGATGCAGCCGGAGCCGGTGCCTACGTCCACGATGCGAAGTCGGTTGGCGTATGAGAGCTTGCCCTGAGCTTGTCGAAGGTTCGCCCGTCCCTGCTCCACGCGAGCAAGTTCAAGTACGGTTTCGATCACGTGCTCAGTTTCAGGACGTGGGATCAGGACGGCGGGGGTCACGATGAAGTCCATGCCCCAAAACTCTTGGTGGCCGGTGATGTACTGTGTGGGAACGCCGCGAGAGCGTTGGCTCAGTGCTTGCTCATAGCGGGCGTGTTCATCGGGAGTTAGTTCCCGTTCGGAGTGCGCGTACAAATACGCCCGATCGCACCCAAGCGTGAACATGAGTAACAATTCGGCATTCAGCCGTGGCGAAGGGACGCGAGCATCGGTGAGGCTGTCGATGGCGGATTGCAGAATATCGCGAAGGGTCACGAAGCCATTTCACCACAGAGGCACAGACACACGGAGAAAAGCGTGGTATTGCAGCCTTCTCTCACGATGACAAATTCTTATAGATTGAGAGAGCTTCATGCAACGCCAGCGGTTTCCTGCTTCAACTTTTCCGCCTGGAAGTGAGTGACCAGAGCGTCGATCAAGGGCTGGAGCTTGCCGTCGATGACTTCCTGAAGTTGATGGATGGTCAAACCGATACGGTGGTCGGTTACACGGTTCTGGGGGAAGTTGTAGGTGCGAATCTTCTCGCTGCGGTCGCCCGATCCCACCATGGCCTTGCGTTCTTTGGCAAGCGCGTCCTGCTGTTTCTGCATTTCGATTTCATAGAGACGAGAACGCAGCACCCGCATGCCTTTCTCACGGTTTTTGATCTGCGATTTTTCATCCTGACAGCTTACGACGGTGTTGGTGGGGATATGCGTGATGCGCACGGCGGAGTAAGTCGTATTGACCGACTGGCCGCCAGGACCAGATGAGCAGAAGGTATCAATGCGGAGATCCTTGGCTTCGATCTTGATGTCCACATCTTCGGCCTCAGGCAAGACGGCAACCGTCACGGCCGAAGTGTGCACGCGTCCTTGTTGCTCGGTAGCGGGAACCCGCTGCACCCGATGGACACCGCTTTCGTATTTCAGCCGCGAAAAAACCCGCTGACCCTCGATGATGGCGATAACTTCCTTCAGACCGCCGACCGAAGACTCGGACGTCGAGAGCACTTCGACCTTCCAACCCTGAGTCTCAGCGTAGCGGGTATACATGCGAAACATTTCGGCAGCGAAGAGTGTGGCTTCGTCGCCTCCGGTACCCGCACGGATTTCTAGAATCACGTCCTTTTCGTCATTGGGATCTTTCGGCAGAAGCAGGACTTTGAGTTCGTCCTCTACGGCCGCGACGCGGGCTTCGAGCTTGTCCAGTTCTTCTTGCGCATAAGCACGCATCTCCGGATCTTTTTCATCGGCCAGCATGGCCTTGCTCTCCGCGATGCCGCGTTTCAGGTCTTTGTATTCGCGATACAGTTCGACGATGGGTGCAATTTCGCTGTGTGCCTTGGCAGTCTTCTGGTATCGCCCTGAGTCGCTGGTAATCTCCGGCGAAGCGAGGGCCCCGTTTAGCTCCTCATAGCGAGCTTCGATTTGATCTAGTCTTTCAAACATGAGAATCGGTCGTTGGTCGTATGTCGTTGGGCCTTGGCAAAATCAAGCTGCCTTCTCCAGCAGAGAATTGATCAATCCGCTGAGGGCCCGTCCGACGCCCTCAGCCCTGGCCAACAGACACTTACCTTCTTCCTTCGACAAATATTGTAGTTCCTCAGCGATCATAAGCTGAGTTTGCATTTCCAAAAGCGACCCTCGCGCGTGAAACAAGAAATGCGTAAATTCCTTGTCGGATCGGTGACCTTTGCCTTCCGCGATATTGCTCGGCACCGAGATTGCCGCGCGGCGGATTTGGTGGCTCAGCCCGTAAAGTTCGTGCCTTGGAAAGTTGGCTGTGCACCGATAAATTTCGGCTGTCAGTTTCATGGCTTCTTGCCAGACCCTTAAGTCCCGGAACGATGACAACGACATGCGACACCTCCAGACGCAATTCTTAGCGCCTCATGTACCGGGTTGTATGTGATGGATGACCCAGGTTCGGGAGTTAGCCAACGACCAAAGACGAACGACCAATGACGGGGGGAGGCCCCCTAGGCAATCACCAATTCGCCGCCACGCTGTTTTTCGACAGCCATTGCCTGCTCCAATGCCACGATGGCGCACTCCGCCTGATCGTCCGTCGGAGGTTGCGTGGTAATGCGCTGCAGCCACAGGCCTGGAGCTGTCATCAGAGCGAAGAGTGATCCACGATGCTTGGCGGCGAAGCGGATGATCTCGTAAGAGAGGCCCGCAATCACTGGTAACAACGCGATGCGCACGGCAAAGCGCGACCAGAAAGTGGTGACCGGGATAATGGTGTACACCAGAATCGAAATCAGCATCACTGTCATCAGAAAACTGGTACCGCAACGCGGATGATACGTGGAGTACTTCTGCACCGCACCCGTCTCAAGTGGATCGCCGTTTTCGAATGCGTAGACTGTCTTGTGCTCGGCCCCGTGATATTCGTAGACACGATGAATGTCCCGCCAGAGGGAAACTGCCCAGATGAAGAACAGAAATAACGCGATGCGGATGACGCCATCAACCAGGTTAAAGACGATCTGCTGGCCGAATACCGGGTTTACGCGTTTCAGCTCGGTGGCTGCCACCAGCGGCAGGAACTTGTACATGAAAATGAAAAATCCCACCGAAAAAACAACGTTGACCGCAGCCACCCAACCGCTGATTTCGAGCTTTTTGCCTTTTTCGTTGGCCGGAATTTCGTCGAGAGCAACGTTCGCGGAAAACTTCAAAGCGCGGAAACCCAAAGACATGGCATGTCCCAGGGTGATGACGCCGCGCATCACCGGCCAGCCCATCCATTTGTGCTTTTCGGATAGGCGCTCCAATGGCTCACTGTGCGTGGAAACTTCCCCGGAAGGCTTGCGGCAGGCAATCGCCCAGGCATGCGGGGAGCGCATCATAACGCCCTCAAGCACAGCTTGGCCGCCGACCAGGGTCTCCTCGCCACCCTCAAGCGCGGGCAGGAGCTGGATAGCCACCAGGAAACGCCACAATGTGCGGAAAACCTGCATAGATGTTGGATGATCCTTCCGGGCCTAAGGGCTCAACTAGTAGGTTATCACAGGTATACAAGCCGAAGACATGCGAAAACTAGCCGAAGCTTGCGAGCGGATCGCGGCCACGACCAAAAAGCTCGAAAAGGTTTCGATTGTCGCCGACTATTTGAGGTCCCGAACGACGGAAGAGGCGGCTGTCTCAGCCGTATTCCTTTCTGGGCGCCCTTTTCCGATGTGGCAGGAAGCCACACTGCAGGTAGGCGGATCGCTGCTGTGGCGAGTCGTGCAAGAGCTCTCAGGGAAAAGCGAGCAGGAACTGACCGCGGCCTATCGCAAGCTGGGCGATTTAGGTGCGGTGGCGGGCGAGATCCTGCCTTCGCACCCAGGAGCTGACCTCAGCGCGCTCGAAGTGCAACGACGGTTTCGGCAGATTGCGGTAGCCCGGGGTCCCGCGGCGAAGACGGCGCTGGTCAGGGAACTGCTCTCACAGGTGACACCTCTGGAAGCCAAATACATCGTGAAAATCATGACCGGCGATTTGCGAATCGGACTGAAAGAGAGCCTGGTCGAAGAGGCAATCGCAAAGGCCTATGGCGGGACGTTGGGCGAAGTGCAGCGCGCCAATATGCTGCTGGGTGATATCGGCGAAACCCTCCAACTGGCTGCAGGGGGCAAGTTAGGAGAGGGGAGGATGCGACTATTTCATCCTCTGGGCTTTATGCTGGCCAGCCCGGCGGAGTCTGCCGAAGATGCGCTGAGTTACTTCCACAACGCTGTGGTGGAGGACAAGTACGACGGCATCAGGGCGCAAGCACACTGCGCGGGAGACGAAGTACGTATCTTCTCGCGGACGCGAGACGAGATCACCGAGTCATTCCCTGAACTGCTTGACGCGTTGGCAGGGCTGCCGCAGGATGCAGTCCTCGACGGGGAAATCGTAGCCTGGAGTTACCTGGCCGCTGAGTCTAACGAAGCCGGACGAGCGCTCCCCTTCAGCGCGCTGCAGCAGCGGCTGGGGCGAAAGAAAGTGAGCGAGGAAATGATGCAGCGGGTGCCGGTGGTGTATCTCGCCTTTGACGTGATCTACGCAGGAGGCGAGCTGCTGATTGACCGTCCGTTGCGAGAGCGAGCCAAGATTCTCGACGAACTGCTGGCGATGGAACGTACACCGGTGAAACCACGCTCGCGCAACGACCAGGGACAATTGATATTTGAGCCGCCCGAACCAGAGACGAACGCCCGAGTCATACGCGCGCCTGTGTTCCAGGCCTCCTCGGCGGAGGAACTCGACCAACTTTTTGAAGCCGCGCAGGCCAGAGGGAACGAAGGGTTAATGGTGAAAGACCCCGAGTCGGTCTACACACCGGGACGGCGTGGCAAATCCTGGCTGAAGATGAAACGTGAACTGGCCACGCTCGACGTGGTGGTCACAGCCGTCGAGTACGGTCACGGCAAACGCATCCGAGTTCTGAGCGATTACACTTTTGCGGTACGGGATGCGGACCGGCTCGTGAATATTGGCAAAGCCTACTCCGGCCTGACCGATGTCGAAATCGCAGAAATGACTCGGTGGTTTCTAGAACACATGGTTGAAGATCAGGGTTTCCGGTTGATTGTGGAACCGAAGATCGTGCTCGAAGTAGCCTTCAACAACATGATGAAATCCGACCGGCACAATAGTGGATACGCGCTGCGCTTCCCAAGAATTGTGCGGCTAAGACCGGACAAGTTGCCAGAGGAAGTGGACACGATTGAGAGAGCGCGAGAAATCTACGAAAAGCAGAAGAATTGAACATTGCCGAATTTACGAATTGACCGATTGAAAATCTGAGACCCCCGATCTGAGTTCGCAGATCCTAATTCGTAAATCCGTAAATATGGAATTCGTCAATGCCTTTTAATGCTTGTGTTGATGCAGCTCTTCGCTCACTGGGATCACGCATCCGTGCGCCACTTCGCAGACCTCATGCTCGAACTGGATCGTGGTGTGGTCAATGCGAAAATCATGGTGCAGTCTCTCTTTGACGTCGCGCAGGATACGCTCGCTCACCGAAGGCGGAATGTCAGCGATAGAAATATGGCAGGAAAGCGCGCGTGTCTCCGAGCCGATGCTCCATACATGCAGATCGTGAACATCGTTGACGCCTTCGATCTCGCGCATCGCCGCTTCCACGATTTCCAGTTTTATCCCCCGCGGAGTGCCTTCCAGCAAGATGTTCAGGGTCTCGCGGACGATGCCGAAGCCTGACCAGAGAATCAATGCGCCGATGCCGAACGAGAGCGCGGAATCGATCCAGTACTGTCCCGTCCCAAGGATGACCCATCCGCCTACGATCACGGCAGCGGTAGACAGAGTGTCTCCAATTTCATGTAAGAGAGCGCTACGGATATTTACGTCGCGGTTGGAGCGGTAGAGCAACAGCGCGATGGCGCCGTTCATGACCACGCCAATAGCGGCCACAATCATCATGAGCCCAGCCTTCACCGGCGCGGGGTTCTGCAGGCGCCGGAAAGCTTCGTAGAAGATGAAGAACGACACCGCGACCAGAGAAACCGCATTCATCAGCGCAGCCAGAACTCCGGCGCGGTGGTAGCCATAAGTCTTGGTGGCGCTCGGCGGTCGCGACTGCAGGTACACCGCTCCGAGCGAAAGCAGCAGGGCGAAGAAATCCGAGAGATTGTGCCCAGCTTCGGACAGCAGCGCCAGTGAATGGGCCCGGATGCCCGCAATCACCAGCAACACGATGTAAACCAGAGTTACTGCCAGCGAGCTTCGCAGGACTCGGGAAGTCCTTTCGCCCCCGCCGTGGCTGGTGTGCATGTGCATTCTTTCAGTTTACGGGGATGCTCCGGTGGCTTCAAGGGCACAGCGGTAATCGCCGAAGTATTGGCGCACCGTAGATCTTCGGGATTTTGTGTGTGAACTCATCCGAACACCTGGCCCGGTCTCCACGCCAGATCCCTCGCGCCGCAGGTGAAAGCGCGGGGCTTCGGGATGACGCCAGGCGTTGAATAAGCCACCACCAGCCGCAAAACGAGAATCCCGTCCTCGTCACAATCGCATACAATGCTTCGTTCTACTTCGTGAGAGGCCGAAGGGGAATGCAGACAGCTGAGGTAGTCATCATCGGTGGAGGGATTGTCGGATCGAGTATTGCCTACCACCTGACAGCCGCCGGGTGCAGCAACGTCCTCGTCATCGAGCGGGAAACCGCCCAGGGTAAAGGTTCCACGGGCAAGAGCATGGGTGGCGTGCGGGCGCAATTTTCTACGCCCGTCAATATTCAGATGTCGCTGTACTCGATTCCCTTCTATGCCAGCTTCGAGGAGAGGCTGGGACATCCCTCCGGCTACCGTTCTCAGGGATATTTATTTTGTGCTACCGAGGAAAAACATATGGCTTACCTGCGGACGAATCACGCCAAGCAGGTGGCCATGGGACTCAAGGCGGTGCGACTGATCTCTGGAGATGAGATCCGCCGCATGTTTCCACAGCTTCGCGGCGATGACATCGTGGGCGGAAGTTTCTGCCCGACTGACGGCTTCGTTGATCCTTACAGTGCCATGATCGGAATGATGACCTGGGCCGCCGACCACGGAGCAAAGTTGTGGAAGAACGCAGACGTGATTGGCATTCAACGCGATGGTCAGGGCATTGCTGGAGTGGAGACGACCAAAGGAACTGTGTTCACTCGAAAGGTGGTGAACTGCGCGGGAGCGTGGGCGGCGGGAATCGCGAAAATGGCAGGCGTGGATCTCCCGGTGGAACCGTTGCGGCGAATGCTCGTCCCGACCGAACCCTTTGATCAGTTTCCGCATGGCGCGCCCATGATTATCGACATGTCGAATGGCTTCCATTTTCGGCCGGAAGGTTTGGGATTTCTGCTGGCATGGAACGACCCGGAAGAAACACCGGGCTACAAAACGGATTTCGACCCGGGTTTCATCGAGAAAATCCTGACGCGAGCAGCGGAGCGGGTGCCGGTATTCGAGAACTTGGCAGTGAATCCTAAGCGCGCCTGGGCAGGGTTATATGAGATGACGCCCGATCACCATCCGATTTTGGGGCCGGTCCAGGATTTGCCCGGCTTTTTTCTGGCTAACGGTTTCAGCGGGCACGGCGTGATGCATGCTCCGGCGACAGGGAAAATCTTGTCGGATTTGATTCTCGCGGGGAAAACGGATCTGGTGGATGCATCGTTGCTGGGTCTATCCCGCTTCGCGGAAGGAAGGATGATCGAGGAAACGGCGGTATTGTAGCTGCCCTACTGCGGCAGACCCATGCGTTTTACTAGGTCGAGATAGCGCGGATCAGAGCGGAATGGATCCATCGGTTTAACGACCTTGATGAACTGCAGACTCTCCGCCTTCACCGAATAGCCTTTCTCCAGCCAATAGAAAACCTGATCTTTGTCGCCAAGCGCCGCATAATCATAGGCAATGAAACCGGGATCAACATACCGGCGTTGAGCTAACTGCGTGAAGAGCTCGATAACTCTGCTTATGGCAGCCCGACTTCCAGACTTGGCGTAGACGCGGTCAGCATCCTCAGAGATCGCCGACAATTCATGATCGTTATTCAAGGTCGCTGCTTTCTTCCATTCCGCCAGCCACAGGTCATATTTGGCCATGTCGAAATAGGCCTGAGCCAGGTTATCATGTGCACTGGCATAATTCGGATCCATATCGATTGTCTTTCGGAATTGTTCTAAAGCTTGATCGTACTGACGCGCAGTCGAGTAACTCATCGCGAGATTGTTGTTGAAAGTCAGATTCAAGGGATCCAATTCCAGCGCACGCCTGAATTGAGCATGCGCCTCTTCGTGGCGTCCGAGAGAAGTCAAAAACAAGCCATACCACTGGTGGGCGCTGCCGTTGTTGGGGTCAAGTTCCAGAGCATGACGGAATTCTCGCTCCGCCGCATCCCATTGCCACAGGGTCACGTCGGCGCCGGCCAGGACGGCGTGGGCCTCCGCTAGAGTGTCGTCAATGGCCAGCGCCTTTTGCGCTGCAGCGCGTGCTTTGGGTGCAACGTCGACGGCCGAGACTGGCGCATAGTCGGAAAGCACATAGTAGTAATCGGCCAGCCCAACGTAGGCCAGCGCGTAGTTCGGATCTTTCTCAATCGCCTGGTTGAAGTATTCCTTGGCCTTCTCCAGCGAGTCCTGTGTTCGCTTCTCCCAGTAAAAGCGACCTTTGAGATAAAGCTGGTAAGCCTCTGGATCACTGGTGCCGCCCTTGGCTACCTGCTTTTTGGTTTCGCCGGACAGTCGCTCCCGCAGCCGAGCAGAAATTGCGCCGGTGATATCCTGCTGCACGGCGAGAACATCGGAGAGCTTGCGATCGTACTGATCACCCCACAGATTGCGATTGGTGCGGGCGTCGATGAGTTCAGCACTGATAATAAGTTGATCTCCGCGCTGCACGATGCGGCCGGTGATGACGCCTTGCACTTTCAGGTCGTGCGCCACGGCTTGCGGGTCTACATCACGCCCTTTGTAATGGAAGACGGACGAGCGGGACATCACCGTAAGATTTGGAATTTGAGAGAGGCTGTTGATCAGACTTTCGGTGAGGCCGTCGCTGAGATATTCGGTGTTGGGATCGTTGCTGGCATTGACGAACGGCATCACCGCCACCGACGAAATTTCCTGACCGCCGCTCCTGCCGCGCCATACGAAGGCTGACGCTGCAATCAGCCCCAGCACAACAATGCCCGCGACTGATGCCCACAGCACTTTTCGCTTCGGCGCTTTTGCGGACACTTCACGACTTTCAGCCACCTCGACTCGCGTTGAACTGGAATTTCGACGCAGGCGCTTCAGGTCAGCCAGCATCTCGCCGGCGCTCTGGTAGCGCAGAGCACGGTCTTTTTCCAGCGCCTTGTTGATGATGTATTCGAGTTCGGGAGGCAGCTCCGGATTGACGCGTGCCGCAGAAGTTGGTGTCTTGTGCAGCAAAGAGTCAAAGATCAGGGCCGAAGTATTCCCGCAAAAAGCCATGCGGCCGGTGGCCATCTCGTAAAGCACGGCGCCGAAGGAAAAAAGGTCCGTGCGCCGGTCGAGGTCCTCCCCCCGCGCCTGCTCGGGTGACATGTAGGCTACCGTGCCCACCGCCGTTCCCGGGCTAGTGAGGTGTGCTTCCAAGGTGGCTTGCTCCGGCGAGACCGCCGACGCCGAGATCTGCGCCCCGGTCAGCTTGGCCAATCCAAAGTCCAGAATCTTGGCTTGGCCGCGCTTGGTGATGAAAATATTTGCGGGCTTGATGTCGCGGTGCACAATACCTTCGCTGTGCGCGGCATCGAGGGCATCGGCAATCTGGACGGCCAGGTCCAGCAACTCGTCCCCTGGAATCGGACCGGCTGCCAGGCGCTGTTTCAGCGTCTGTCCCGCCATGAATTCCATGGCGATGAACTGGAGGCCTTCTTCATGCGCAATATCGTGAATGGTACAGATGTTGGGATGGTTGAGCGCCGAAGCAGAACGTGCCTCTCGCCGGAATCGTTCCAGAGCCTGCGGGTCGTGGGCAAGGTCATCGGGCAGGAATTTTAGCGCTACGTGGCGGCCGAGCCTGAGGTCTTCGGCCTCGTACACTACACCCATGCCACCGCCGCCGAGCTTCTCCAGAACGCGATAGTGGCCGATGGTTTTGCCGATCATCCCAGCGCTCCCGACCTTGATGTCGAACGAGAATGCTAGGCTGCGAACGCTGCCAAGTCAAACCTTTCGCCATTGAGCCCCGCTTGTTGCGCGGCTTAGTGGTCTAGTAGATTAGCGGGGCTTAGATAGGCCGAAGCCGATCACTCCATGACTGTGCACGAGAGAAACTACTGGCTGACCACGGTCGACATGCCGGGGACCGACGCCGCGCAACCGCTTCCCGAAAGCGTGGACGTGGCGGTCATTGGCGCAGGTTTCACCGGTTCAGGCCCATGTGACGCAATCGCCTGCAGCGAGGCGATAGCGTAGACTTGACGCTTGTTGGTCGAGCAAGCATAGCAATGACGATGCCTTCGGTTGGAGGCCATCTCTACAGATGAGCTGCATGACAACTAGAACTATGGAGACTTACTGAATGGACAACGCACTGGAAGAGAAAATCGGGACAGAAACAAAGCCAAGAGGCCGCGCTTTAGGAAATGCGGAGTCCTCCGACAATAAGCACGCGGAAGCCAGAATGGCCAATAAGCTGAAAAAAAAGAGAGCCCACAAACGCACGCTCAGGCGGTCCAATACGAAGGGTTGAGGAATTGACGACTTGGCCTCACACCTGTCCTCAGGAGGAGTCATGTCCTATCTCGCTCGAATAGCATTGGTAGGTGCAGATGCCCTCCTTCGACAAGAGCCCGAGGAAGACGAAGAGGGGGACGAAGGCGATGGCAACGAAGATGACGATGATGACGATGATGACGATAAAGATGATGATGGCTACTCGGAGTGATGTATGCTCAAATTTGTCCCATCAGGGCTCGTTTGGGGGTGATCAGTTTGGCAGAAGTTCGACTGCAAGAGGGTGAGTCGTTGGAGAATGCCCTACGTCGGTTCAAGCGCAAGGTGCAGACGGAAGACATCATTAAGGAAGTGAAGCGTCACTCCTACTACCTGAAGCCGGGCGAGAAGAAGCGCGTGAAGCAAGCTTTGGCACGAAAGCGTGCTCGAAAAAAGAATCGCAGGGAGCCAGATTAGATGGCTACACCTGGGGTCGTTGCTGCAAAGCAGCGAGCTTCCATTCCGAATCGCCCTCACGTATAGGGCCGCCACGCCAACGACCCGACAGTAACCAGGCACTTTACTCCAGAGGAACACGCGGGCAGAGGTTCGGAGCGGGACTTGTTGGCGTAACAGTGCGCCGTGAAAGGCGCTGGACTTCAGCGGGTGCAACTCCCGCCCGGGAACTGGTTCGCTCCACCCGGTAGCAATCGAAGCGGCAGCGGAGGCAACGAAGCTGTCGGAGCTT
>JABCYV010000110.1 GCA_013290025.1 Acidobacteriota bacterium
ACCAGGTAATCTTGGGCGAGCTGGAATACTTGAAGTCCACGATGGCGTTTTCATCACCATCGAAATTATTCTCGTCGAACAGAGATCCGGCGCGGTGTAAGAGTCCGGAGAACACGAATTCCACATCGTTGCGGATGCGTTCGCGATAGAACCGTGAGAAAAGCGCCGCCGAAGATGCTCCATCGAAGCATTTGTCATGATAGAAGACCCGAACTTTCAAGCGCGTCTCTCCCCCAACGGTGAATTGATCAGATTACCGGAAATCGGGCACGAACCAAAAGTAATTAGGGATGTAATTCCGTGACTCGCTCGCTGGTGAAGATTAGAGCACAGCAGCGTGCGATGGCATTCCCCGTAGAAGAGAAAGCAGAGGTCACGAGAGACGATGCCGCAGGTACGTCGAATCTAAGCGTTCGCCTGCTTCTCAGCCAGGTCGCCGATGTACGGCAATTTGTACATCAGTCCCTGATTGGCCTTGATGAGGAGAATAATCCAGATCGCGAGCGCTCCCAGCGACACAAGAATATGCAGGGGGAACGTGACAAATATCAACAATGGGACCATCCCGACAATGGATAGGGAGATGTGGATGACGACCAGCGCCACCCAGAAAAAAATGCACTGGAATGAATGGAAGCGTATGAACCGATTCCGATTGTAAGGTTCCATCACCAGAAAAACGATGGCGGGAATAATGGTGATGTATGCCAGCATGCCGGCAACATTGTCTGCCAGTCCACCGGTAGCTGACTGCGCCGTACCCGCTGCTTGCGGTGTACCCGCTGGCACGGTGCCCATGGCTGGTGTCACCGAGCGATTGCAAGTCGGACAGGAGGTCGCGCCTTCAGGTATCTGGGTTCCGCACGCACTGCAAAAAGCCATAATTCCCTCCGTACTGTGCTTAATCTCGCAATCTGGGGAACAACGATCAGCAATCTGTCGATATTTGAATGCGGCGGAAAGTTACCAAAATAACGGCTTCAAGGCAAATGGAATCCGCAGCCTGCAAATCACAGAGGGGATGGGGTGCCTATGCCAGGTTCGCCTGTTTCTCGGCTAGATCACCAATGAAGGGAACCTTGAACCGCTCGCCCTGGAGTGCTTTCACAATGAGTACAATCCACAGGATCAGGCAGCCGATTGAAATAATCATTGCGATCAAAAGCGCCATCAATTGGCCCAGGAATGGGACGAACAATAGAACGGTAAACATAAGCTTGAGTGCGATGCCGACCGCCAGCGAGGCGATAGCCAAAAAGATGCACTGAAAAGCATGGAAGCGGATAAAGCGATTCGCCTTAAACGGTTCAACCAGCAGAAATACGATAGCTGGAATGATCGTGACATACGCTAGCGCGCCAAAGATGTTATCGCGACCGCTAGCCGGGGCCCTCAAAGCGGGCTTCGGTACGTCCATTGCGCGACCGCAACCCGGGCAAAAGGCCGAGTTCTCCGGCATCTGCGAACCACAGCTGGGACATTTGATGGGCATGCTCAAATGACCTGCCGCGAGTGGTTCTTTTTGCGGCAGTCCTCGCACACCCCGTAAATCTGAAAAGTATGGCGCGTAGTGACGTAGCGGTATTTGCGTCCAATCTCCTGTTCCAGGCCGTCCACTTCAGGAGAGAAGAACTCCACGGAGCTGCCGCATTCGGTGCAAACCATGTGGTGGTGGCTGCGCCGATTGTACTGGTGCTCATAACGGGCTATGCCATCATGAAAGGCAACCTCACTGGCCAGGCCACACTCGGCCAGCAGTTTCAAGGTGCGATAGACGGTTGTGAAACCAATCTTGCCGTCTTGTTTTTTCACCAGCCGGTGCAGTTCGTCGGTGGAGAGATGCTCACGTGTTTCCAGGAAGGTGCGCAGAATGGTATCGCGCTGTGCCGTGTGTTTCAGTCCGACCCGTTTGAGATGACGATGCAGAATGCCTTCAGCCTCACGGATCATCTCCCTGGAGATGGTGGGCTGATCGTCAATCCGTTTTTGTAACGTGGTCTGAGTCACGGCAATGGCAGCCATCAGAATAATACTGGCCATTTAAGCTTACCGCCAACCAGGTCGCTCGATTTGTCTTGGGATGCGGTCAACACCTAGAATCGAAAGTTCGCTTATGGCAACGCTCGGCACTCCCGTTTCGTCTCACCGCAAACCTCGCCGTTGGGGACGGATTCTCGGCCTTTCCTTGATTCTGCTTGTGGTCGGGCTCCTTGCCGCAGCCGACTGGGTCAAATCCATGGCGCGTTCTGCCTTACCACAGCTCGACGGGATTGCCCGAGTTTCCGGAATCTCGTCACGCATCACGGTGACGCGTGACGGACACGGTGTGCCTACGATCGAAGCCGCCAACCTTGATGACCTGTTTTTTGCTCAGGGATATGTGACTGCGCAGGACCGCTTGTGGCAGATCGATATGATGCGGCGCTTTGCCGCAGGAGAACTCTCCGAAATCCTGGGAGAGGACCTGCTTAAGCATGATCGAGAGCAGAGAATCTTAGGCATGCGGGCAGCGGCACGGAAAGCAATCGAAATTGACCCAGAACCGGATCGCGCATATTTCGAGGCCTATGCGCGAGGCGTAAACGCCTATATCGAGTCTCACCGCGATCATTTGCCGCTGGAGTTTCTCATTCTGCGCTACTCACCACGCCCCTGGACTCCGGAAGACTCCGCAGTGATCGGGGCACAGATGGTGAAAGACCTCAATCACTATCCCTATAAGGACGCTCTGACGCGGGAGAAGATCCTGGCGAAACTTGGCCCGGACTTGACTGCCGACTTATACGTAAACACTTCCTGGCATGACCGGCCGCCGACGGTATCCCGCCCCAGCCTCGAACAGGATACCGGTGACAAAGAAGATGAACTGGACAGTGGCGGAGGAAGTTCGGTTGCCGGTCGTTACCCAACGCCGTCCAGGGGAGCACCAGTCGACGAAACGGAAACGGACTCACGTCTCGTCTTCGGCTCCAACAATTGGGTGGTCTCAGGTGCGCATACAGTCTCAGGGAAGCCGCTCCTCTCGAACGATATGCACCTGGGGCACCAGATGCCCAACCTCTGGTACGAAGCCCACCTGCATTCGGGCGATTTCGACGTGGCAGGTCTTACGCTCCCGGGAGTTCCCCTCGTAATCGTTGGACATAATCAGCGGATCGCCTGGGGGTTCACCAACATCGGCCCGACGGTGGAAGATGTTTATGTCGAGACGTTCAACTCGAGCGGACAATACGTTACGCCGGACGGGTGGAAAGAGCCGGAACATCGCCGCGAGATCATTCGCGTAAAGGGCAAGCCCGATGTCGCCCTGGATGTAGTGCTCACACGGCATGGACCAGTTATCACCGAACTGGTGCCGGGGGAGAGTCGCAAACTGGCGTTGCGATGGACGCTATACGACGGTACCCGCAATCCTTTCTTTGAGGTGAATTCAGCGAGGAACTGGGAGGAATTCCGCAGCGGGTTCTCCAAACTTGACGCGCCCGGCCAAAACGTCGTTTTCGCCGACGTGGATGGCAACATTGGATACCAGGCCACGGGAAAGATTCCCATCCGGGCCTCGGGCGACGGCAGCCTGCCGGAAAATGGCAGCGATAATGCCCACGAGTGGATCGGTTACATTCCGTTTGATAAGTTGCCCAGTACCTTCAATCCCACCTCTGGAATCATCGCCACCGCCAACGGGCGGATCACACCTGACGGATACGCATATTCGATCAGCACGGGTTGGGAGGCGCCTTGGCGTTCGGCACGCATTTATCGGGTGCTGGAGTCGGGCAAGAAATTTTCCGTGGCCGACATGCTGGCACTGCAAACAGATATTTACTCTGAATTTGAACGCTACTCGGCGGAGCGCTTCGTATATGCCGTGGATCACTCCCGCAATTCGTCGCCACGCGCCAAGCAGGCCGCCGAGATCATGAGGGGATGGGACGGCCGCATGATGGCTGATTCGGCTGCTCCAGTCATCGCAGCTCGGGCGCGGACCGAGCTGGTGCGGCTGGTGCTGGAACCTAAGCTCGGTTCGGCACCTAAGGATCCGGAGCAGATTCGAAGCGCCCTAAGCTGGAAAAGCTACCACTGGGGCATGCAGTCGATCTGGCTGGAAAATATGCTGCAGCGCCAGCCCAAGCGCTGGCCTCCCGATTCATATGCGAACTACGATGAACTCCTTGCCGCGGCGGTTGAGGCGGCGGTAAGTGATGCGGGGGCGCCCAAAGACCCGAGCCTCTGGAAGTGGGGAGCGTACCATCCGTTGGACATCCAGCACCCGATTCTGGGCAAGATTCCAATCTTGCAACGTTGGACCGGCCCCGGGGTGCGTCCGCAATCCGGCAGCGGTTATACGGTGAAGGCGGTCTCCCGGAGCCACGGGCCGTCGGAGCGCATGACTGTGGATCTCGCCGGCCTGGATCAGTCCACTCTGAATTTGGTGACGGGCCAAGCGGGAAATTTCCTTAGTCCCTATTACATGGATCAATGGAAAGCGTGGTATGCGGGCACCACTTTCACACTGCCTTTCTCCGGACCCGCCGTAGAACGAACTCGAGCACATCAACTATTGCTGGAGCCGGAAGGCGGCACGTCGGCCACGCCTTCAGGCGGACCCTAGACCCTCGATAAAAGCTGGCATCTTCCGATTCCCTCATACGCTGGTTGGACCGAAGTCGGAAGTCTGAGCTGGCTTCTCTCAATCCACCAATTTCACGTCCACAGCTTGTCCGCGGATCGTGATCTGCGTGGCTTGCAGCATGTCGGTGGTGGTGTCGTAAATGAGCAAGCCTCCGTTCTGGCATACGTACACAACGTTCCGATTCCGGATTGGCTGGATTCCAGTCACGTCGCCGCTCTGCGATGGAGTCACGACGCTGGAGGTAGCGATATTGAAGATCGACAGACATGCGCTGCTGCAGGTGTGCGCACCAATGAAGAGTTGACCGTTAGCGCCCATTTCCATTCGGTTGTGGTAACCATCGGTTATCCTGACCGGAGGCGCGGCAGTGGCTGCAACAATGTCCACCACCTGCAGCGTGCCACAGTTGCCGCAAGCGGCGCCGGATGGGGTTCCGACTACGTACAGGTTATTGCCCGAGAGCAGGCCTATGGTAGCAGCAGCCACGGGAATCGGGGTTCCGGGAGCAGGAGGATCGGTAGTCATGTCGAGCGGGGTGATGCTCGCAGTGCTCCCGGGCACTCCACTGCACTCGAGACCGCAATTTAGGACATACGCGGTCGAATCATCGCTGCTGAAAACGCCCCACACCGGGTGATCGAACGCATTGGAGCAGACGAACTTCCTGGGCTCCTGACCCGTCCCAATCAGGCTCGGAGTAATGACTGTCACTACCGGAAGGGAGTTAGCCGGGCAATGCGCAGGATCGGTACTGCTCCCGAATGCCAGGAGTCGGCTGCCATTGTGGCTTTGGACGATGTAGCGGGCGTTGGGGATGGGCAAGCTGGCGGTAATCCCGCCGGTCGATAAGTTCAGCACTTCAACCGCGCCTGGGGACTGTCCTGTCACCGGAGCGGTGGGCACGGCAACGTACCCGGTGCCGTTGTCGGTACCCACCAGCATACTTTCCGTCGGCCCGGGGAGCACAACGCGGCCCAAATTGCTGCCAGTGGTGCCCGACGCCACAGCCTCCTGAGCATTATCAATCTCGGCGATGGAGTTGTCCGTGGGACTGAAAACCAAGGTGAAGCGCTTTGATGGAAACAGTGCCATGAGGCCCGGGTCATTGGTCAGCGAAACCGTAGCCGTAGAAAGCTGATCCAGGGTCGCGTCCACGATATTCAGAACCGGCGCGCTACCCAACGCGGTGGGCTGCAATGGATTCGAAACAAAGGCACGAAATCTCAGGCCGCTGGTTCTGGTTTGTTTGGAGGAACTTCCACAGGAAACAATAGCCACACCACTTGCTATGAGCACACCAACAGCTATCAAGGTTCTGTTCAAACCTGGAACTCCGAAGAGCATGAAGGATGGAGATTTAGATGCAAAAGCTGGGATTATAACAGAGCCCCTTGCGACCAATTTCCGGTTCCGTCGCAGTCCGCGAGAGTGATGCAAAATCAGCCCTCATCTTGTATTCTCAAACACTATGGCTGTTGATTTACTGGCTCGCCTCAATAAGTCCCCGGTGCTTTGCGATGGCGCTATGGGCACGCTGCTGTATGCCAAGGGAATTTTCATCAATCGCTGCTACGACGAGCTGAATGTCTCCCAGCCCGAGCTGATTCGGGGTGTCCATCATGAGTATTTGCAGGCGGGTGCGGAGATCATTGAAACCAATACTTTCGGGGGAAGCTCTGTCAGACTCGGCCGCCACAGCCTGGCCGACAAGGTGCATGCCGTCAATTTTGCCGGTGCCCGGCTGGCACGGGAAGCCGCCAAGAGTTTTGACGTTTGGGTGGCCGGGTCGGTCGGTCCCTTGGGGATTCGGATCGAACCCCTGGGCAAGACTTCGTTTGAAGAAGCCCGCGCTGCCTTCCGCGAACAGATCGCCGCCCTGGTTGAAGGTGGGATAGACCTGGTGATGCTGGAGACGTTTGGTTACCTTGAGGAGCTGCACCAGGCGCTCCTGGCTGCTCGGGATGTAGATTCCAAGATTCCAGTGGTGGCGCAGGTCACCATCGATGAGGACGGAAACTGTCTCGACGGTTCGACTCCGGAGACTTTTGCTCCCCGGCTGGCCGAATGGGGAGCGGACGTGATCGGCTGCAATTGCAGCGTTGGTCCTGTGGACATGCTGGACGCGATCGAGCGTGTGCGCGCCGTCAGTTCCCTTCCCTTATCCGCGCAGCCCAACGCCGGTATCCCGCGGTCGGTCGAAGGCCGAAACATCTATCTTTGTTCACCGGAATACATGGCCAGCTATGCCCGCAAGTTCATCGCCGCGGGCGCGCGATTGGTGGGCGGATGTTGCGGGACGACTCCCGAGCATATCCGGGTAATGAAGTCCGCCCTAAGGGTTGGAGAAGCCCGCTCGAAGGTATCCTCAGCAAAAGCAACCGGCCAGGCCACACCCGCCGCCACTCCTGCTCTGCCGCTCGAGAGCCGTTCCGGTTTGGGTGCCAAGCTGGCAGCCGGTGAGTTTGTGACCATGGTCGAGATTGTCCCCCCCAAGGGAACAGACATTCACAAAGAGCTCGAAGGCGCACGTTTCCTCAAGTCAGTGGGCGTAGACGGCATCAACATTCCTGACAGCCCACGGGCCTCGGCCCGCATGAGCAATCAGGCTCTGTCACTCCTGGTCCAGCGGGAGGTTGGCATTGAGGCGATCCTGCACTATACCTGCCGGGACCGTAACGTGCTGTGTATTCAGTCGGATCTGCTGGGAGCGGCGGCGACCGGCATTCGCAACCTGATCTGCATCACCGGCGATCCTCCCAAAATGGGCAACTATCCGGACGCCACGGCAGTGTTTGACGTCGATGCCATCGGGTTGGTGAACATCGTACACAATCTCAACCGGGGGCTCGACATTGGCGGCAATCCGATCGGGGCGGGCACGGCGTTCGTGATCGGCGTAGGCGCCAATCCTGGGCTGAGCGATTTGGATGAGGAGATTCGGCGCTTTGAATACAAGGTGGAAGCGGGAGGGGAGTACGCGGTGACTCAACCCGTCTTTGATCTTTCACTGCTGGAAACCTTCCTGCGGCGCATCGAGCATTGCCGGATTCCCGTGGTTGCTGGAATCTGGCCGCTGGTAAGCGTCCGGAATGCTGAGTTCATGAAGAATGAACTGCGGGTGTCGGTGCCCGATACGATTGTGGAGCGTATGGCCCGGGCCAAGACCCCAGAAGCGGCACGCGAGGAGGGGATCCTCATTGCTCGGGAAATGCTGATGGCGGTGCGCCAAATGGTCCAGGGAGCCCAGATCAGTGCCCCTCAGGGGCGCTACACCTCGGCCGTGGACGTACTGGAAGCGCTGGGAACTTCTCGGCCGGCCACCGTTTAATTCTGGGAAATCTTCTCAGTCCACAAGTTTTCAGTTGACGCACACCTGTCCGAAGTGGACTAAAATAGTCCTAGGAGCTTTCGTTGCCAAAGTTTGAAGAATGCCTCCAGCGTCTGGAGAAGATTGTGCATGAACTGGAGAAGGGTGAAGTGCCCCTGGAAAAATCTCTGACGCTTTTCGAGGAGGGAATGCAGCTTTCCGCTGCCTGCCGCAAAGAGTTGGAAGAAGCGGAAGGCAAAGTGGAAATTCTGCTAAAGCAAAATGGCAAGCTCCAGGCTGAACCGTTCGAGTCTCTGACTGAAAAGGCGCCGAGCCGAAGGTAGGCGCGGGGCCTTCGTCGTCACTCGTAAGTCTCCAATGTCTGCGGCAGCTTCCCCCATGGAAAACTGCGGCAGCTAGTCGTGCCGTTGACGACGGTGAAACTCAGAGGGAAATATGCAGTCTTCCAGTGTTGTTCTCTTACAAAGTGATCCGGCGATCGTGCAATCTCTGTGTGCTGACCTACGCCATTCGTTCCGTTCGGTAAAGGAAACGCGGTCACTCAATGAGTTGCGGACCAGCATCGCGAAACATCATCCTGAGGTTGCGATTCTCGATATGGAAATGGCGTCTATTACCGAGGTCGGGCTTCTGGCGCACGAATTTCCCAGCGTCTCCATTGTCTGTACTCACCGCTTGGCCGACGAAGAGATGTGGGCGGCGGCACTGCGCGCCGGCGCGGCTGACATTTGCCCTTCGCAAGATAAGCGGGGCATTCTCACAGCGGTGATGCGCAGCGCGTCGCGATCGCAATCCTTAGCAGCGTAATTGCGGACTAAAACCAAAAGGACGCCCAAGTGGCGTCCCTTGCTTTTGGTAGGGAAGGTTGGCTCTCGATTCCAGCGACCGCAGTGAGTTCCGGTTTAGGAGATTGTTATACTCAGACCTTCATGCTCACCGACACTTTGGAGAAGGGCCGCATCCTCACGGATGCGGCGCTGGAGCGCCTGTTACCGGCGGCCACGCAGCATCCAGCTTCCATTCACCAAGCCATGCGCCACAGTGTGTTTGCCGGAGGCAAGCGGCTGCGACCCATTCTGTGCATGGAAGCCGGCCGCATGGTCGCTGGCTCCCTTCCCGCTGGCATCGAAGACCTGGGCGCAGCGCTGGAAATGCTGCACACTTATTCCTTGATTCACGACGACCTGCCGGCGCTGGACAACGACGATCTGCGACGCGGACGGCCCACCTGCCACAAAGTCTTCGGCGAAGCAATCGCCATTCTCGCGGGGGACGCGCTGCAGACGCAGGCATACGAAACCCTAGCGCGCTTGCGTTGTCCTGCGGAAGCGCGAGTGCGCATGGTCGGGGAAATCGCACGTGGGACGGGCACGGTGGACGGCATGATCGGAGGCCAGGTCGTGGATTTGGAAGCTGAGCACAGCAAGCCCGATCTCAAAATGCTGGAATACATTCATCGTTCGAAGACTGCCGCGCTGATTACTGCCAGCGTGGTCAGTGGGGGATTGTTTGCCGGGGCAGATGACGGCGCGGTCGCCAGCCTGCGGGCGTTTGGACAATCAATTGGGCTAGCATTTCAGATCGTGGATGATGTGCTGGACGTAACCCAAACCTCCGAACAGTTAGGTAAAACCGCAGGCAAGGACACTGTCGCGGAAAAAGCAACCTACCCGGCACTGTTCGGAATTGATGCGTCGCTGAAAAAGGCAGACGCGCTGGTGGAAGCGGCGCTTTCCTCGCTGAGCAGCTTCGGCTCTCGCGCGGACAACCTCAAGTCCCTGGCCCGCTTTCTGGTCGAACGAAAAAGCTAGTTAATCTAGGCGCGGGCGTCTCGCCCGTGCGGACCCGCCGTTTACTTCTACGCCTCGCCTTCCACGCAACAAAAACCAACCTAGACAGCCATTGACGCGCGCGCTTCAGTTAGCTCGTAAGCCGACTGAAGGTTCATCCAAAACTCAGGCGACGTATTGAATCGGCGGGCAAGTCGTAGAGCTGTATTGGCCGTGATCCCTCGTTTCCCTCTGACCAACTCAATCAGGCGATTCGTCGAAATGTCTAATTCCTTCGCCAAGCTCGCCTGAGTCAGACCCAGCGGCTTGATGTATTCCTCGAGGAGCACTTCTTCTGGATGTGTTGCAATGCGCTCTTTGGGAATTGCCATGCTTTTCCTCACCTCTATCCATTAATGAATATCTTGACAGCGAACATTCGTTGCGTTCCCGCCACCAAACTGGAAAACGACTCGATATTGATCATTCACCCGAATGCTCCAGTAACCCGCGAGATCATCCTTCAGCCTCTCAAGCTGGTTTCCTGGACTCTTTAAGTCGTTTAGAGTTGTAGCCGCGCTGAGGATGTCTAAGCGCTGATTGCCGCGGGAATCTCCTGCGACGGTTTGATGTTGTGGTTCAAGCGGAAGAAGTTTCTCGGGTCGTATTTGTTCTTCAAAGCGACCAGGCGGTCATAGTTCGGTCCGTAGGCTGCGCGTGCGAACACATCGCCCTCGTCGGCGACGTAGTTGCCATACGAGCCTGCGACCAGAAACGGCCGCATAGTTTCCCAACATTCGCGCGTCCACTGGATGTTCCTTTCCGATTCAGACGGGCTCACCCAGTTCGACCAAGCCATGAAGTTATACGAGTACTGCCGATGAGGAAAGGCAGTATCCGTGGGCGCGACGCGGGTGGCCGCTCCGTGCCAGTGTTCGATGAATGGCGCAAACGAGTATGGGGAGGGACTCTTGCCCGCGTACTGTGCGAGGGCGTCTATGGTTTCGTCGCTGAACTCACGGATGAAGTTCGACTTCACATATGTGAGGCGCCCCGGCGGGAAGAAGGGGTCAAACATGCTTTGCAATTGTAGATAAGTGATAGCGCCAAGAGTCGGCGAGGGGAGGACCAAAGGTCCGCAAGGGCTTCAACACCCTCGCCCTCCGAAACCGACCCAGAGTAGCAAGCAGCAATGGCAAATACGGGGACGCCGTCCGGAAGATTGAAAGACCCGCCCTGCGTGACCAGTTCGTCGGGACTACCTGCTGCGAACTCCCGCCAAAAATGCATTACGTCCTTCGCTTTTGCCGCAGGATAGAACACGGCGCCACCCAGCACGGGACCGACTTCGTGGAGACGGTATTCCAGTGAGGTCACGATTCCGAAGTTGCCACTGCCGCCGCGTATGCCCCAAAAGAGGTCTGGATTTTCTGCAGCGTTGGTTGTCAGCAGACGCCCATCGGCAGTGACCACATCCGCACCGATAACGTTGTCGATGGCGAGTCCATACTTGGCGTGCAAGTGACCCCAGCCGCCGCCCAGCGTCAGGCCTGCGATACCAGTCGCTGAGACCACGCCCAGCGTCGTGGCTAGGCCAAAGGCTTGCGTCTCGCGGTCGAATTCTCCCAGCTTTAGACCGGTTTCAGCACGCACCGTTCGCCGGGCAGGATCCACCCGTATGCCCTTCATGGCCGAGAGATCGACCATGAGACCGCCTTCACAAACCGACTTCCCGGCAACGCTGTGACCTCCGCCGCGAACCGCAAGAAGAAGATCGTGCTCGCGTGCAAAACGGACGCACGCGATGACATCAGCCGCTCCGGCACAGCGTGCAATGAGGGCTGGCCGCCGGTCGATCATGGCGTTAGGAACAGCTCGGACAGCGTCATAGCCCTGCTCGCCAGGGCAAAAGGATTGGCCCCTAAGCGATTCCCTGAACTTCTGTACCACGGATTCCGGAATCATGCTGAGCTCCTACCACGCTGCAGGGCTTCCCGGGTGGTTTGTCTACCGCGCCGCTCCAGGCGAGAGTTTTGTGCAGCATAAGATGCGTCGCCAGGATTCGTTTGTCAAGCCCTTGTGGGCCGGACTCCGCCCGGTTGCCATACCTCAGAGCATGGCGGTATTCTCTCCAGTCAATCTACAGACCCACATGTCCACCTCTTCGCTCGACATTCTCGCTATCGCCGCTCACCGTGACGACGTAGAACAGACCTGCGGCGGGACGCTGCTGAAAATGGCGCAGCGCGGCCATCGCACTGGGATTCTTGATCTGACCCAGGGTGAGATGGGGACGCGTGGTACAGCTGATGAGCGAGCGCAGGAGGCGGCGGAGGCGGCGAAGATTCTGTGTGTTTCCTGGCGGCACGCCCTCGACATTCCCGATGGCCGGGTCGAGAATACCTGGGACAACCGGCTCAAGGTCGCCAGCGTGATTCGCGAACAGCGGCCGCGAGTGGTGATACTTCCTTACTGGAAAGGGCGGCATCCGGATCACTACAAGGCGTCAACGCTGGGGTATGAAGCGTGCTTTCTTGCAGGATTAGCGAAGCTGGATGTGAACCAAGCGCTCAGCGTTCAGCACTCCTCTTTCAGCGAGGCCATTAAGAGCGGAACCGGCCCACACCGGCCGTTCAAGATTCTCTACGCCACAATCTACTACGACGTTCGGCCGAGCTTTGTAGTAGACATTACCGATCAATTCGAAACGCGTTTCCAGGCGCTGATGGCTTATAAATCGCAGTTCAGCGATCAGGAGGCGGGCAAGGAAATCTTCCCTGCTCAAGCCGAAATTCGCGCGCGCATTGAGTCAATGGCGCGCTTTTATGGCATGTTGGGAGGCGTCACTTACGCCGAACCATTCCTGCAGAAGGAAGTGGGGCTGGTGGAGGATTTGACGCTGATTCCAGTAAAGTCGGTCTAGGCGGTTGCAGGAGAACTCAGAAATCTTCGAATCAAGATCATGCTTTTCTATATCAAGAAGTTTCTCAGTCTCGAAATCGCAGTGACCTTGCTGCTCGGTGGACTCGGCTACTGGGGCATTCGATGGAAAGGACTTCCGCTAGAACTTGCACCTGGCTCCCGAGCGATCATTCTGGGATTTGCAGGCGCATTCTGGTTGACGCTCTGGACTCTGCTGGTCCAGTACGGCTACGCGGTCTTGAAAGGGAAGGCCTACGCGCAAAGATTAACCGGTTCCCTGGCGAAAGAATACGCTCAGACTGGCGCACTGCAGATCATCCTGGGAGGTTTGACGGCGGCCTGCGGTGAGGAAATATTCTTTCGCGGATTCGTGCAGCAGGCATGGGGCCTGATTCCGGCGTCGTTGCTGTTCATGCTGGCACACTTCGGCAAGCGAGACATCCGAGTCGTCAGTTTGTGGTCCATCTTTCAGGGGTTCTACCTCGGATTGTTTTTCCTTTGGTCCAAGAACCTGCTCGTGCCAATGATTGCTCACGGACTGTTTGATTTCGGCGGAATGATTTATTTTCGCAACTTCATGTCTCGCGCGGAGAAGCCGGCTTGAATATTCTCGTCACCGGAGCCTCGGGTGATTTGGGCTCCCGGACCGCGAGACATCTCCTGCTGAGCTCTCATCAGCTGTTCCTTCTAAAGCACAAAACAGCACTGCCGTCCGACCTTGTTATCCACTCCGATGTCACGGTTCGGGAGGCGAATCTCGCAGAACCGCTGACTCTGAACCATGCCTGTGATGGCATCGATTGCATTGTGCATCTTGCGGGAGTTCTCTTCGCGCCCCGTCCTGAGAAATTTCTGCCAAAGACAAACATCGGTTACGTGAAAAGCATGGTTGAAGCTGCCCGCACCGCCGGGGTCAAGAAATTCATTCTCGTCAGCTTCCCCCACGTGGAGGGAGAAACAACTCCTCAATGTCCGGCAGTCGGGCGGCTTGACGCAAACCCCGGTGTGATTCATTTTCGTACCCGGCTGGAGGCAGAACGATACGTAATGACGGCCAGTGAGACCAGCTCTATGATTCCGGTCGTGTTCCGGGCTGGAATCGTGTACGGGGAAAATATCAAGCTGATGAGGGCTGCGCGATGGATGCTTCAGCATCACCTGATGGCTATTTGGAAAACGCCGACGTGGGTGCATTTGCTCGCTCTGCCAGATTTCTTAGCAGCGTTGCAAGCAGCAATTCAGAATGAGCATGCGCACGGAATTTATCAAGTATGCGATGACGCCCCGTTGCTGTTGCAGGATTTTGTGGACAAGCTGGCGGATCACTGGAAGTGTTATCGCCCTTTGAGATTGCCCGACTGGATGTTTCCTATGGCGGGAGGGCTGTGCGAAACCGCATCGTTGGTCTTGCGAACGGCGGCTCCATTGAACCGAGATATCGTCCGCGCCGGCATGACGTCTTGTGTTGCCGATACTTCGCGCATGAAGCGTGAATTGTTGGCCACGCTGGCGTATCCGAGCATTGACGATGGATTACGCCTGCTTTGAGATTTCCGGATCGGCAGAATCGGCTACGGAAAACGTACCTCCGGCGTCCTTGTAGCCTCACAGACTACTTCTTCACTGCCACTGCTACACCATCGCGAATCGGCAAAATGGTCGTGAACAATTCGGACGAGCCGTAGAGCAGGCGGTTGAATTCCAGAATCGCTTTGGTTGTCTTGTCAGGATTCTTCTGCGCAACTTTGCCGCTCCACAGAACGTTGTCAGTAACAAACAGCCCCCCTTTGCGGAGCTTGGGCAGAGCGAGGCGAAGGACGCGGGGATAATCATCTTTGTCCACGTCGTTGAAGATGATGTCGAACTCCTGCTTCTGCTCCGACAGAAGCTCTAGCGCGTCGCCGGTTTTGATGGTGATCCGATCGCTGACGCCAGCACGCTGAAAATAGCTTCGGGCTTCGTTCGCGTTCTTAGGGTTGCCGTCGGTGTAGATGACGCGGCCGCCTTCCCCTACCGCGCGGGCCCACCAGATGGTGGAGTAGCCGACGGCCGAGCCCATCTCGAAGACGGTTTTGGCACCGATCATTAGGGCCAATTGATGAAGGATGCGGGCGACGGCGGGTCCGACGATGGGAATTTTTCGCTTCGCGGCTTCGGCTTCGATCTCCGCAAGAACTTCGTCACGGGGAGGAAGCATGCAGTAGAGATAATCTTCTACGGCGCTGACGGTGATTCCACCCATGCGCCAGTAGGCGTTGTCGCTCTTCTTAGCCAATTTGTCTCCGATCTTACGAAACCGTGACGCCTGGTTTCATTTCGACTACTTCGATATTCGGCACAAGTTTCTGCAACTGGCTCGGCCTTCCGGTCAGCACGGGAAAGGTGCCAAAGTGCATAGGGATAACGGTTTTCGGCTTGAGCAGATTGCAGGCATAGGCGGCCTCGCGCGGCGACATGGTGAAGTGATCACCGATCGGCAGCATGGCAATTTCGGGAGCGTACAGGTCGCGGATGATCTGCATGTCGCCAAAAACGTTGGTGTCACCGGCGTGATAAATCTTCACACCGTTGGAGAATTCGACGACATATCCGCAGGCCTCGCCCCCGTAAACCATCTCATCCCCATCCTGAATCCCACAGGAGTGATCGGCGTGGACCATGGTAACTTTGACGTCGCCAACGGCCTGAGTGCCACCCTTGTTCATGGCTGCAGTCTGCTTAACGCCCTTTTTCTCCAACCAGCCACATAGCTCAGGAATGCCGACGACCTTCGGATTATGTTTATTTGCGATTTCGACTGCATCACCGATGTGGTCACCATGTCCGTGTGTGCAGAGCATGACATCAACTTGCTTGACGTCCTTGTCTTTCTCCGGACACATTGGATTGCCCATGACCCAAGGATCAATCAGAATGGTTTTGCCGCCCGGGGTCTCGATGCGAAAAGTAGCGTGACCGAGCCAAGTAATTTTGATGCCTTTGAGGTTCATGCTTATCCCGCTTATAGACGGCGAACTAGCATTCTAGTGAGGAGTACAAGCAGACGCAACGGCGTGACTCGATAAACCCTCGCGAGCAAGTTTCTGTGGGTCGAATCACGTCCTCGAGAGTAATATAAGTCGCCATGACGGAACTGAAGGTTATGATTTCGCGGGCGCAGATCGCCGACCGCGTGGCGGCAATGGGCGCTGACATCACTCGCGATTTTTCCGGCCAGGCGGTGATACTTGTCGGCGTGTTGAAAGGCGCGGCGATTTTCCTGAGCGATCT
>JABCYV010000111.1 GCA_013290025.1 Acidobacteriota bacterium
CGGTCGGGCGCCGTTTGCGCATTCTGGGTCAATCGCATCAGCACTGTAAAGTATAACAGCAACACTCCCAACGCGCCCACAAATCCGTGTTCCTCGGCAAAAGCAGCGAAAATAAAGTCCGTTTGCGGAACCGGCAGGAAAGCCAAATGGGTCTGCGAACCCTCGGAACTTCCCCAAATTCCGCCAGAGCCCACGGCAATCAGGGATTGGTTCACTTGGTAACCCTTACCCTGGCTGTCGGCATCCGGATGCATGAAACTGGTCAGACGATCGCGCTGGTAAGGCTTCAAAACGTGCCAGGCCAGCGGCATCAACAACGCCCCCGCCAAAATCACGATCATCGCTTGCTTCAGCCGAACGCCTCCCAGGAACAAGCCCATAATCGCGATCGGCATGTACGTGAGCGCGGTTCCCAGATCCGGCTGCGCTAGTACCATCAGCATTGGGATCCCCACCATCGCTCCCGCTTTTAGGAAGTCTGTCCAGGAAAGCTCCTTCTGATGCAAGTCGGCGAGAAACTTTGCCATGGCGAGGATCAGAATCAGCTTTACCCACTCCGAAGGCTGGAAGTGTCCGCCGCCGGGCATCTTGACCCAGCGCCGCGCCCCAAGATATTTTTGCCCAAAGATCAGCACCACCATCAGTGAAGCGATGGCCGCCAGGTAGATCCAGTGCACGCGATCCAGAAGTAGTTGGTAGTTGAGCAGACTCACCGCGAACATACCGCCGATCCCGCCGATGATCCAATAAATCTGCTTGATGTGCGCACCCGCGAACTTGGTGTGCACGGTGGCGCTATGGATCTCCATCACGCCCAGCCCACAAATCAGCAGCACAAAGATCAATAGCAGCCAATCGAAATCGTGAAATGAAATGTATCTAGACATAAAATCTGGTCGTTCGTCCCTCTAACAAATTGTCATCCTGAGCGGAGCGAGATCGCTCGCTGGCGAGTGATCTCGCGCAGTCGAAGGACCTCTACCCGCTAACCGAATGCAGTGGGCGTACGCCCACTCGCGATGAATCGCAAATAGCACGCTCACTCCACTCCCGGCGCTGCCGTCGCCAGCGGCAACCTCTTTTTCGCCACCTGCACGACAAAGCGTCCGCCGCGGAGGGTCTCCTCCTGATCTGCATCGGGAGAGTTCCACACCGCGCCCACTTCAACCTGGTCTCCCGCTTGCGCCATCTTGCTGGGCTGCCGCCGCTGCTTCTCGACATAAGCCTTGATCACCTGAGCCGCAGTTCGCGCCGCCAGATAACCATGCTCGCCTTCTTCCAGAAGAACACAAACGACAATCTCGGGATTGCGGCGCGGCTCCACTCCCGCAAACCAGCCGTTATCCTTAAATTTCGATTTGCCAGCAGCCCCCATTTTTGCTTTCAGCACATTGCTGATCGTCTGGGCGCTCCCAGTCTTCCCCGCGAAATCAATACCCTGGAGATGCGAGAGTGCCGCCGTTCCGCCTGGGCTTACCACGTCCGCCATGGCGTCGGTGATAATCTCCCAGTTCTTGGGATCGATAGGAATTTTAACTTCGTCTGCTACGTCGGCGGCCGGAATGACATGTGGTGGCATTTCGTTGGGAAACGCCACATGAGGCCGCCGCAGCATGCCGCCGCTGGCGATCGCACCTATGGCACGCGCTAACTGGATGGGGGTCGCCGCCACCGCACCCTGGCCGATTCCCACTGAGATGGTTTCCCCGGCATACCACTTCTGTTTGAAGTTGCGGATTTTCCATTCTTCCGACGGCATCACACCGCTGACTTCTTGCGGCAAATCGATGCCCGTCTTCTGTCCCAGCCCGAACATGGTCGCGTACTTCGCGATCCGTTCGATGCCGAGCTTTTCAGCTAACGTATAGAAGAACACATCGCAGGATTGGTAGATAGCCTTGGTAATGCCGACAACGCCATGCACACGATGCTCGGCTACCACCCAGCACTTGAAGTAGCGTCCGTAAAACGAGGCGCCGCCGTTACAAGTCACATGCATGTCCTGCGCGATGCCTTCCTGCAGGCCGGCTGTTGCCATGATGATTTTGAAAACTGACCCCGGGGCGAGTTGGGCCTGGATGGCTTTATTCAGCAGCGGGTGATCTTCATCGTTGACCAGCTTCGCCCATTCGCCTCGTCGAATGCGCACCGCAAAATCGTTGGGGTCGAAGACCGGACGGCTGACCATGGCCAGAATTTCGCCGGTCCTTGGATCCATAGCGACGATCGCGCCATTCCTTGCCTCCAGGGCCTGCTCGGCGGCAATCTGCAGATCGATATCGATGGTTAGTTTCAGCTGCCTGCCGGGCACAGCAGGCTTCTCCTGCAGCTCTCCCATCTCCTTGCCACGGCTGTTTACCAACACCTGCCGTGAACCGTTTTTGCCCATCAAAATCGGGTTGTACTCCAGTTCGACTCCGGATTGACCCACTACGTCACCCGGATTGTAGAGTTCCCATCGCGGCTGGTTCAGCATCTGCTCGCTGACTTCGCCCACATACCCAACCAGGTGCGCCATGAAACCGTTGCGCGGATAGAGCCTCCGATGCGCCATGATGGTGTCGAGCTCCGGCAACTCGTTGCGGTGAGACTCGATGAAAGCCAGCTCATCGGGTGTGATGTCTTCCTTGAGATAAATCGGCTGATACTGGGCCACCGTGGAGAATTTTCGGACGCGCTCGCGTACCTCTTTGGCATCCATGTGCAAGCCTTCGGCAATCAGATCGGCGTCTGCCGAAAGGTCGCGCGAGGAATCGCGCAGCAACAAGGCTGTGAACGAGGGATAGTTATCGACGATCGTGCGGCCTTCGCGGTCCAGAATCTTGCCGCGTGGCGCCAGGATGGGAACTTCCCGTGTCTTGTTCTTTTCGGCCAGTGCCGCGTAGAACTCGCTCTGCACCACCTGGAGGCGCCACAGCCCGTACGCCAGCACCAGAAAAATGACGAGGATGATGTACTGCACCGTCGTCAGGCGTGTGGAAGAAACTTTTTCGTCGCGTCCAAACATCGGGCGTCAGGCTTCAGGCTTCAGGTCGAAGTGGCGACACCACCACGTAAGGAGTCCCAATGCCGGAAATCAAATCCTTTCAGGGAAGCTAACTAATTGTAACCCGGTCAGTTGCTGGAATGGGATGTTGTTTCGAGTGACCGAAGGGCATAGACGGTGGGGAGCGGTCCTTTTCAGACGGACCTCCTCTTTCACAGTTTTTCGTTTTGGACAGGAACCGCAAAAGGTGGTATTCATGCGTGAGAATTCATTTTTTCGGCTGGGGTCAGGCTCACATGTCGAGGGGAGATAGACCGGCCTGATTCTTGAAGGGGCGGAACTTAGACCTCGGCGCAAGAGCCGCGAGTCCGTCCTAAAGAAGGGGGAATAAGCCATGCGACTCTTGATCCCATTGGCCGTTTTGAGTCTTATCCTCGCCTCTTCTGCCTATCGTTCGACGGAAGCACCTACCGGTTTTGACAACAAAAGCAACGGCGTCGCCGATGATACGACTCACCAGGCCGATCAAACGAAATTCGAGGAAGTCGAGCAGGTGAGCGATGGCCTGGGACCGCTCTATAACGCGCAGTCCTGCCGCGAATGTCATCAGAGTCCGGTGTCAGGTGCCGCCTCCCAGGTAACGGAATTGCGCGTCGGCCATCTGGGGCCAGAGGGACACTTCCGCACCCCGGAAATCCCGATCGCTCACGGAGCCGAAGTCATCACTGGCCGGTCTCTGCTGAATGATCGCGCTATTTGTCCCAATGCTGCTGTTCCTAACGATGAGATTCAAGAGCGAGTTCCAGAGACAGAGACGATCCGGACGTTCCGCCTTTCCTTGAGTCTGTTGGGAGATGGCTTCGTCGAGGCGGTCGCCGATCAAACCCTCATCGATCTCGCCGAGCAACAATGCAAATCTTCACATCGAAGAATCTGCGGGCAGGTTCTCCAGGTCCCTATCGTAGAGGCCCCCGGACAGATGAGCGTAGGTAGATTCGGGTGGAAAGATCAGCACGCCAGCCTGCTATCGTTCGCCGGCGACGCTTATCTCAACGAGATGGGCATCACAAACCGCCTTCAACCGGATGAGGTAACCAAGCTTTGCAACACTGCTTCGGAGCCGAATGACACGCCCGGCCCGGACGGTCTCTCCGACATTGATCACTTCGCGCGATTTATTCGAGCCACGAAAGCGCCTGCGCGTGATTCCCAGCTCGCGAGCAGCGCGGTTGCAAAGAAGGGGAACAGCTTATTTGACAAGATCGGTTGTGCGACCTGTCACGTCGAAACCTTGACCACGGCTCCCGCTGGAACCAAGATCAACGGCGGAACGTATGCGATTCCAGTTGCTCTCGGGGCAATCACATTTCATCCGTATGGGGATTTCCTGATGCACGACGTTGGGACGGGGGACGGCATCCTTCAGGCGACCCGGGAGCATTACGGGAACAAAGTCTTTCAGATGATGTCAGGGTATCTTTCGAAACAGAACTTCGAGAGCAGTCGGAACAAAATACGCACGGCTCCTTTATGGGGAGTCCGATTGCGCCCGCGATTGATGCACGACGGCGCATCCCTGACGCTTCGCGAGGCCATTCTGCGGCACCGCGGCGAGGCAAGCCATGTAAGTCAGCAATTTGAAAAAATGAAGAGGGAGGACCAAGAAGCCATCATCGAGTTCTTGAAGTCTCTATAGACTCCCCGGAGGTTGCGGCTCTCGTCGAGACATTCTTCTGGGAAGATCAACGCGAACGAATGTGCCAGAATTTGTATTTTTAACCCATGCGTGGGAAAGCGTTGCGAGAGAGTTGGGGGATTAGCGGTCAGATCGCGTCCGAGCGCTTCTGATTCTGGAAAGAATGTTGACGACCGCGCTTACGTTCTCCGCTTGAATCGATCCAGCAAGGCAAACAGGAAGACGGCTAAGATGGCGTTGGCCAGGGCCGAGCCCAGCTCGCGCATCCAGCTCCACTCCAGCGTCATCCCGACCAGTCCTCGCGCCACCGTGAAGTAAACCACTTCGTGGGTCACATAGAAGAACAAGGTCACCAGGAAGCGGGCGCCCGCATTTTCTACATCTAACTTCACACCCAGCGAAGAAGCGCCATAACCCACCACCGTCTGGGCGATGCCATACATGCCAATGTATTGCCCACCCAATGCATCCTGCAGGGCGCCAATCGCGCCTCCGGTCAGCAGTCCTGAAATCGGGTTGCGGCGGGCCACGGCGAAGAAAATTACTACCAGGAACGGCAAGTTAAAAATGGTTAGGAATGGCAACCAACGCGGCAGAAACGCCTGGGCCACCAGCGCGATCAAAGGCACCCCAATCGCAACCGGAATGCTGAACCGGTAAACCTCAATCTGTTCCTGCGAGGTGTAGGTAATGACGGGCACGTTAGTGAGGCTTCTCCTCCGTCGGCGTGGGTTCGGGGGGTGTCTCCGGATTTTGCTCGGGCGCCGTGGGCTGAGGTTTGGCCGTCGGCTGCGAGACGTTTATGGTGATGGGTTCGGGTTTCGACGTGGTCGCTGGTTTCACCGTGACCGGTGCGGCAGCAGCCTTTGGTGCGGAACCAACGTTAGCCGCCGGTTTCGGCGTTCCGGATGGCTTGGTTGTGGTTCCCGCTACTTCGGGCCTGTTGGGTTTGCCTGTTGGCGTCTGATTGGTTTCTTTGTCAGTTGCTGCGACCGGCTTTTTTGGAACCTCTGGTGGCGGCTTGTCGGGCACAGACGGCAGCCGCTGCGACAAGACATCCACGGCACGCGTCGGCCCAGCTTCAGTCACAGCAGGAGCTTTTTCTGCCTTTTGCGTGATCACCAGCACTTCTTCTAGCCGGCTGAGATTGGTAAATGGCTGTATCCGAATATTAAGAAAAAGTTCATTGCCCTTCGTGACCTTAGTAACGACGCCTACCGGCAGGCCCTTAGGAAAGATCTGGTCGCCGCCGCTGGTTAATACTTTATCGCCGGATTGCACCTGCTCATCGGCCATAACTTTTTCCAGCACCACTTCGCCCACGGGCGTGCCCCGCAACACTCCCTGCAATCTCGATTTCTCAACGATCGCTCCCACGCCACTGCTCTGGTCGTTGATCAGCAACACCTGGGATGTGGAATTGAAAACGCGCAGCACTTTGCCTACGACTCCATCGGCGGTTATGACCGCCATGTCTTTGTCAATTCCATCGTGTGAACCTTTGTCGATGTAGACCGAGCGTAACTGTTCGCTGCCGCTGGAGCCAATCACCTGCGCGGCTACCGTCCGGGAGATGTACTGTTCCTTGAACCCGAGCAGCGACTGTAGCCTGCGCCCCTGCTCCGCATCTTGGTTCAACCGCACCTCTTCCAGGCGAAGCTTTTCGATCTCCGCTTTCAGATCGCGGTTTTCCTGCCGCACTCCGCGCAGGTAAACATAGCCGTGCCACAGGTTCCCCACGCCATGCTGCATTCCGACGATCGCTTTCTCCAGCGGCGTGACAACACTGATAGCCCAGATTCGAATCAGGCGACTGGATTCATTTTCGGAGGAGCGCTTGACCTGCACCGCCAGCCCGAGCACTTGGGCGAACAGAACTGCCGCCAGGATGGTGACGTTGCGATAGCGGGTAATCAGGGTTTCCATGGCGGGCTTTGCTTAGTGTACCTTCGTGCCCTGCGTGGTTTTCTGTTGTTGATTTTTCCACCACGAAGGAGCACGAAGGTGCACGAAGGAGATTGCGCTACTCGATCGAAATCTTCCGAAGCAGCTTGAAATCGCTCAGCATTTTGCCCGTGCCCAGCACCACGCTGCACAACGGGTCATCAGCGATGGATACCGGCAAGCCTGTTTCCTCGCGGATGCGCTTATCCAGATTCTTCAACAGCGCGCCTCCACCGGTCAACACAATGCCACGGTCGCTGATGTCAGCCGACAGCTCCGGGGGCGTGCGCTCCAAGGCCACGCGCACCGCGTTCATGATGGTGGATACGCATTCACTCAGAGCTTCTCGAACTTCACTATCATCGACGGTTATGGTCTTGGGCACGCCTTCGATCAGATTGCGGCCCTTGATTTCCATGGTCAGCGGTTTGTCGAGTGGATAAGCGGATCCAATCTCGATCTTGATCTGCTCGGCAGTTCGCTCTCCGATCAGCAGGTTATATTTGCGCTTGAGGTAGTTCATGATGGCCTCGTCCATCTGGTTGCCCGCCATGCGAACGGAACGCGAATAGACGATGCCGCTGAGCGAAATCACTGCAATGTCGGTGGTGCCGCCGCCGATATCCACCACCATATTGCCGCTGGGCTCGGTGATGGGCAATCCGGCGCCGATGGCCGCCACCATGGCTTGCTCCACCAGATAAACTTCGCTGGCCTTGGCGCGATAAGCCGAGTCCATGACCGCCCGCTTTTCTACCTGCGTAATCTCCGAAGGCACGCCAATCACGATGCGCGGATGCACCAGCATCTTGCGGTTGTGCGCCTTCTGGATGAAGTAGTTCAGCATCTTCTCGGTGACTTTGAAGTCGGCGATCACGCCATCTTTCATGGGCTTGATGGCGACAATGTTCCCCGGCGTCCGGCCGAGCATCTCTTTGGCCTCTTTGCCCACGGCCTCGACTTCTCCAGTGTTCTTGTTGATAGCTACGATGGACGGTTCATTGACCACGATGCCCTTGCCGCGCGCATACACCAGCGTGTTGGCCGTGCCCAGGTCGATGGCAAGGTCGCTGGAAAAAATGCTGAACAGCGACCTCAGGTTGTGCAAGCGCGTTGCGCTGGAGTGAAAGCCGTTCGATGACATGCCCGAAGCTTCTCTCTTTAAGATCTTTAAACTGCTGTCATTCCCAGGCGTTGCCCGGTCATTCTAAGTAAACGCGGGGGGCGGCTACCCACAATTCTATGGGATATTCCCCATTTCTACCGCAAACGAAAGTTCCAGCACCTCAGGAGCGTCTCGCCGCTCTGCTCCGTTACTGAATCACTATCTTCTTCTGCAGCGTATTTACCCCGCCCTTGGCATTTTGTGCTGTGATGGTGATGGTACTCTCGCCCAGAGGCATGGGTGGAGTGAAGTAGTGAAAGCTGCCATCCGTGCTGATTACTGGGACTTCGCGGCCATTTACCATCACCCGGGCGCCCACTTCGGTCTTCCCGGTTAACTCCAGCACATGCCCGTGCTGAATGAAGGGATCCAGCTGCAGATCGATCGCAGCTGTGTCCTTACCCTTGGGGATCACAGTGAAGCGGTTCTTCTCGCTCTCCAACGACACTTTACCGTCGGCATCGTAGGACTGGACCACCCAGTAATACGCTCCTTCGGGCAGCCCTGAAACAATCACGTCGGCGGTATTCACCTTTTGGTCGGCGATGGTCGACGAAAAATAGGGGTTCCGCGAAATGCGAAGGCGGTATCCCACCGCGTTGGCCATTGGACTCCATGAAAATTCGATCGGCTTGGCTTCCCCAGAGATGAAAATCGGCATCATGTTGGCCGGAGATATCGGCGTCGGTGGCCCGATCTCCTTCACTTTGTCCATGTGCGGAGACTGCGCCTGGAAGCCAACTTTCTCCCAGTCCGCCAAATGCACCACTTCCCCGTTGCGCGCGACCTCGCTCGATCCTTTCTTCATCAGGATTTCGTGCTTATCGCTCTTGGGATCGTTGCGTACCATGGCGGCACTATCTGGGGCCAGAGAAGCCGTTGCCCCCGCCACCACCACTTGCGATCGGGAACCTTGTGCGTAGGTCGCAGTGGCCAAATCGACCGTGCCCGTGCTCACCGCCACTGACACGTTGGTCTGCTGTTGGTCGTTGGCCGAATTTTCCTCGATGACGATCAGGGAATCCTGCTTTACCGTGTAATTGGTGCCATCATTGAAAACGATCTTGGCCATACCCTCGGAGCCGGTCTGAACTACATCACCCTTTTCCAAAGGCACGTTATAGTCGGCTGCCACCCAGCTATTGCTGTTCGACTTCTTCACCCGCACCGTGCCATCGAGCGCAGTGATGTGCGCCTGCTGCGAGTTCATGACACCGGATTTCGCGGGACTTCCGGCCGCTCCAGCAACCTTCTCCAGCAGACTTGTGGTGAGGTTACTGGCTGCCTTCACCCCACTTTCGGTGAATTGCGGGAACGCCAACCGCAGGCCGACGGAAAATACAACGACCCCCGCTAATATCAGCAGCGCCACGCTGCGGTACGTTACCGTCTTCCACGCAATGTGGATTCCCGGCTTGGGAGTCGAAGACACGAGGGCCCTAGCACCAGCCAAACTTAGAGAATATCGAGTAATTTGAAAGCTATCACAAGCTTAACTGGCCAGAAGCAGGTAATCAACTTGGGTCCTCGGCCAGAGGTGCATGTCCAGCGGTGCATCGATCGCAGGACGGGAAACCCATGAATCTTCAGTTCCCGACCGTTACCGAATTCAGCTCACACCAGCGCTCCAGCACGTAAAGCGACCAGGGTCGCGACCAGGAAGTGCGACCATTCAGGAAGTCTCCCCAAACCTGCTGCACCGCCTTAGTATCCAGCACTGCAGCCAGCCGCCCATCGGCGCCTCTGCGCAGCGTCTTTTCCACTTCAGATTTCAGTTGCTCACGCAACCACCGCTCAAAAGGCAAGGTGAATCCGCGCTTGGGCCGGTGCACCACCTCGTCCGGCAGAGCGCCGTGCAAGGCTCCGACCAGCAAGGGCTTCGGCGTGCTTTTGCTCAGTTTCCAGTTCCCGGGCAAAGCGAACAACTTTTCAGCCAGACGATGATCGATGAGCGGAACTCTCAGCTCCAAGCCATGCGCCATGCTCATCCCATCCGAATCCCGAAGCAGGGTATTCTGCATGTAATTGCGCGATTCGAGATACGAAACCCGGTTTATGGGATCGAGACTGTGAGTTCGCGCCAAGCTGTCTTCTAGCGCAACGGCAGCACGCTCCATGGCCTGACCGTCGTGACTAACAAAAAGCGATTCCCGCCGGCGTGGCGTGAACAGCATGCGCGAAACAAAATAAGGATGCGGCAATCCTTTATCCCCGCGCACGAGTTCCGCCAATTTTCGATTCTGGTCCGTATTCGAGCTGAACAAAGCCCAGCCCGCGGCCAAACCGCGGCGGACCGGAGACGGTAGATACTTCCACGAACGTGCGAATCGCTCCATCCGCGGCACCGTCTGGAAGCTGGAGTAGCCAGCGAACAGTTCGTCCCCGCCCAGCCCGGATAGCGCGACTTTGATTCCGGCCGCGCGTGTCTGCCGCGAGATAAGATAGGTATTGAGACCGTCGATCGTGGGCAGATCCATGGCCTGCAGCGCGTACGGAATGGCATCGAGCACGTCGTTTTGTGAGACCAGGATCTCCTGGTGGTCGGCCCCAAAGGCTTGCGCAACGGCCCGAGAGTATTTAGCTTCACTAAAATCCGCCTCGCGGAAAACAATTGAAAGGGTGTTCACGCGAGTCCCGGCGCGTCCCAGAATTCCCACCAGACTGCTGGAATCGATGCCCCCGGAAAGGAACACGCCAACCGGAACATCGCTCACCATCTGCATGCGAACGACTTCATCCAGCGTGGCGTGCAAATCTTGCACTAGCTGCCTGCGCTCGGATTCGCTGGCGTGCTCATTTTTTTGAGCAGCACGTTTCCTTTCTCCATGCGGCGCCAGATCCCAATACATCACTTCGCGAACGCCGCCCTTCTCCCACATGAGATAGTGTCCAGCACGCAGCGCGGAAATCCCTGCTATTAGTGTGATCGGATCGTACAGCGAACCAAAGCTGAGGTAACTGACCAGGCCAGCGCGACTGAGGCAGCGCGGCACCAGACCTGTACCCAGCAGCGTGCGGACCTCGGAAGCAAAAAGGAAGAATGGGCCCGCCGATGCATAGTAGAGCGGCTTGATGCCCATGGGATCGCGGGCCAGAAACAGACGATGCCGTTTCGCGTCCCAGATGGCGAAGGCAAACATGCCACGCAGTTCGTCGAGACAGCGTTCACTCCAGTGTCCGTAGGCCTTAAGCAGCACCTCGGTATCGGAATGGCTGCGGAATTCCACGCCGCCCTGTTCCAATTTCCGCCGAACTTCGCGAAAGTTGTAGATCTCGCCGTTGAACGTGATCCAGTTGCCGGTCTCGGGATCCTGCATTGGTTGATGCCCGAGTGGCGAGAGATCCAGAATCGCGAGTCGTCGATTACAGAGACCGATTTCGAGTGGTTCCGGCGTGCTTTCTCGAAGGATGACGGTCCCAGAATCGTCGGGTCCTCGATGCGCCAGCGATTGCGTCGCACGTTCCAGCACGTCAGGGGCGACAGCAGCGTCCCGCGCGACCATGCCCACGATTCCGCACATAGGTTGCGCACCATATTAGCCTGAACAGTTTGTCGACGGGATAGCGAAGCTCGATCTCTGCCTAATTAGCCTCCTGCTAGAATGGCAATCTCTCCGTTTTGAATCGGCGCCAGAATCCTTGTGCGGTCCTTGAGGAGTACGATTGCGTGAAGCACTGACATCATATTCTTCGGCTCCCGCCGCTCTTCCGACCAGAGCGTCCCCAGGCGAGCCCTCGCAGCGAGAAATTCTCGCGTTGGCCATCACAACGTTGGCTGTCTTTATGCTTTCGGTTGGGTGCTTCGCGAAATTCTCGAACTTCTTCGGAGTGGTGGATAATTCCGGAGACAACCGGGCGTACATCAACGTGGCCGCAGCCATCAGACACTGGAGCTTCCACGGACTTTTCGTCAAACACTTCTGGGGCTTGCCTTATGTAATGGCTGCGGTTTCGACCGTCACGCGCATTTCGGACCGCGCGTCATTGCTTTTGGTTTGTTTGCTCTCGTCAGTTGTTGGCACCGTCCTGGCGTTCCGATTGTGGGGCGGCTGGATAGCTGGTTTCTTCGCTGTGCTTAATTTTGAGTGGATGCAGCGCTCGTGCTTGGGCGGATCCGAGCCGCTGTTCGTGGTTCTTTTGTTCGCCAGTTTTCTGGCGGTCAGGCGTGAGCGCTGGATTCTGGCCGCTCTTCTAGCCTCGTTCAGCACGACTGTCAGACCCCTCGGTTTTCTAGCTCTGGCTGGAATAGGACTGACCCTGCTGTGGAAGCGTGAATACCGTACGCTTTCTATTGCCGTTGCGGTCGGCGCGGCAATCGGGGCGGCTTGGTGCTACCGCTGTGGTGGCTCTTCGGAGACCCCTTAGCGACGGGACATAGTTATCAAAGTCAGGGAGGTCATCGGCTGTTCGGGCTTCCACTCTACGCCATCATAAAAGGGACGCTCCTCTACCCTGCACCTTGGACAAGTTTGGTGTTGAGCTTCGGCTGGATCCTTTTTGTCCTTGCCGGAACTGTCGCCATGTTCGCCAGGGAAAGTTTTCGTACATACTTCAGGTCACGCCCGGTCGAGATGTTTTTCGCCGTTACCTATTTATTTTTGATCTTTTCGTATAACTCTCCATATTGGGCTCGCGGAACCTTTCAGCGCTTCGCCATCCCGATTATTCCGTTCGTTATTTTCTCGCTGCTGCCCTGGATACCCAAGTCGCGTGGTCTGCTCTGGGGATTGGGAATCGTGTCTCCAGTATTAGCCGCCGCCTCAGCGATCGGCATCAGGAACGTGTTCCATATGATTCACTGATGATCGCACTGGAGATGAACTATCCGTCGAGATGGAACTGAAGCTCAATATAGGTGCTGGAGTTTCCGGAGCGCCCGGATGGTACAACATCGACAACTCGCCCACTATTGCGCTTTCCCGTCTTCCGTTCGGCCGCCGGATCTTCCGCACTCCTGATTGGCCCAAAGATGTGCACCGGCACGATGTGAAGAAAGGCCTCCCTTTTGGCGATGAAAGTGTCAGCTACATTTATTCCTCGCACACCTTTGAGCATTTCACTTGGGAACAATCGCTCACCGTCGCCCGGGAATGTTTTCGGGTACTACGATCAGGAGGCTCGCTGCGCGTCGTCGTACCTGACCTCCGACTCATCGTCCAAGACTACATGGAGAGTTCCGACCCGCTGGCTTCGCACCGTTTTCTGGAACGCCTCTCCCTTGGTCACACATTTCACGATTTCGTCCACCCGGGAGCAAATCATTCTCAGATGTTTGACGAACGCTCCCTCGTCCACCTGATGAAGCAAGCGGGCTTTTCGCACCCCGAGGTTCGCCATTTCATGGAGAGTTGTATTCCTGATGTGGCTAGTGTTGAGCTGGCATCTCGTCAGCGCGAAAGCCTCTACGTGGAGGCTTCGAAGTAGGCGGGCGTGGCACTGACATCAGTTGGCGCGGTCACTCTCGTCCGCGTTAGACTAGGCGCGCATGAACCTCCCTCGTCGCAAGCGACTGTTGCTGCTCATCGCGATCTCTTGCGCGATACTGCTTTGCGTTTCTCTTCCAGCGCATGCCGAAGAAGATGACCTCGACAAATCTCCGCCCAAGGGGATGACAACCGACGAACTGATCCGGCGCTTCACCTCCAAAGAAGCAGATTGGAAGCGCGCCAGGGAGCAGTACACCTTCCGGCAATCAATTGACGTGAAAGCCATGGCAGGCGAAAGTGTAGTGGGCGAATACCGGCAAGTTGCAGACATCAGTTATAGACAGGGACAGCGCGTCAAGAATGTGGTGCTCGCTCCGCAGGCCAGTACCAACCTCTCGAAAGAGGATATCGAAGACCTGGAAACGCGGCCGTCGTTCACCATTAGCAGCGATGAGTTGCCTGAGTACGATGTGGCTTACAGCGGTCAGCAAAAGGTCGACGAGCTGCACTGCTACGTTTTTGACGTGAAACCCAAACGCATAGAGAAAGGCAAGCGATACTTCGAGGGACGGATCTGGGTTGACGATCAAGATTTTCAGATCGTAAAGAACCGCGGCAAGTCCGTCCCTGACATCAAGCTTATCAAGAAGAAGAAAGTCGTCGAGGAGAACCTTTTCCCGACGTTCACCACCTATCGCGAGCAGATTGGCGGGAAGTATTGGTTTCCTACGTTCTCCTCAGCCGATGACACGCTGCGCTTTCAGACCAACGACGTACGCATCAAGGAAGTTTTGAAGTTCACTAATTACCAGCTGGTAGGATCGACAGCGCAGGCTCAGCCGCAGAAATAGGAGTATTCACCCCACGCAGAATCTGGCTGACTGATGAATGTGCTCAGTAGAACAAATACTTTCGCCACTTATCATCCGACCGGCCCATCAATCGCATGATGTGGCGACTGGTATGTAGATTGAATGCGCGCGGCTCGCGCAACAGTTTCATGCCGGCTTCCGCGGGAAGCTGATTGCCCTTCTGCCGGTTGCAGGGATGGCAGCAGGCCACCAGGTTTTCCCAGGTCGAAGCGCCGCCACGGGAGCGGGGCGCCACGTGATCGAGGGTCAATTCACTCGAAGGCAGAACCTCCCCGCAGTATTGGCAGGTATTGCGATCGCGCAGCAGGATGTTCTTACGAGAGAGCGCCCGGCTCTGATGCGGAATGCGGCGATACTCCAGCAACCGGATCACGGAGGGCACACGAATCGCCAGGCGCGCGGCGTGCAGGAAGTGGCCGTTCTCCTCTTCGGTCATGGCAACGCCCTTCAGCACCAGCACAATGGCGCGCCGTGCCGCACAGACGTTGATCGGCTCGTACGACGCGTTCAGCACCAGCACCGGAGCGTGCAGGGCATGGCCGTTGCTGCCCTGGTGCGTTCCCACAATCGCCGCGGATACCAGGTGAGCGCCGCCGCCTACCGAATTGTTCCATCTGCCTGACATATGCTTACATCATCCCGCAGCCGCCATCGTCATCCCAGCTCGTTCCTCAGCGTCCAAGTCGGCGCGGTTCGCGTCCGCTTTCAGAGTGCGCGCCACTGTAGCCACAAATACCTTAGATGCTCCCGCCCGTCTCAGAATTCGCGCGCATTCTGACACCGTGGTACCCGTAGTGAACACATCGTCCACCAGCAGAATCTCGCGCCCCTTGACCTTCTGCGGTTTAGCCACAACAAAGGCGCCGCGAATGTTCTCCCGCCGCTGATGCCGCGTGAGTCCGGTCTGAGTTTGAGTCTCCCGGCGACGCTCCAGAACCGCGGTATCCAAGGTCAAACGATCCTGGACCGCGTGCTTTAAAGCCGCCCGGACGATCACCTCAGACTGATTGAATCCGCGCTGCCGAAGCTTCCGGGAGTAAAGAGGCACGGGCACAACCAGAATCTCGGCGGCCCGAAAAGAAGGTTCCAGGTCGGCTATGGCTTCCCTCAGCATGCGTCCCAGCACAGGAGCCGCGGGACGGACCTGCTCGTATTTCAGCAGATGAACGAGCTCCCGCAGTCCGCCCTCATAGCTTCCGTAGGCTGAGGCCTTGGCGAAGGTTGGCTCCAACCGCCGGCACAGTCCGCAGCGTGGCCCACCCAGCTCACCGGTGAAGGCGTAAGGACTCACCATGCGCTCCCCGCAAATAGAGCAGACTCCGTCGCCGATCGGCCGCATATCGGAGAGACATTCGAGACAGACTGGCAACCGCGAAATATTAACCAGAGGGGCGCCGCAAAGAAGGCAATAGGAGGGAAAAAGCGTGGCGAACAAGCTTTCGGCAATGCCGCTCACCGAGGAGACCAATGAAGATACCCGCGAACAGTTACGCGCTACGACCTTGGTCCCGGCAGCCCGGATTGGGTCCCCGCTACTGCTGAAGACGAACCTCCCTCGTCCCACTCGTGCTCAGGGGGCTCCAAGCGGACGAATCTGCTTCAGTATAGCGGGCGGGCTGGG
>JABCYV010000112.1 GCA_013290025.1 Acidobacteriota bacterium
CGAAGAACCGCTCCACTGCGGGTGCCATAATCTCAGCTTCGGACTTGCCCGGCTCATAGGCGGCAACCAACGCCCAGAAACCATCCACGATGATGTCCATGGCGTCGCGTACCTCGGCGAGCTCTTCCTCACTCTTAACCGCACGCGCCATGTCAAACTGGACGTCGAATGGAACTAACTCAAATGAAGCCTGGGTCAGCTCGCGGTAGTCGCGCACGGCCATGACGAAATTCATGCCGTAGACGCCGACGCGCCTCCACCTATGCTCATGTCCACGCTCGCGCAGCCATTTCCCCGGGATATCAGGCCAGACCTGGTCCTTGACCCAAGGCTTTGACTTGTCACCGATCCAGCGTGCCTCACGTGGAAAGACTAGAGTTGGCTCGCCCACGAGCGGTAGAACCACATAAACATAACGGTGCACAATCTCGAAGCCGGAGACATACAGCACGGCGCCTTCAAAGCCCGCATACTGGTTGCCGCAGACGATCAGCGCGTCGAGACCTTCGCTCTCCATGCGGGCGCGGATGGTTTTGTAGCGACGGTCGATTTCCTTCTGACTCGGCAAAGTCACCTCAGGGTGTGTGTCTTTTCCTATTCCACGCCGCACAACTCCGCGGCGGTCAGTGCATAAATCTTCGTGATATCCACCAGAGTCTTGATTTTGACTTTCTCGCCCTCGGCGTCGCGCGGGCCGCTGGAAGGGCCATAATTCACGGTTTCGATGCCATACCGGCTGAGCACGCTGGCATCCGAACACCAGACCACAACCTGCCGGTCAGGCGGCTTGCCCATAATGCGCGAATGATTGGCGTCAATCGCCTTGATCATCTCGTGCTCTTCGCTGATGCGGGCGCCGGGAACGGAAACGTACGTCTCGAACTCCAATCCCCAGTCGGGATGTTTCTTCTCCAGATCGAAGAAGAGTTGCTGGATGTCGCGGCAGGCATCGCTCATCGATATGGTCGGCGGAACCCGAACATCCAAAAATAGATCAGTTTTTTCCGGAGTGCGGCTGGCCCGCCAGGGGTGACCGCCACGAATGCCGCCGAGATTCACAATCGCTTTCCGTCCGCCGTAAGACGCCTTCTTCTCCCACTGCGCGATCCATTCCAGGACGGTATCCATCACGTTGTGCATGCGGCGGATAGAGTTCATCTCTTCGCGCCCCTCGCAAAAAGCCGTGTGTACATAAATACCGGTGCAGGAGATGCGCACCCATAGTGATCCAAAGTGTTCCAGCACGACGTGCATGTCGGTGGGCTCCCCCAAAATGCACATATCGGGCACGATGCCGTGGTTCACCAGGTAGTGCGTGCCGCAGCCGTAGCCTCGATATTCTTTTCCACCGAATTCGCCCCACTGCGTTTTTTCGATTTCCCCAGCAACCGCCGCGATGATGACGTCGCCCTTCAACTTGACGCCGGCGCGCTGCAGCGCCTGGACCGCGTGGGTATAGCAGACCAGTGCGCCTTTCATGTTGTAGATGCCCAGGCCGTAGATCATTCCGTTCTTCACTACCGCGTTGGGCTTGTAGCCAATGCCGGTGAGAAAATCTTCGCGGCCGGTGTTGGAAGTATCCATGTGGCCGTTGAACATCAGGTTCCGGCCGCCTCCGCTCCCGACCCAGCGACCTACCACGTTGGCGCGGCCTTCCTCCACTTCCTGCCAGGTCACATTGAGACCGAGGCGACGCAGCGCATCCTGCATGTAGTGCGCCATCGGCAGTTCTTCGCCCGTAGGACTCGGAATGTTGATGACGTCGCAGCACATCGCGACGATTTCTTCCTCTCTGACCTCGGCGAGGATTCTCTCGATGAGCTTCGAGTCCAAGCCGCCGCTCGCTTTCGTTGTGGGCTTCAAGTGCTCTCGCGCCTCCGAGTCATGCGGGCAGACGGCCCCTGCGACTGGCGCTCAGGGCAAGGTCCGCTCCACATACTATTTACTGGCTAGTCTGAAATCATCAGGATATGAGCACAGCTTCTCGTTGCCTTTGTCCGTGATCAAGAAATCATCCTCGAGGCGCAGACCACCGCCGCCGGGCCAGTAGATCCCTGGTTCGATAGCCAGCACCATGTCTTTCCGAATCGTGCCTCCTGCAGCTTGATGCGCGTAAGGCGGCTCATGAGCGCGCGCTCCGACACCGTGACAAATTGGATGAGAAGGCTGTCCTGGATATCCGCCTTCCGCAATGCGAGCACGAATCAAACGATCTAGATCAGGAAAACTTGCGCCGTCGCGCGCGTGGGCAACTCCTTCGTTAAAGACCTTGAGCAACAGATTAAGCAGTTTGTGATACTCCGGCGTGAGGTCGCCGGGGCAGACATTCTTGGTGAGGTCAGTCCAGTAGCCGTCGACGCACACCCAGATTTCAAAAAGTGTGGGTTCATTCTTCTGGATCGGCCGGTCACCAGTGGCCGTAAAAGTCGCGATGCCTTTCCCCGACCAAACTAGGGTGAAGGCGCGTGCCATTTCGACCTTGCCCTGGTAGCCGACGCCGAGCCCATGCACGAAGCCCTCATACATGCCACCAACTTCGCTTTCTTTCATACCGGGACGCATGTGCTCGCGGGTATATTCCATGGCGAGGGCAGCCAGTTCGTTGGCCAGGCGCATGCGCTCGATTTCCTGAGGAGTTTTGATTGCGCGGGCTTCGTTAAGCACTGGCGTCGCATCGACCACCTGACCGCCAACTTTGCGAAAGGCGTCAAAATAAAATTGCGTGGGGGTGGTCGGCTCTCCTACCATTCGGTCAGCAGACTGCGTGCCCATATTGAGCTCGATCGCGACCCGGTCGGTGAGGCCGCGATGCTTCAGGACTTCGAGCGCGAGATCGAGTGCGCGGTACTGTGGCGGCCGAGGATCGCGTTCATCGTAGCCCTTGAACAGCCGAATGTCTTTCGTCCAGGAATTACGCTGCGCGTCTGTGAGTTGCGGCTCGAGCGCTATCAGTGTAGGTTCGCCCTCTTGGGGAAAGATGACCGCATCATATCCTTTCATGCACCAATAGTTGGTGAGATAGACGATGTTATCGGGCGCGCGCACCACAAGAGCGGTCAGGCCCTGATCTTTCATCAGGGCGTGCACGCGCTCCAGTTTCGATTCGTCAATCGGCCAGGACATCGACTAGGGCCCCTTTCCATGCGTTGCGACCGCCCGGTTCTCGTCCTTGAAACTCCATGATGCTTCCTGACCTCGGATGAGCCTGTAAACAGCGGTATGCAAAGGCGCTGACACTCCGGCGCGCTCCGCTTCCCGCGCGATCGCGCCACTCAGGAAGTCGACTTCTGTCGGCGAGTGATGCCGAATGTCGTTTAGCATCGACGTCGGATGATTCGTCATCGCCCCGATCTTATTCATCTCCCACGGATCTTCGTGCAGATGCACTCCTGCCGCCGCCGCCACACGTTTGCCTTCTTCGATCAGGTCGTGCAACAAGTGACCCAGACTCGGGAACTGGGACTCGTCCCCAAAATGCGGCGAGTGGGGCAAGCCGGTCAGCGCCGAAACTCCATTGACCGATGCGTTGAAGATCAACTTCGACCACTGGGCTGGACGCGCGTCCTGGAGAGCTTCCGCTTTCAGTCCCGCGGTGATAATCAGATCGGCAGCCTCTTTCACCATGGAAAATGGTGTGTTGCGCGGCTCAAACGGTCCCAGCCATGTGGCCGTGTCCAGTTCGTACTGGACGTGGGTATCGCTGTGGCGCGTGCCGCTCATAAAGGTTGTACCGCGGATGACTTGCCCTCGGGTGCAGGCCGCGATGATCTCCTCACTCCCCAGTCCGTTTTGTGCCGAGATGACCCCGCCTTTGTCAAAACGCTCACCCACTGGACCGACGGACTGGGCTAACTGCGTCGCTTTTGTCGCCACGATTGCCAAGTCACAGTCTGGAAGTTCGTCCGCTTGTGTAGTCGCCTTCAGCTGTACATGAAATTCGTGTGTGCCTGAGACCCGCAGCCCTTCACGGTTCAGAGCCTCAGCGTGCTCTTCGCGGCGGACAAAGGCCCAAACCTCAGCGACGCGCGCCAGGTGCGCCGCATATAGGCTCCCGATAGCTCCGCAACCGATGACACACACACGTTTCATCACAAGGCAGCGCTGCTAGACCCGCTTTTCCACCTTCACCAATTTGTCGGCCTGACTAATTTCTTTGGCGGTCAGAGCGCGGAAAAGGCTGTCCGCGTTGTTGAACGAGTCGTCAATGACGATACCGCTGGCGAACAGGGCATCCTGGAGCGCAGCTGAAATCGTATGGATGGGCGCAGCTCCGCCCTCGCCCATCCCTTTGGCTCCGCTGTAGCTGTGCGGAGAGGGCGTCTCGATGTGGCCATACTTCACATTAGGCATGTTGACGGCGGTGATGGGGATGTAATCGCTGAATGTACTGGTGAGCATGTTGCCCACCGCGTCGTACACGCAGTTTTCCATCAGTGCCGCACCGATGCCATGCGCGGTCGCGCCATACACCTGTCCTTCCACGATCGGCGGATTAATGACTGTGCCACAATCGTCGACGGCAACATAGTCGAGAATACGAGGAATGTACGTATCGCAATCCACTTCAACCACGGCCATGTGGAGTTGGGCCGCGTAAGTCAAGGTCAGACTGCCGTACTTTTTCTTGGTATCCGGCACCTTAAAGGGGGCGCGCCAGATATAACGGCAATTGAGCGTGAGTTCGTAGAGTTCGGGTGGTAACGCCGCGCTGTTGGCATTGACCAGGTTGGCGAGCCCCCAGTAGTTGATGGACTTTCCGGTGCTCTTCGCTCGAGTCTCCGGACCTTGGGCCCCGGTACCGAACTCCAGATCATCTTCATTTGTCTCAAGAGCGAAGGCAGCCAGGCGCTTCATTTCAGCCTTCAACTTCTGTGCGGCGCCGTGGACGGCGGACAGTCCCGAGACAGCAAACTGGCTGGCATAAGTTCCCGAAAATCCCGTGTGCACATTGCGTTCCGTATCAAAGCCGGTACGAACCGTGATCAGATCGGGATGGATATTCAGAACATCAGCCACCACTTGAGCAGCGGTTGTTTCATGTCCCTGACCCTGCGGGCAAGAGCCGACGGCCACCACCACTTCTCCGTAGATATCGAGTTTGCAGTTGGCGCCTTGCGAATTACCTGAGTAGGGTAGAAATGGATTCACGATCTGAGACTGGCCGAAGTTGTTTGTCCCCGAGTCGAGAGTCGTTCCAATCCCAATCCCGATCAGCCGTCCTTCTTTGCGGGCTATGACTTGTTTCGTTTTCCAATCGTCCCAGCCGATGAGGTCTTTTGCCAGCTGCATCATCTTCGGATAGTCGCCTGAGTCGTATACGCAGCCATTCGGCGTCGTGTAGGGAAATTCATCGGGACGGATGTAATTGCGCAGCCGCATCTCGTCGGCTGGAATATCCAATTCGTACGCGCAGATGTCCACGACTCGCTCCAGAAACCACAGATGCTGCATGCGCGAGTAGCCGCGGTTCGGCCCAACGGGACACTTGTTCGTCACAGCTTGGCTGAAATCGATTCGTGCATTCTTGAAGCGATAAACACCCGGAAAAACCTGTGACCAGATGACACACCCCAAAGGCTCATAGCGAGGATAGGCGCCGCAGTCATCGATATGCCGCGAGGTGATGGCTGTGATCACGCCGTTCTTGTCGAGCGCAACTCGAGTGTCACGGAAGGTCCGCTCATTGCCGTGTGCGCTCGATGTAATGTGCTCGGAGCGGGTTTCCACCCATTTCACCGGACGCCCACCGGCTTTCCTCGAAGCCAGCGCGCAGACCGCCATTTGGGGATAACTCGTGATTTTGATTCCGAAGCTGCCGCCGATATCAGAAGTCTCAACCCGGATGCGATCGATATGAACGCCTAAGTGCGCAGCTAAAAACTGAATTGCAAATGACGGGAAAGAGTTGTTGCACTGGTAATAGATACGCTCATCCTTAGGATTCCACTGAGCGATCACTACGTTGTTCTCCAGCGGTGTGCTGGAGAAACGATGGAAATGCAGGTGATCGACCTTGACCACATAAGCGGCATCCCTGAAGGCCTCCTCGACGTCGCCGTATTCGAATATCCCGTTCCAGACCAAATTGGTTCCGGCTTCCTCATGCAGAATACTTTTATTGGTCAGTGCGTTTTCCGCATCCACAACTGGATCGAGCGGGTCGTAGTCAACCTGAACCAACTCAGCCGCGTCATCCGCTAAGGCTGGTGATTCGGCGACCACAGCTGCTAGAGGCTCACCTTGATAGCGCACCTTGGAAACCGCCAGCGGATAGTCTTTGATTTTGGCGAAGGGGTCGGGACCAATTTCAATAAATGGCTGCGTCTGCTGAGCGACCTCAGTGCCGGTCAGCGCGCAAACTACGCCGGGCAGGGCCTCCGCACCAGAAACATCTATGCTGACGATTTTGGCATGAGCGTATGGCGAACGGATAAACCGCAGGTAGAGCATCTCGCGCAGCTTGATATCGTCGCTGAACTTCCCTCGGCCACGCAGAAGACGATTTTCCTCTTTTCGTGGCAGCGACTTGCCTACCCAATTCTTCTTGTCAGCTTCGGGACTCACAAATTATCTCCACCTATGGGATGCTCGCATCAGGCGACTTCATTGCAGAGCAGTCTGCAATCCATCGATCAACTTCTGAAGATTTTTTTTACCCAGCGGTTCGAGTAATCCGCCCGCGACGGAGGCCAGGCCGCCAAAAACCTGGGCCTCGCCCTGCCACGCGACTTTCGTTCCACTATCGCTAGGCGAGAGATCAAAACCAGCTGTCAGCGAAACATTTCCTCCCGAAACCCTGCCATTGCCTTTGTACTGCGCCCTTTTGGGGCGATCAGCCTGAGTCAGTTCCATCCTCACGTCCGCTGCTCCCTTGATGTAGGAGATGCCGACGTTCACTTTAACCTTAAAGTGGGTCGCATCCTGCACCGTCATGCTCTGGAAATCCGGCAGCAGAGGCGCGAACTTCTTCGGATCAGTGAGAAAGTCATAAACTTCTTCTGGAGTCCGCTTGACTTCGAATTCGCCGCCAAATTTAATCGCCACCCGTCAAGCTCCGTTCATGTTCTTTGCGGCCAATTGAATCGCCTTGAAGATGTTCTGGTAGCCGGTGCAGCGGCAGGTGTTGCCGGCAATGGCCTTGCGCATCTCTTTTTCGTTGGGTTTCCTATTCTTTGATAACAACTGAAGTGTTGAGATCATCAGTCCGGGGGTGCAGTATCCGCACTGCAAGCCATAGGAATCTCCAAAGGCTTTCTGAATGGGGTGAAGTTCACCATCTTTCTCGAGGCCCTCGACGGTGAGGACCTCGGCGCCTTCGGCTTGTACCGCGAACATCGTGCATGATTTCACGGCCGCTCCGTTCATCAACACCGTGCATGCACCGCAATATGTGGTATCGCAACCCACATGCGTTCCGGTCAGGTCGAGTATCTCCCGCAACAGTTCCACCAGCAACACGCGCGGTTCCACGCTCAACGAATGCAGTTTCCCGTTCACCGTTAGTTGAAGGGTCACCTTTTCGACCGCTTCAGGCATAGATATGGCTTACCTCGACCTGTTGGCCGGCAGCGCGCCGGATCGCAATATCAATCGCACGCTTTACCAGAGCGGCTGCTAGAGTGCGTTTGTAGTCAGCCGAACCGCGCATGTCGGTTTGTGGATCGGCTGCAATCCGGGCGGCTTCCATCGCGGCTGACTTGGTCTTGTCCGTAATTCGTTGCCCGCGAAGCGCTGCCTCCGCCTCCTTGGGCCTAATCGCAGTTAGGCCGACGCAGCCGAGAGCGATGGCTGCATCCTTACAGATGTCCCCTTCCATAGTGAGTTGCACGGCTGCGCTCGCGGTGGGATATACAGGCGCAGAGCGCTTGAATGCGAGATACGCTCCGCCGCCGCCTTTAGGTGGCACTTTGAGCACGACTTCTCTAACCAGTTCATCATGCGCCAGCGTGGTCGTGTAAGCATCTTTGATGAAATCCGAGAGCGGAAGTGAGCGTTCGCCAGTCCGGCCCAGACAGCGAACTTCGGTAGGAAGCGTGATCAGGACTGTAGCCCAATCGCCGCTGGGATCGGCCTCAGCCAATGAGCCGCCAATCGTTCCACGATTGCGCACTTGCACATCAGCAATTCCAGCAGCACAGTCATGAAGGATGGGAATCTTCGCAGCGATTGGCGAGGCCTCGATTTCGGCGTGCCGCGTTAGAGCACCAAAGCGGAGCGCATTGTTTTCTTCTTTGATATATGAAGTTCCAGAAATAAAGTTCAGGTCGACAAGATGACTGGGATTGGCAAAGCGCAGCTTCATGAGTGGGATCAAGCTTTGACCGCCAGCCAGCACCTTTGCTTCATCGCCGAGCTGCGAAAGCATAGTCACCGCTTCCTGCAGCGAGCCAGCACGGTGGTAGTGAAATGCTCGTGGATACATACTTCCGTTATTCCTCGCGCCTGCTCATCTGTGCCCGGGTCATCTATCGCTCAGGACAGAGAACCAGCTTAACAAAGTGGCGCTGCATCGACGGTCATGGTTCCGAGAAGGCTCACGTGCTCGTCCGCGCGAAACCGGCGGCCACTGCGGCCAACGCAACGATGATCAGGGCAGAGCCCACAATTGCAAGTGCGGACGCCAGCACCCCGCCATCTGTCGTCTGCAGGATTACTCCCAAAGGAAAGATCACCGACCCGATCAGCAGCGATAGAGCGATTCCAAAACGAATTCGCTCTCCGAGCGCCACATCGTCAAACACGACGCCGAGCACGATCATCAGCATGGCTAAGCCGATCCAGTGCGAGTGGACGTCGACCTGCCTCACATAGTCAAATTTGGTCGCAGCATAGATATCAATGGAAGTGCGCGCCTCGGGCAGCCTGCGCCCGGCAGCTTGCGTAAACGCTGTTGCCAAGGACCCGCCCATGCGGTCGAGCGTTTGGTGCTCCACAAGAACCGCGTAGTACAGGCCATAGAGCATGCCCAACGTCGCCAGCGCAATGCCCCCAAAAACAAGAAGCTTGCGTGCCCCGTTCATGGAGCGCTCCCGATTTCGGCGTCCAGCCTGCCGCTGTAGCGAAGCACACCGACCAACATCCCCATCAAAGCGACGATCACCATGAGCCCGCCCGCATCCGCAATGCCACCGGCGAGCAATCCGATTTTGAGTTCCAACAAAACAAATATAGGCAGGATTGCGGATCCAGCGAGCAACAAATAGATCCATCGCTTCTTCCACCGGTCGTTGAGAAACACGTAGGGCTGGAGGAAGGAAAGCAGAATCGCCAGCAATCCGAACTCGATGATATGAGAATGCGCCGCGATTTCGACTGCTTTCTCCGCTTGCAAGCCGCCGTATGCATTTACTGAAGCGACAGAAATGTCGTGGCCGGAACCCTGGTCAAGCATGGCTGTCAGAATCAACATTTCCCGATTCTCATGTTCATACAAATGCACACTCGCATACCAGGCACCATGCAAGAAACCCAACAGCACCAGCACTGTTCCGCCCGCCAGCAGCGTCCGCCGCTCCCAGTTGTGGTCCTGCGGCAATTCGGGCTCGGTTGTGCCCACGCGGCGGCTGCGGAAGTAATTCCACAAGCCCCACCCCTCGCCGACCAAGGCAACGATTAACAATCCCCCGGCGGAATCGGCCAGGACGCTCGCCCATCCAATCGCAGTAAACGGACTATGAGCCAGGCCGACATAGTGGATGAGAAAAATTCCAACCGGCAGCAGCACTCCGCCGGTTAACAGGACTTTGGCTAGCAGCTTCTTACGCGACGCCGAAAGAGCTACGTACGGCTGGATCAGCGCCAATAGCAACGCGAGGTAGCCGGCATCAATCATGTGAACGTGAGTGTCCACCTTGGTGCCGCGGTCCTCCAGGAATTCGCCCATATGCCCAAAGGCTTCCTTCACCGCCGCCGGATTCCGTGCCTGCACCGCTTGCACGGCCGCAAGCAAGGCTGCGCCTGTGCGTCCTGCGTTCTGGTGAAGAATAAACACCGCAACTATGTCGCCGAACAGCATGCCGCTCGCAATGAGGGCGATCCCGCCGAATACCAACAAGCGGCGCGCACTCATGGTAGAAAACGTCGCCGCGACACTAGAGGAAACGGCGCCCGCCGCCTGGTGGGTTTGAGCGACTGCCGAACTACGGCCGGTTTGCCCGGACGGAGGTGGTTCCCAGACGGCCATGTCTAGTCCGCTGCCTTCGCATCCACACGCACTGGACGGAACGCCGGCATCACGTGTTTGGCAAACATGTGTTGCGTCTTGATGCTTTTCCAGTGATCCAGCCCGCCAAAGTTCGAAACTATCGCCAACTCGCCGATGCCACCTTTCGCTTCGAGGGCCTGCACCTGACGGATGACTTTCTCGGGCGGTCCGATGAATCCAATCTCCTGTTCCACGATTTCCTCATAGCTCAGCTTCGTGAGCGACTCGAGCGCGCCGCTGGCGTAAAAGCCATACCCCTTGGCGCGCAGCTCTGCTTTTTTCTCCTCGCTCTGCAGCGACTCAATTGGAGACGCATTGAATGCCAGAAAGTTGTGCAAGGCCTGCTCGACCTCGCGGCGAATCATCTTCTCATCTTCGTCGATGTACACGGGTCGGATGTAAACGATGTCAGGCAGGTGGCCGTGTTCAGAGCAAGCCTTCTTGTAGATGTTTAGTGGGGCCTCCAACACCTTCCATGGAAGCAATGGAGGCGCGAATATTCCCCAACCCTTTTCGCCCGCCATCTGATACGTGATGTCACTAGTGCCGCCGGTATAGAACTTAGGATGAGGCTTCTGCAACGGCCGCGGCACCACACTAACGTCTTTCACTTTGTAGTACTCGCCATCGTAAGAAAATTTCTCTTTGCTAAATGCCAACTCCAGAATGTCTATAGCTTCGTTGTAGCGTGGGCGGCTTTCCTCGAGCGGCAGGGCCGAAGGTCCGAAAAGCCACGCATGCCCGCGACCCAAGCCGCACTCCAGGCGTCCATTGGTGAGGATGTCGGTCTCAGCGATCATGCCTGCCAACCGCATCGGATTTTCCAGTGGCAGTGTGTGAAGCGCGGTACGAAAACGGATACGGTTTGTACGTTGCGCCGCGGCGGCGAACATGGCCAGGGGATTGGCAGAAATGGAGAACTTCTGGAAGAAGTGATGATCAATCACAGAGTAGACGTCGAAGCCACATTCGTCCGCGTGTTCGATCTGGCGCATGATTTCCCAAATCATGTCGTGGTGCGACTTGCCTGGCGGTGTCTGAATTTCGCAATAGATGCCAAATCGCATTGCTTCTCCCCGTTTTAGTGTTTGGAGCGACTCGAGCGGTCGAATTCAGAGCTTGCGCGACTCGCCGTTGTGGTGGAGGAATCGTACGCCTCCGCCCCTATCGCCCGATACTTTCCGCGAAAGAATAGCAACGGATCGCCATCGCGTACCACTACATCCTCGACTTCAGCGATGAAGATGGTGTGGTCTCCCGCGTCTTCGGCGGTGCGCAGACGGCACTCCAAATAGGCCAGAGCGCCATGAAGCACCGGCGTCCCGTGCGTGGTTCGGTCAAACTGTGCACCGGCTTCTCGCTCGGCGTCCTGGTGGGTCTGGCTGGCAAGCGCGTAATATTCCGAGATGGCGCGCTGGTTTTCCGTGAGCACATTCACTCCGAATCGCTTTTTGGCGTGCAAGTGCGCATGGGTGCGCGCCCGATGATCCACACAAACCAGCACCAGCATGGGATCGAGCGACACGGACGCAAATGCGTTTGCCGTCATTCCATGTACTTCGCCTTCGTGGTCCACGGTGATTACCGTCACCCCGGTGGCAAAACAGCCCAGCGCCTTACGGAATTCTTCTTGGGTAACACTCATAAGAGAGGCTGGAGACGCTGCTGTCTTTTGTCGAAATCGTAAGCGGAGCGGGCCTTTGCCCGCCCCCGTCCCGTAAAGTCTTACCAAGTGAAGCGTGCTGCCAATTGTAACTGGCGCGGGTTGAAGATGGCTCGCGGAGTTCCGTAAGAGGCGTTGGGCGAACCCTCACGATTTCCCGACGCTGTCGCAGGACAACCTATCAGCTGCGGATTGCTTGCAAAGTTGCAGAAGTCTTGCGCCCCGTACGCCGTGTTGAAGAACCGCACGTTAAGAGTATTCAGCAGGTTGAAGGCTTCGGCGAGCGCCTGCAGGCGAACTTTCTCCCCAATGGCGAAGGTACGCGAAACGCGCACGTCAACACTTTGATAACTGTCACCCTTAAAGGTGTTACGGGGTTCGATGCCCACCCGGTCATTGTTACCAAAAATGTCCCCGTTGGCATCAAAGCCGGCGAACTTGGTGAAGTAATCGGGTGATTGCAGGCTGACGATGGTCGAGAGCTGCCAGCCGTTAACTACCACGTTCGTATGTTCGGGCCCTACGAGTATCGCGTTTGCGACAAAACGATGGGCAATAGAGTCGGAGGAGACTGCTCGCTCCTTGTTCAGGCAACAGCTGTCCTGGGGAATCAGCACGAAGCTCGGGTTCGGTCCGTCGTCAAAGCCTTTCGACCAGGTATAGCTGAATCCCCAGCCAATGTGGTGCTTGGGACGTTGATTGAAGTTGATCAGCAGACCGTCCCACTGGGAATCCCACTTGGAATCGGCTTCGAAATCCGTGGCAAAACCCAGAGAGTCAGCCGGCAACGGAGGCAGGTTGGGGGCGCAAGGAGTGAACACAGCACAACGGACGCCGGCCGCGATTCCGGTCTGTTGGAAGCAGGGGAAATTCGCGCAATACATGTTCTTCGGCCCCACGTTACCTTTTGAATCATGGAAATCTATCTGCCCGCTCGGATCGGGTTGGTTTACGTTGAAGAAGCTGCCCAGGTGGACACCGCGCACGTGCATGCCAGTAATACCCAACACTGAATCCTTGAACGGTTGAAACTCGAAACCCAGGCTGGCTTGCGCTCCATAGGGCGGCTTGTGGTCCTTGACAAAACGTACGATAACCGCGTCCAGCGACGGACTAGGATAGGTCGCGGTGCTAAGGTTTGGCGCCAGCATCTGCGAAAGCAGAAAGTTCATAATGGCAGGAGGCAGCCCGCCGGCCGCCGAAAGCCGTGTCTTGGCGTTCAAATTATCCTGATGCGGCCGTTCGGGAAACTTCCCGACAACACCTCCGCAGGAGGGTATTTGGCACATGAGTAGCGGCGAAGGGATTTGGCCATGGAACAGTCCGCCGCCACCGCGAATTACAAAGTTTCTCGATCCGCCGAAAGCATACGAGAAGCCGGCCCGCGGATCGAAGTTCTTCAACGGACTGTTAATCGCTGCCGCGGGCCAGGTCTCTCCTTCCCAGCGCAGACCGAAGTTGAGCGTCAAATTGTTGGTTGCGCGCCATTTGTCCTGCAAATAAAGCCCTTCGTAGGTGTGATCTAGTGTTCCCTTCGCCTGGTTACGGATTGCCGGCGAGATTGCTTTCCCCTGATAGACTGACGCGTTGAGGGTCTTCTCGGTGAAGTTTGAAGCCGTATCAAAGCGCTCGAAGAAGATTACAAACGGGTCTGGGCATTGGGTAGTACACCCCGGCACCGCCCCGTTTGTCCCCAGAAAGTCTCCCAGACTGCCAAAGTCCGCTTCGAAGGGGTAAAACAGTGGGAACGATTCGGTGGTGCTGACACGATTGAAATCGCCGCCGAAAGACAGCGTATGCTTTCCCCAGTTCTTGGTAACGTCGTCTACGATTTCGAACCGTCCCTCTTCATAAAAATCCGGATTGCCGCGGTTCACGCCCAAGGTGAAGACGTTGGAGACTTCCAAGTGAGGCTGCGTGCTGGTGGTAGGAAAATCAAAGAAGCGGTGTGCGTATTGCATGCGCAGTTCATTGACCAAACTGGATGAGACCGTGGAAACCAGATTACCCACCAGCGACTGGTCACGGAAAGCATTGTTCTTGAAGCCCGAAGGCAGGTCGAATCCGTCATTCAGCGGCGAAAAATTGGTCCCGCGCTGGTCGTTGATAAAGTAGCGCACGAACACGGACTGTCGATCACTGAAGTTGTGGTTGAGCTTCACCAACCCGTTGTCGTAGTTAAGCGTGCGGGTCACAAAAAGATTTTCTGGCGGCAGGCCCCAGATCTTCTGTTTCACATTGTTGATCTGGTTAATGTTCGCCAGGACGGTCGAGTTATAGAAGGGCGACTCAGTATGCCGCTGCCCTTCATAGTTTCCAAAGAAAAACGTCTTGTCTTTCTTGATGGGTCCGCCCAGCGTCGCGCCGAACTGGTTCTGGCGCAGCTTGTTGAAGCCTCCCGCAGCCAGCGGGCTGGGAGCGTCCATGGCATCATTGCGGAAATATTCATATACGGCGCCGTGCAAACCGTTCGTGCCGCTCTTGGTGATAATGTTGACGATTCCTCCCACGGCCCGGCCGAACTCCGTGCTGTAGTCGCTGTTGATGACGCGGAACTCCTGAACGGCTTCCTGGGACGGAGTTGTTTTCTGGATGCCCGAAGCCGTAGACATGTTGTCAGCACCGTCAACGGCAACAAAGTTGTAGTGGATGTTTTGGCCGGCAAAAGAGAGTTTGGTTACCGGCTCGATGATCACATCGGTGCTGCCTGAAGTCGTGTCCCCGATCGTTACCCCCGGCGCCAGCAGAGCGAAATCAATGAACTGGCGGCCATTGACCGGTAGATTCTGAATCTTCTCTTCGCTAATCACCGTACTGACCATGGTCCTGGTCGGTTCGGCTACCTCGCCAACGTCCTGCACTGTTACCTCTGCCAGGACTTGACCAGGCGAAAGGTTGAAATCCAGGTTTCCAGTCGCTCCAACATCGAGATGGACTTTCTTCGCCGACTTCTGGAATCCTGTTTTCTCTGCCGACACGGTGTACTCGCCAACAGGAAGCGACGAGATTTGGTAATCTCCGGTCGCGGTGGCCGTCGTGGAACGCACGAAGCCTGTGTCGGCGTTGACCGCGCTCACCGCGGCTTGCGTAATCGCCGCTCCAGTCGTGTCGTAGACGCGGCCCTCAATCGTTACGGTTACTACCTGAGCGTGCAGCGGCAAAACCCCACAGGTCAGTGCGATCAGGCATAGCGCGAAATTCAAGCTGCTAAAACCGTTGCCCACGACTCGGTTTGTAACTTTGGGCTCCATCGTCGCCTCCTTAGTGCTGAATTTTCGCCAAGACCTCGCTGTTTCACCTCTTCTTTGAAATCTCCGTCATTACCTTGCTGAGCCTCAATTCGGAATCATCCAGATGGCGGGCCAGGACGGTTGCACACTGTTTAAGTTTTCCGGCTGCCAACAGCTGCCAAATCTTGCGGTGCGCCGGAACCAACCGACCGGGATCGTCGTGACGGCGATCTACCAGCACCATGCCCATCCGCAGCTCTCCGATAACCCGCTGATAGAACGATTCCAGGCGCCGGTTATGGAGAAATCGGATTAGCAGGCTGTGGAACTGCAGATCGAATTCGACGGCACGCACCCAGTCGCGCCGCCGCACCGCTCCCTCATATCC
>JABCYV010000113.1 GCA_013290025.1 Acidobacteriota bacterium
AAGACAAGATGGGGCGCCGCGGTCTGCGGGTGGCCGACCTCCTCGATCTCAAGCTGCTCAAAACCCACATCGAGAATGCGTGCCGCGAGAAGAATATGATCGCGCACGCGCTATTCAACTCCGAGCCGCTCGACCCGGACAAAATGTATCAAGAGTATGCTGACGCGTCGGCCAAGGTCGCGCCGTTCGTGTGTGATACGGCCGCCTTGCTGAACCAGGCTTTGGCCGAAGGGGAGTCCATCGTCTTCGAAGGCGCGCAGGGCACGATGCTCGACATCGATCACGGCACCTATCCTTTTGTCACTTCTTCGAGCGCCACGTCAGGGGGAGCTGCGACCGGAACCGGCGTTGCTCCCTCGGCGATCGACACCGTGATCGGAGTCACCAAGGCCTACTGCACCCGCGTGGGTGGTGGGCCGTTCCCCAGCGAGGCGCTCGATGCGGCCGGTGAGATCCTTCGCGCACGCGGCAACGAATATGGCGCGGTGACCGGGCGTCCGCGACGTTGCGGTTGGCTTGATTTGCCACTCCTGCGCTACGCTGGCATGATTAACGGCATCTCGTGGTTGGTCGTAACCAAGCTTGATGTGCTGGATGAGCTGGCTGAGATTCCGGTCTGTGTGGGATACAAGATCAACGGCGAGCCGATTATGGAAATCCCGGCGCATGCCAGCGGCTATGATCGCCTCGAATGTGTGTACCGAACTATGCCCGGTTGGAGGACTTCTACTCAGGGAATCACCCAAATGGAGAAGCTGCCGAAAGCAGCTCGCCAGTATTTGACCTTCTTGGAGAAAGAGAGTGGGGCTCGGATCGGGATGGTCTCCACCGGCCCAGGACGGGAGCAGACCATATTAGTGGACGATTTTGCCCGGCAGTTGAGATCGCTCACCGAGCGGAAAACGAGGGCGCAGGTCGAGGCTTAACGAACGGAGCGAGTAATGGTAGTTCTGGCGGTAACCTGGATGGCAAAAATAGGTCGTGAGGCTGAAGTGGTCAGCATCTTTTCAGCGCTGACGGAGGAATCCCGTAAAGAAGCGGGTTGCATTACCTACCAGGTTCACCGCCACAAGACCGAGCCGCGCCGCTTTTTTATCTACGAGCAATATAAAGACGACGCCGCGCTTGAAGCCCACCGCGCCGCTCCCCACTTCTTAAAATACGCGAAGAAGGAATTGCCCAAAATCGCCGACAGAGTGGAAGGCCACTTGTACGAGCCATTAGGGTGATTGAGCGTCGCGGGCGCCCTCGCCCACGAATTTCCTTATCCCTTGTCAGCCATCAGCACACCGCCCGAAGCATAGCTTTCCTTAGTCACTTCATGGAAAGCTACGATGATCGATTCACGTCGAGCGCCAGCTTCTTCCACCATAGCGTCCGTAATACGTTTCGCTAGCTTGCGTTTCTGGTCAATCGTACGGCCGGTCAGCATTGTGACCTGAACCATCGGCATAGATACACCTGTCCTTCGTCGTTCGTTTCAATTGCTAAGTCGTGAATTGATTCTCTCGGAGGAAATCAAGTTAGCTCGTGTCGTCCAGAAATATGTCGTGACTTCACTTACCCCTTGACATTCGCCTTCCATTCGCCCAGAATCGCGGCATGGCAATCACCCGACGGCAGCGTAACGTCTACGACTTCATCTCCGAGTTTGTGCAGAAGAACGGATACTCTCCATCCTTCGAGGAGATCGGGGAAGGACTGGGACTGAGTTCGTTGGCTACGGTCCACAAACACATTTCCAATCTGGAGAAAAAGGGTTTGCTCACCCGTGATTATAACCGCAGCCGCTCGATTGACCTGTTGCCCCCCAAAGGGCGCCTGAAGCAGGCCATGGCTGTGAATACAGGCATAGTCCTGCCACTGATGGGAAGGATCGCAGCAGGACAGCCTATTGAAGCGATGCAGAATCCGGAAACCATTTCGCTGGCCGACTTTGTCCGCTCAAAAGAAGTTTTTGTATTGGAGGTCCGCGGCGATTCCATGCAGGACGAACACATCCTGGACGGCGACTATGTGCTGGTGGAGAAAAGTAAGACAGCCCACGATGGCGACATAGTGGTTGCGCTAGTCGAGAGAACGGACGCGACCCTTAAGCGTTTTTATCGCGAAGGCGACAATATTCGGCTGCAGCCTTCGAATATCAACATGAAGCCGATCATCGTGCCCGCAGCCTCAGTCGAACTTCAGGGTCGAGTGATTGGAGTGCTGAGGAAATACTAGAGGGCTGAGCACAGATTGCGCTGTAACTCAACCTGGACTCCTCCCCGCTTGCAGCAAGTTCCCGTCATGCTGTGATCATTTTCGCCGACCAGCTCTTTACGAATGTTCCGAAGCGTTCGAGCGCCTTGGAGAAATTGTCTCCGGCGGCGGCAAAGCCCAGGCGGAAATGCGAGGGCGCATCGAAGCAATCGCCGGGAGCCAGCAGGATTCCACGCTCGCTGGCGGTCTGGCAGAACGGGCGGTCGTTCTCTCCGCTCACCAGCCAGGGGAACGCGGTCATGCCGCCTTGCGGCGGAATCCAGCCGAGTACGTCGCGATGGTCCGCCATGAAGCGCTCGAGGAGCTTGAGGTTTCGGGTGGCGACTTCCTGGGTCTTGCCGCGCACGACGTCACGTTTGCGGATTGCGATTTCCGAAAGAATTTCTCCGGTGGTGGTGTTGCAGATCGAGAAGTAGGCGCGCGCGGTCCAGTATTGCTGGCGGCGCTGGGGGTCGTGCTCGATCATCCATCCCGTGCGCACGCCGGGAAGCGAAAATGCCTTCGACAGGTCGCCGATCACGGTGGCGTGCGGCAGGCGCGCCGCCGATTGCGTTTTGCCTTCCATGGTAGATGGGATGGTAGACCTCCTCACTCACCAGCTGGATTCCGCGCTCGGCGGTGAAGTCGTGCAGGGCTTCCATTTCGCCGTCGCCGATGGTCGCGCCCGTGGGGTGGTGCGGGCTGTTGACCAGGATGAGCTTGGTCTTCGAGTCGGTGAGCCGCTTGATCTCGTCGGAGTCGATGCGGAAGCCATTCTCGCGGCGCACGCGATAGAAGCGGGTTTCCAGGCCAAGAGATTCCGGGAGTGCCGAGAAAGTAGTGAATCCAGGCAGCGGGATGATTACGTTCGCGCCGGGCTCGGCGGCCAGCCACATCAGGGCCACGAGCGCCTCGGAGGCGCCGGTCACGATTTGGACGGCCTCTACCGGGACACGCTGCATTTCCGCGATCGCCTCACGCAGACTGTCGGCGCCGGCGGGGCGGCCGTAGACCAGGTTGTGGTTCAGGAAGCGGTGGCGGGTTTCGTCGTCGGCGAGGGCGAGGATGTCGTTCACGGTCCAGGTCGGTCCGGTGCTCGCAGCGAGGTTGAATTCTATGTCGTGTTCGTACTGGTCAAGCCAGGCATCAAGGAGGAAGGGCTTGAGTTGCATGCGAGCACCCCGAAGGAGAAGTTGGTTCCCGTTATTGATTCTGCGAGTCGGCGCACGGATGACTTTTTAGTTTACGAGCGACGCGAATCCAGCACCTAAACAGTTTCCTGCAAACCCACGTTGGGTGGCCTCAGCCCCTGAAAGGGGCAGTAAATGCGGACCAGTTACGACATCGCTAAAGCGGTGCCCTGATACAAACCATGCCTTTTTCAGCAAACTGCTAGAGGGCCGAGCGCATGACCTTCCGGGGCTAGAGCCCTCACTCAATTTCAGGACTCTGACCGCAGCGCTGGAGCGCTGCGCCACCCAAAATCAGAGCTTTTTTTGTAGTATCTGAAGGAGATGCTCCGACACTAATCGCAATCGACCTGCCTGGTTAGGAGTCCCTTCGATGAAAACACCAACGCCCGGATGCGGTATCCGGGCGTCTTCACAGCTTGAATGCGGAGCGTTAAAAAGTGGATGCTTATCCCAAATGCTTGTCGAGAGCCTTTTGGATGGTTTCTTTCGGAACGTAGCCGACGATCTGTTCCTTAACCTGTCCGCCTTTGAATACCAATAGCGTCGGGATGCCACGCACCCCGTAACGCATCGGAGTGGCGCTATTGCTGTCCACATCCATTTTGCCGATCTTCACTTTGCCCTGATAGTCCTTGGCCAACTCTTCGACAATGGGAGCGATGGCTCGGCAGGGGCCACACCACGTTGCCCAAAAATCCACCAGCACGGGTGTGTCGGATTTCAGTACGTCCTGGTCAAAGTTCGAATCGGTTACCTCAATAATTCCATTGCCTGCCATCATTCCCTCCGGTTGCGCCGATCGCCTTAGATCGGCGAATCAGTCAAATAATAGCTTGAATATCCTAACATCAATGTTAGATGCACGACAGCAAGATAGGTCGCAAGGGCTCATCGCCGGCTTGAACCCCGATCTCGCAACCAGTACGCACCAAATAAAAAGCGCCCTAAACTTTTCAGTTCAGGACGCCTCGGCAGCCCTCCCCCAGAACTGCCAAACCACGAATTGGATAGTAGGCGCACCCTACCGTGGTGTAAACGTCACTTCGGTAATGCACGACTGTTTGCGAGGTAACTTTGCTGATGGTGCCAGAAGTAATCAGAGGATGGAGTAGTGAATGATGCTTATTTTTTCTGCCAGGATTGACCGGCGTCGCTGGTCGTCCAGGTCTCGTCGTTGGCTGTGGTTAGCTTGCCGTGAGCAGCGTCGGTGAAGGTGACGCCGATGATGTCGGCGGTGAGCGACTTGCCGTCCGCGGCAGGCGTGATTGCGACCCAATGCCGTCCCATATCAGAGGAGTGATACAGCGCTCCGGCTGCACCTCCGACCCAGATGTCAGGGCCGACAGCAGCGAGAGCGCGTAGGGCCGATGTGGCTGGAACCGATATTGTTTCCCAGGTTCGGCCGGAGTCCATTGAGCGCTCCAGCACGCCGTCGGGAGACAGGGTCCAGCGTGGCGCAAGCGTGAGGGTCTTTTGTAACGCTAGGTCGTTTCTTGCACCGGAGGTTGACAGCTTGTAGTTGTTTGCCCCGGCAACAATAGCCGAGGCCGAGCTCGCCTTCGATTTGAGTTGAGGCTCTTTTGCATCCTTCGCCCGTTCTGGAGCCAGTTCGGCAAGATCGGTGGTAACCGGCCCAGCTTGAGCTGTCACGGCTACGGTGTCGGTGTCGACGGTGGTGGCGGCACCGCTAACCTCGCCTTCCTCCCTTTGTGCTTGCATGGAGCGCTCTGGCTGATCAATGTCCGTCCCTCTCGGCGACGGAGGAGCAGGAGGAGTTTTTGCCGCGGCCGATGCAGCATATCGGCTACCTCCATCCGGCGCTGGTGAGCTGGCAATGACTCCGCCGTTCCCGTTTCTTAACTTTGCTGGTCGCTTCGCCTCACGGGAGGGAGAGGGCAACTCCGGGCCGGATTGCTGAGACTGCGCTGCGATGTTCGCGGCCACGTTATCGCCTTCCGGGGAGGTCTGTCCTTCTGCCGCGGGCTTTGGGGAAGCGACAACAGGCGGGGTCCGATCAAAGGAAGTGAGAGATGGCGCCCTCCCCGGGCGTTCATGGCGAAGCATGACAGCGGCACTTACGATGACCACGCAGGCCGCCGCGGTCCCCCAGCGTAGTACCGGCCAGCGCAGCCACGGCAACCTTGCAGGCTGCGTCGAAGCGGCCACGAACGCCGGCTCTGCACCTGCCAGCAACACGACATCGCGACAATCGCCGCATTGGCCGAGATGCCCCAGCACTTGATTCCGCTCACCCTGGCTCAGCGACTTCTCTGCGAAACCGGCCAACAAATCAGGATCAGGGTGGACCTTGGCCTTCGCAACCGCCTGCAGCCGCTGCCGCACGATTTTTGGAACCTGCTCCATGCTTTTTGCGCTTACGGGACGTTCCCGTTATTGCCTCCACATCCACGCATTCTTCACCCCGGCCCTTCCGTTGCGGGAGCCGCCTTCTTTTCAGGGAACGCCGTGGATGCAGTTTCTTGCACCAGGCGGTTGCGAATGTTCACACGAAGGTCTCGCACATCAACTTCCAGAGCCTCCTGGGCCTGGCGGCGGCTCATACCCCGGCGTTCGAGGGCGGCCAAAATCTTCTTGCGCAGGGACTTGGCCATCTTATCCAGCTTGCGGCTAATGGTCGATTCATGCACCGAGAGTGCGCGTGCAATCTCCGCCAGGGTGCGCTCGTCCAGATAATAGGACGCCAGCACGAACCGATCCTCCGCGGACAGCGTAGCCAGGACCTCATCCGTCGCTGATTCGATTCTAGGATCGCCAACTGCCACAGGCTCGGGATCGGCGGCGGCGAATTGCACTCCCTCTTCGGTTTCTTCGTCCAGACTCACCAACCGACGCTGCCGGCGATAGCGGTTCACGAACTCCTGCGCCATTACGGTGCGCAGCCAACCCTCGAGCGAACCGCGTCCGGTATAAGAGGAAAGCTTCGAAACCCGTTGCCCATCGCGGGTGATGGTGCCGTAGAGATCGGCGTAGAGCGAGTCGGCCAGTTCGCGCGCCGCTGAACTTTCTTTGGCGATGTAGGCTGCGATGTCATACAGCTTCTCGCGATATCGCAGCATGAAAATTTCCCAGGCACGCTCGTGACCGGCGGCGCAGGCGCGAGCCAGCGCCAACTCTTCCACTCGCAAGCTCGCGCATAACTCACTAACCTCGCTCGACGTCGCTTCGGCCGGAAGATATTTCTCACATATTTCTTTGAGGATGGTGGCGAACTTTTCTGAGCTCAATCCAAGTGCTTCGCAAGCGCTTTTCTTATAAAGATCTGCCATGACAGACTCCAACCCCAAAGCGATTTCCCCTACAGATTGGACACCGGAGTTGGTCGTGGCAGACATAGCCAGACTGGATGCTATCAATTTTTAGACGCAAGAACCTGAAATTTGTCGTTCCCTATTCAGTTGGGCTGGGAGGAGGACACCCCGGAGCACGACGCTCTCCCCCCCGCGTCCGGGGTGTCGCTATTCGGCCCGTAGGAAGAGGAAGGTTATGACTATGAAGCTGTCTGCTCTGGCCGCAGTACTCGGCGCGTTAGCTGGCCTGCTGCTTTTCACGCCTTGCCTGGCCACTGCTGGAGAGGTTCCGCCAACCCCCGAATACAAGGCACTGGCACCGATTCGGCACGGAAATCTGACTGTGTTCCCGGTAGTGGCCGCAACAACCCATGACACCCGGGGATTCCTTACGCTGGACGAAGGCTTGCGCTCAGGCGAAGTCGTGGTAACGGAATCTGGTAGCGTGCAGCCGCTTGTGCGACGCCGACACGTGCCCATCACGCACGATGGCGCGCAGGTAAATCAACTGGTGTTGGTGAACAATTCCAAGCGACCACTCATCTTACTGGCGGGTGAGATTGTGACCGGCGGCAAACAAGATCGCGTCATCGGGAAGGACCGTATTATTCCCCCTGAGAGCGATCCGATTGACCTCAGCGTGTTCTGCGTAGAACCCGGCCGATGGACAGGTGCTTCCGCAAAATTCGATGGAAATGCGATGAATGGCACGCCTATGGCACAACCTGCGCTGCGCGGCAAAGCCATGGGCGCCAAAGACCAGGCACAAGTTTGGGCGGAGGTCGGGAAGACAAAGAATTCTCTTTCCGAAATGGTCTCAGGCGCGGCTGGTCCACTGCAGGAAACAAGTTCCTACGCCCGAGTGATGGAGAATAAAGACGTGAAACAACAGGTCGACTCCGTCGCTGAACCCATTCAGCACAGCTATCAGAGCCTGATTCAACAACTGCGCGATCAGAATGCGGTCGGCGTGGTTGCTGCGGTAAATGGCCAGATTGTCTGGGCCGACATTTTCGCCAGCACCAGCCTGCTGGAGAAATACTGGCCCAAGTTGGTGGGTTCCTACGCCGCGGAAGCCGTCGTTACCAGAACTAAGGGATATGAGGTTGATACGAAATCGGCGCAGCGCTTTCTAGACAATCTGGAAGGCCGTCACGAAACCGTCGAGCGCGAGCCCGGACTCTATCGCCACACGGAAATTACAGGCGACGGGTTCAGGGCGTTCGAACTGACGTCTCTGCTGCCCAAAACCGGCTTCGATGTGCACCTGGCGAAAATGGTCGAATAAGTCTGGAGGGATGTTGCATACCTCGATGCCTCGGGGGCTTAAACTCTCTCGATAATTAGGGCGATTCCCTGCCCCACCCCAATGCACATCGTGCACAGCGCATAGCGTCCTTTGGTTCTCCTCAGTTGATACAGAGCAGTGGCGATCAAACGCCCGCCGCTTGCGCCTAACGGATGACCGAGGGCAATGGCGCCGCCGTTAGGATTCACATGCGCGGCATCATCGGCGATCCCCAACTCTCGCAATACGGCCAGGGCTTGCGCGGCGAAAGCTTCATTCAACTCGATCACATCCATCTCGTCAATCTTCAGGTTTGCTTTCGCCAGCACTTTGCGTGTAGCGGCGACTGGACCCATACCCATCATGCGCGGCGCCACTCCTGCCGCGGCCGATGCCACGACGCGGCCCAGAGGAGTGAGACCTTCCTTCTTGACTGCCGCTTCCGAGGCGAGTAAGAGCGCGCAGGCTCCATCGTTCACGCCCGACGAATTACCCGCCGTGACTGTGCCGTTCGGCTTCACGATCGGTTTCAGTTTTGAGAGAGCTTCGAGCGTCGTATCCGGACGCGGGTGCTCATCCTGAGAGAACGTCAGCGCATCACTTTTCTTCGATGGAAGTTGCACTGCCACGATTTCTTCTGCTAGACGGCAGCTTCGCATGGCATCGGCCGCGCGTTGCTGGCTTCTTTGCGCGAATGCATCCTGGTCCTGGCGGGAGACCTGGAATTCCTCGGCCACGTTCTCCGCCGTTTCCGGCATCGAATCCACCCCGTATTTCGCCTTCATCAAAGGATTGACAAGGCGCCATCCGATGGTCGTGTCTTCCATTTTCGTAGAGCGCGAAAAAGCTGAATCCGCCTTGCTGAGAACGAACGGCGCACGAGACATACTCTCCAAGCCCCCAGCAATTATCAGCGACGCTTCGCCACACTTGATGGCCCTGGCCGCAATGGCTACGGCGTCCATGCTGGAGCCGCACAGACGATTCACCGTATCTCCTGGCACCTCCTGCGGAAGTCCTGCCAGCAGAAGCGCCATGCGCGCCACATTGCGGTTATCTTCTCCCGCCTGGTTAGCGCAGCCATAAACCACGTCGTCGAGCGCAGCCCAATCCACGCGGGAATTGCGATCCATCAGCGCTTTGATAGGAATGGCAGCCAGATCATCCGTTCGAATGGAAGAGATGGCCCCTCCATAGCGTCCGAAGGGAGTTCGAATAGCGTCGCAGATGTAAGCCTGGTCCATCGGAGACCACAACAGAATAGTCGAGGCTTAGACAGCTTACTAGCTTTGCCGTGATTTTGACCTGTGTCCGGTTAACTGAGATTTTGCGACCAGCCAAAGTCAAAAACGCAAGTTTTTCGCAATCGACTCGCTAATGAAGAGATGCGAACGGACGATATAGAGAGAAGGCAGGGAAAAAATCAATAGGAGGTCCATGCGCACAGATCGCGGTGTCGAACCTGTGCGGGCACAAGATGGGCAGTCGCGACCCATTGATCATTCTCGGAATCATTCCCGATCTGGGAGAGTAGCGGATGAGCGATAGCGACATCGTCCAGGATTTTCTGGTCGAGAGTTCCGAAAACCTGGACCGGCTGGACCGGGACCTCATCGGCCTGGAAAAGAACCCCAAGGATAACGACGCGCTCGCCGGCGTGTTTCGCACTATCCACACCATCAAGGGTACCTGCGGATTTTTGGCCTTCAACAAGCTGGAAAAAGTCGTGCATGTGGGAGAGAACCTGCTGACTCGGCTGAGGGATGGGCAACTTGCGCTGACTCCGGAGATCACCACGGCGCTGCTAAGTATGGTGGATGCAGTTCGGCAGATGCTGAGCCAGATCGAAATAGGGGGACAAGAAGGCGAACGCGATGACTCCGCTCTGATCGCCACTCTGACCAGCTTCCAGCAACCCCTGAAAGCGCCTGCCAAGATCGAAGTGGCTCAAGTATTGAGCAGTGCTTCCGAAGCGGGTACGTTGCCGGCTTCGATCGGTGACATTCTGATGCAAACCGCCGGCGTCACCCCGGCGGAAATCCTGCTTGCGACCGAGAAGCAAAGGGAAGGCGACCCCCGTCGCCTGGGCGAGATTCCGGTGGAACAAGGCTCGGCGCAACCGTCCGACATCGTGGATGCGAAACGCATCCAGCAGACTTCCCGCGCATACGCGGCCGCCTCGGACAGCACTATCCGGGTGGATGTTGGGTTACTCGACAAGGTAATGAATCTTGTTGGAGAGCTGGTGCTGGCCCGAAACCAGGTGCTGCAGTTCGCCAGCCGGATGCAAGACGCCAGCTTTCTGGCCGCCTCGCAGCGGCTGAACCTGATTACCACCGAGCTGCAGGCAGGAGTCATGAAGACCCGCATGCAGCCCATTGGGAATATCTGGGGACAGTTTCCGCGCACTGTACGCGATGTGGCGCTCGGCTGCGGCAAGCAAGTCAACATCGAGATGGAAGGCAAGGAAACCGAGCTCGATAAAACTATCATTGAAGCCATCAAGGACCCGCTCACCCACTTGGTGCGGAATTCGGTAGACCATGGTATCGAGCCTCCACAGGACCGGGTTCAAGCTGGGAAGGCGCCTGCGGGCCGCCTGATTCTGCGGGCCTTCCATGAAGGGGGGCAGGTCAACATCGAAATCAGCGACGATGGCGCGGGACTCAACCCGGAGCGCATCCGGCAAAAAGCCGTGGAGCGACACCTGATCACCGCCGAGCAGGCGGCCCGCATGCCAGAGCGGGAGATTTTCAATCTGATCTTCCTGCCCGGATTTTCTACGGCCGAGAAGGTGACCAATGTTTCGGGACGCGGCGTGGGCATGGATGTGGTCAAAACCAACGTCGAGAAGATCGGCGGCACCGTGGACCTGCAATCGAGCACAGGTTTAGGCACCACGGTTCGGCTCAAAATTCCCTTGACGCTCGCCATCATCCCGGCGCTGGTGGTGACTTGCGGCGGCGACCGCTACGCCATTCCGCAAGTGAGCTTGTTGGAGTTGGTGCGCCTGGAGGCCGAGCAAGTTCGTACCGCGATCGAAATGGTCCACGGTGCCCCGGTTTACCGACTGCGCGGACGGCTGCTGCCTCTGGTGTATCTCAGCCGGGAACTGCAGCTCGCTGAGGAGTCCCCGGAGGTTACGGGTACTATGAGCGCCAGAAAGTAGACCTGATTCACGATCCTGCCTGGGGCGTTCTCTCCAAGCATCACCGCGAGCTTGACGGCGTCGACCTGGCACGTTTCACCTTCGAGTTGGATGAAGCCGTGGCCGAGATCTATGAACTGGTCTCAACCATATTTGGATCGACCGCCGCGCAAAACTGAGCCCAGCGAGGGAAACTAGGCGGATACTGGATTCGCCGGCGCCACTCGAGCGGAGTGCTCACACGCGCATTTCACGCTTTCACCGCGAGGAGGGGAATGACATGTTCCTTGACCTGATCCGGGGTAAACGGCTTGCGGATGTAGCCCCCCGCCCCAGCGGATAAGGCCTGCAACACGTGCGATTCACTTCCCTCGGTCGTGATCATGACCACCGGCACGCCCTTAGCGTTCTTCACGCCAGAAAGCTGCTTTACAAACTCCAAGCCACCCATGACTGGCATGTTGATGTCGCAAAGGATCAGCTCTACTCGATTCTCCTCCAGCACCGCTAGCGCTTCCGATCCGTTCCCGGCCTCGAATACTTTGCTGAGCTCAATCCCCGCTTGGCGTAATGAGCGCTCCACAATCTTCCGCATGACTGAGGAATCGTCCACAATAAGAGCTTGTATGCTGTTCATGAGGTTTACTCGTTTCTCCCCCTGGGAGCGCGCATTCCTTTTGAGTTTCGCTTTAGGGTACATCGGCCAGCAGGACTTGGACTTTAGGCGAGACCCGCATCACAGTATGGCGGATCTGTTAAGCAGCGGAGTTTCGTGGTACTGACTCTGATTTGTCGCGGCCGTCCAATCGACGAGCGTTGATCTGCGCGTGCGGTGAAGCGGCGTGAAGGGTAGCGATTATAACGGCAAACAGGGGCGAAACCGCCCTGTTGGTCCCCCCCAACCCTACCGAGGTTCCTCTCCTCCCGACGTCGTTGTTTCGGCCGCCGGGACCACGATGGCCTGAATGTTTTGCCCCGCGGTCATCTTCTGAAAAGCCGCGAGATCCGTTCTCTGAAGCTCCAACCAGTGCGCCAGATAATCGTCGGTCTGCTTCTTGAGCTTCGCGAAAGCCTGGTAAGAAGCCTCAGTGGGAGCAGAATCATTGCCGCCTATCACTGCGATGGCCAGAGACGCTAGCTTGGCATCAACCCTTTGGGGATAGGCGAGAGAATCTTCGTTGGCCTTCACTTTGATTTGAATCAAATCGTCACGCGCCGCAACCAGCTTTTGATCCAGGTCATGAGCTGAGTTGCGGATGGGCTTAGTGCTATCACTTTCGGGCAGACGCTTTCTCAGCCCGTCGACCTGTGCGCGCACGTCCTGAATCTGGTTGACCGCGTCATAAATACGACTGATTTCATCGCGAATTTGCAGGCCAAGATCAAACTGTTTCTGCAGATCCGCCTGGCTGACGTTGAGCCGCGGATCCAGCTTGATTTCGAACGGAGCAGTCTGACTCTTGCCTTCAACCGTCAAGCGCACCTGATATTTGCCTGGCACCGCACGAGGCCCGCGAACACCGTCCTTGTACTCGAATAAGTAGTATTCAGGCACGCGGCTGGTCCCTTCATATCGCAGGTCCCAGACAAAGCGACTCAGGCCGGCTTCGACTTTGATCTGTTTCTCCGGCTTTTTATCTTCCGGGTTCAACGGCTCACTGAGCTCTTCGGTCTTGCTACTGGAATACTTGCGGATGACGTTGCCTGCGGAATCCAGGATCTCGATCGTCGTCTCACCCTTGGGCGCTTGCTTGACGAAGTAATAGATTACGGCCCCTGTGGGTGGGTTCTGGCCTACCAGCACAGACTTTGCAGCCTCTTCATCCTCAGGGACCTGAATGCGATAACCAGCCGCAGGTGTGTAGAGGTGGACGTCCTCGCTGGCAACTTGATCATTGAACTGACGCAACGGCGATAGGTCATCAAGGATCCAGAATGAACGGCCGTGAGTTGCCAGTACGAGATCGTTGTTTTTGATGACAAGATCATGAACCGGGGTCGTTGGAAGGTTGAGTTGAAGGCGACGCCAATCCGCGCCAGCGTTAAAAGAAACGTACACGCCGGTCTCGGTGCCGGCGTACAGCAGGCCGCGCTTTTTAGGATCTTCACGAACTGCCCGGACAAACGTGCTATCCGGAATTCCTTTGGTGATCTTGGTCCACGTCTTGCCGTAATCGCTGGTCTTATAGATCCAAGGGCGCAGGTCGTCCAACTGGTGGCGATCCATGGCCGCGTACGCGGTGCCGGCATCATGTGGCGAAGCGTCTATCTGGCTGATGCGGCTCCACTCCGGCAAGTCCTTCGGTGTGATGTTGGTCCAGTTCTTCCCGCCATCGCGGGTGATTTGTATCAAACCGTCATCGGTTCCCACCCAGATCAAATCTTTGGTTACTGGCGATTCGGCGAGGGCAAAAATGGTGTCGTAGTACTCGGTGCCGGTATCGTCTTTATCGATTGGACCACCCGAAGTCTGCTGCTTGCTTTTGTCATTCCGAGTCAGATCGGGGCTGATGCCCTCCCAATGCACGCCACCGTCGATGGTCTTAAACAAGCGCTCACCGCCGTGGTAGAGGGTATTGGGATCGTGGGGTGAGATCATGATCGGTGCGGTCCACTGGAAGCGGTGCTCGAGATTAGCAGCGCCTTCGCCATCGCTAATTTCGGGATGTTCCGCGATATTTTTGAGCTGGCCGGTACGCTTGTCGAATCGCGTGATCTTTCCTTCGTAATCGCCGGCATAGACGATGTTTGGGTCAGGAGGATAGGGCGCAATATAGCCGGCTTCCCCACCGCCGACGTCATACCAATCCGGCCGATCGATCACGGCCGCATCGCTACGGCTGGCGATGGCAATCGTGCTGTTATCCTGCTGCGCGCCGTAGACAAAGTACGGTGTGCGAGTGTCCGTGGTCACGTGATAGAACTGCGCCGTCGGCTGGTTATTCTGGGCGGTCCAGGTCTTTCCGCCATCAAGGCTCACCGTGACACCGCCATCGTTGGAGACGATCATGCGCCGCGAATTTCTCGGGTCGATCCACATGCCGTGGTTGTCACCATGAGGAACTTTCACTTTGTTGAAGGTGCGTCCAGCATCGCTCGATTTGTAGAACTCAACATTCGCCACATAGAGCACTTCCGGATCCTGGGGATCGGCAATGATATGCATGTAGTACCAGGCGCGCTGCCAGAAGGCGCGATTGTCGCTTACCAGTTGCCAGGTCTCACCGCTGTCATCGGAGCGGTACAGACCCCCTTCCTGGGCTTCGATAAGGGCATAGACCCGCTCGGAATTGGCCGCGACAGCGACGCCGATTCGCCCGTATGGACCCTTGGGCAATCCGTGTTCTTCGAGTCTTTTCCAGGTTGTTCCGCTGTCGTTGGAGCGATATAGACCGCTGCCGGGTCCGCCGCTGGAAAGATTCCAGGGCGTGCGCCGAGCCTCCCACAAGGAGGCAAACAGAATGTGGGAGTTATGCGGGTCGAAGGTAATGTCGATACCACCGGTGTTTTCGTCTTTATAGAGAACCTTCTCCCAGTTCTTGCCGCCGTCGGTGGTGCGAAAGATTCCGCGTTCGCTATTGGGACCGAAGGGATGACCGAGCGCGGCCACGAACACCATATCGGGATTCTTGGGGTCGACAATTAGTTTGCCAATGGCTCGCGAGTCGCGTAGGCCTACGTTCCTCCAAGTCTTACCTCCATCGACAGTTTTATAAATTCCATCGCCATGAGAGATGTTGCCGCGGATACAGGCTTCGCCGGTGCCGACATAGACGATGTTTGGATCCGAGGGTGCGACCGCCAGGCTACCGATAGCAGATACCGCTTGTTTATCGAAGACTGATGTCCAACTGACAGCGCCGTCAGTGGTCTTCCATACTCCTCCCCCGGTCGCACCGAAGTAGTAGGTGGTCGGGTCGCCAGGAATGCCAGACGCAGTGAGCGACCGGCCACCGCGGAACGGTCCGATGACCCGGTACTTCATCCCTTTAAACAGTGGATCCTCATTCTTGGGGGGGTGGGCTGGGTTCTCGGCGACGGTGGGCTGCTCGGTTGACTTTCCTTCGCGTTCGGTGCTTCTGGTTTGTCCCAGGGTCAAGGTCGCAAAACAGAGGACGAGCGTGAATACGAGCCACGCAGTTTTAC